>JBAWBG010000049.1:0-29715 GCA_049589695.1 Candidatus Sulfotelmatobacter sp. | reverse complement strand
GCGTTTCTTCACGAGCGTTTCTTCGCGATCTGTGCGATTCAAGCCCGTGAACTCTATCTGGTAACCACCTCGCCAAGTTTTTCTGCGATACTGTTGCCCTTACTTTCGGAGGTAGATTGAACGACTACTTGCTGTCACTGGTGTTGGGAATCGTGGAAGGTCTCACCGAATTTCTGCCGGTAAGTTCCACCGCGCACCTGCGGATTTCAGAAGCGCTGCTGCACATCAGTCTATCCGACGGCTACTGGAAGATGTACACCATCGTGATCCAGTTGGGCGCGATCCTGTGTTTGCCGGTCTATTTTCGCGACCGGATTGCCAAGTTCATATCGACCTTTCCACGCGGTGAAAGAGGAGACCGAAATGCCCTGACTCATCCTCTCGGGCTCACGATGGTGGCTTTCGTCGTCACCGCGATTCCCGCTTTTCTGCTGACCAAGGTAATCGGCAAACATCTGGAAAGTCTCACCATCATGGGCACCGCTCTGCTGGTAGGTGGAATCGTCATGTGGATCGTTGACGCCATGAATTCCAAATCGGAGGCCGCCGGTCCATCAGCTGGCGGAGGCCGCATCCACACCTGGAAGATGGAGAGCATGTCACTGGCTCAAGCCGTCTGGATCGGCGCGTGCCAGATTCTATCGGCAGTCTTTCCTGGCACGTCGCGTTCGATGTCAACCATTGCGGCGGGGCAAATTGCGGGAATGTCGCGGGCCTCGGCACTGGAGTTCTCGTTTTTTCTTTCTATTCCGACGATGGTGACGGCGACCTGCTATGACCTGCTGAAATCCTTGCGCGGCAAGGGAGCGAATCCCATTGGCGTTTCGCAGATCGATGCCCATGGATGGATCGTTCTGGCTATCGGTTTCGTTGTCTCCTACATCGTCGCTTACGCTTCGGTGGCGTGGTTCATGGCGTACGTGAGAAAGCGCGGCTTCGCTCCTTTCGCGGTATACCGCATCATTTTGGGAGCGCTGGTGCTGGCATTTGCTTCGAGATTGGCGGGATAGAATCTTTTAACCACGAAGGGCACTAAGGATCGCGAAGGAACCAGAGAACACAAACCTTTGTGAAACTTCGTGTTCTTAGTGGTTTACCGCTTTTGCTGCAGCCGGAAGCCAACTGTACACTCCCGACAAATTCCGTCATTGCCGCCGCAGGCGCTTCTTGGCATAATGATGAGGCTCTGGCCGATTTGCGCCACGGATGGCTTTAACTCCGTGCAAAAAAGTGGCCCACATGCGTTTTCTGGCAAGCATCTTTGTGCCCACGGGCAATCGGCGGCTAAATGAGCTGATCGGTTTCCTGTTGTGCGTCTCTGCGCTCCTCCTTTTCCTCGCGCTCGCGTCGTATTCGCCGCTCGATCCTTCACTCAACAGCGCCTCGGTGCTGACCGGAACTCACGCCGCCCGCAACTGGATCGGCATGGTCGGAGCTTTCATCTCCGACTTGATGCTTCAATTCTTTGGCATCGGCGCGTTTCTGCTGCCGATCTTTCCTTTCATGCTGGGTATCCGCTGGTTCGCCTCGCGCAAGATTCAATCTCCGGTAGCCAAGAGCCTAGGCGGAATCTGGTTACTGATGTTCGTCCCGGCATTGCTCGCTTTGCTGCCGGGAAACTTCCGCTGGCTGGGCGTCATCCCGATTGAAGGTCTCGTGGGTCGCGTGGTCGGCGATGTGCTAATCCATTACTTGAACGTAGCCGGTGCATACATCGTTTGCGCCAGCATACTAGCCGTCGCTCTCTATCTATCAACGGCGTTTTCGTTTTCGTCGATCCAACTTTGGGTTCCGACCCGCTTCGCATTTGTGACAGCTCTCTGGAACCGTTTTCAGGATTGGCAGGAAGATCGCACCAAGCGGCGGCAGCAGAAGGAATTGGACAAGCGCCGCGTGTCGAAGCCCCTAGTGAAAACCCAGTTGATTCCTTCGCGCCACGCTGCGCCAGGCGAGCCAACTGTGCTGGCGAGAGTGGCGCCAGAACCGCGCCGCACTGGCATCGAACGCATGTTCGAGCCGGAACCGGGCCAAGTGGCCTCTACTCCTCCACCAACCGGCGGAGTTCTCTCCGAATCTTTGACCGCTGCAGAAGCTGCAGTCGATCCTGAAGTCACGCAACGCGCCGATAGCGATCACAGGGCCAAAACGACGATGCCGAAGATCGCCGGCGGCTACAAGTTGCCATCGAGCAGTTTGCTGCAGCGTCCGGATGAGCAGCAGGTGGTGGATGCCGACGAGCTGAAACTGCTGGCGCAAGTGCTCACCGAAAAGTACGCTGAATTCGAGGTTCACGGCCAAATCACGCAAATCAACCCGGGGCCAGTAGTCACTACATTCGAGTTCAAGCCGGATGCCGGAATCAAATACAGCCGCATCACCAACCTCACGGACGATCTTTGTCTCGCATTGAAAGCCGAAAGCATCTTGATCGAGCGCATGGCGGGAAAATCGACCGTAGGCATTCAAGTGCCAAACCGCGAGCGCGAAATCATCTGGCTGCGTGAGAATATCGAATCACAAGAATTCATGGGGCAGAAGTCCAAGCTGACCATGGCCCTGGGCAAAGATATCAACGGCCGCATCGTGGTCGCCGATCTCGCTGGAATGCCCCACCTGCTGATCGCCGGCTCGACGGGAGCCGGCAAGAGCGTAGCCATCAACGCCTTCATCATGTCGATTCTCTACAAGGCCACACCGGACCAGGTGCGATTGATCCTCGTGGATCCGAAGCGGCTGGAACTGGGCAACTATGAAGGTGTTCCGCATTTGTACACGCCGATCATCACCGAACCGAAACTCGCCGCAAACGCCCTGCGCAATGCGGTACGGGAAATGGAGCGGCGGTTGAAACTGCTGGCCGCGAAAGGCGTACGGAATATCGACCAATACAATCGGCTCTTCGATAGCGCTACGCCGAGCCTGTTCGAGGAAGATTCCGACGACAAACCAATTCCTTACATCGTGATCATCATCGACGAATTGGCGGATCTGATGATGCTCGATTCCTCGAACGTCGAAGAATCCATTACGCGTCTGGCGCAGATGGCGCGCGCGGTGGGCATTCACCTGGTACTGGCAACGCAGCGGCCATCGGTCGACGTAATCACGGGATTGATCAAAGCAAATTTCCCCGCGCGAATTTCCTTCCGCGTGGCCACGAAAGTGGATTCACGAACGATTCTCGACGCCAACGGCGCCGAAGCGCTCCTGGGCAAAGGCGACATGCTCTATTTGCCTTCGGGTTCGGCGCGGGTGCATCGACTCCACGCCCCGCTGGTTACGGAAAAAGAAATTGCGGCCGTGGTCGAATTCTGGAAAGCGCAAGGCTCGGCGGAATATCAGCAGCAATTCCTCGAAGCTCCAAAAGATGAGCGTGAATCTGCCGGCGCCACAGACAATGTTGAAGGATCAGGCGGCGAAGAAGATGATCCTCTATATCAGGATGCGGTTAAGCTAGTCGTAGAGTTTGGCAAAGCCTCCACATCCCTGCTGCAGCGGCGGCTACGCATCGGCTACGGGCGCGCAGCTCATCTGATCGATCTTATGGAGCAGGATGGCATCGTGGGCGCTGCCGACGGTCCGAAGCCTCGCGAAGTTCTGAAGCGTCCCGACTGGATTTCTGAAATTGAACAAACCATGCGTTAGATATCTACGCTATGCCGAAACGTAATCTTCGAGTGCTGAAGTGGCTCGGAACCACTCCTGCCGTCGCCATCTGCACGTTGTGCAATCACGAATTCAAAGTGCCATTAGCCTCAGCCAAGCGCGTAACTGATGCTCAGGAGAATCTTAAACTCCAATTTGCCGAGCACGAATGTGTGACACCAACATCGGCCATACAATCCAGAGCAGAGTAAGCCAGGTTCCGAAAAACGCCTAGGGGCGAATGAATGGCGAATGTGGTAGCATCGTCCGCATGGCTCGGCGGCCAGATCATAAGAAAGCCGAAGTGCTGAGTGAAGACGATCTAAAACAGCTTCGGCATAATCTTGCCCACCTCAGTGTCGGCGCGGTTCGAGACTTTTATGATCACGCATACCGCGATTGCCGTCTGATCTATCATCGCCTGCCCAGTCCCAAGCAGATGCAGATCCTGGTTCAGGCGTGGAAGCAGTTGTGGAAGTGGCGCTGACCCGTTGTTGGGGATAATTACCTGCCCTGATTTCGGTATACTAGGAGCGTATGTCAGTCCTGAAAAACATCGCTGCCGTCGCCAAAGGAATGAGCATCACCTTTATGGAGATGTTCCAACCCACGACGGTTGAAAATTACCCGGATGGCAAAGGCCCGTTGCGCGGAGCGCGTGTTGAGGCCCGCTTCCGCGGCGCCCACGTTTTGCAGCGCGACGAAAATGGATTGGAAAAATGTGTAGCCTGTTTCCTGTGCGCCGCCAACTGCCCGTCCAATTGTATCTACATCGAAGCCGCCGATAACACGGCCGAACAGCGCGTCAGCGGCGCCGAACGCTACGCCAAGGTCTATAACATCGATTACAACCGGTGTATTTTTTGCGGGTACTGTGTCGAGGCCTGCCCCACAGATGCGATTACGCATGGCCATGGCTTTGAGCTGGCAACCTTTAACGCCAGCAATCTGGTTTATCGCAAGGAGCAGATGCTGGCCCCGCGGCCGGCGCATATGGGAGCGAATGTCGTGTTCAATCAGGCCGACGTGGATGGTGGTGCTCCGAAGGAGATGGTTGCGGGCAGTTAAGAATTACGAGTGCCGTTTTGAGGTAGGAAAGAAAAAACCAGGACGCGAAAGCGTCCTCTTTTTTGCCAACTAGAGATCGAGGAAGCGCATCTCTCCTGCATGATTCGCAAACTACAATCCGGCGAATATCGTCTGTATTCCCGCAAGAA
Organism: Candidatus Sulfotelmatobacter sp.; assembly: GCA_049589695.1. Classification (GTDB taxonomy): domain Bacteria; phylum Acidobacteriota; class Terriglobia; order Terriglobales; family Acidobacteriaceae; genus Sulfotelmatobacter. The sequence goes on along the minus strand of JBAWBG010000049.1, from coordinate 24,853 downwards.
AGATGCAAAGACCGGGAAGCGAAAAAACCTGGGAACATTCTCTTCCAAAGCTGCAGCTCAAAAGCATGAACGAGCGGTGCAATATTTCAAGCGAGCCGGATAGGCCGCGCTGCGCCCGCCGGACCGCCGAAGGCCGCTGTCCCCACACGAACTCCGCCTAGAATTTCGATACCAGACGGAAGGTATATTGGCGCGCCGGACCGATTGCGTTGCCGGAGAACAATCCTCCGAAGTCGATCAGTTCAAGCGTATTGCCCAGGTTCGCGACGTCGCCCTGAAAGCGTACCGAGCGTTTTTCGTGCTGGTAGAGATCGACGCCCACCGAGGCATTTTGCGTGAAGTACGGATTGATGCGGCCGAGATTAAAGTTGAGATGATTCACCACGACTTGACCGTATTCCGAGACATATTGCTGCGGGGTTAAATCCGGTTGAAACGGCAGTCCGCTGTTGTAATCGGCTCCCACGGCGACCCACAACCGCGGGGCGAGCTGATAGCGGACGCGGGAGCGGACCGTGTTCCGCTGGTCCTGTGAGTCGGGGAAATGTCCGGTGAGTTGAGTCGTCGCGCCCGTGGCGTCATCCCCTAGAAACAGGCCGCCGGTTACCGGGTTCCAGACATTGCCGACAATGTAGGAGTAGCTGGCGAAGCCCGAGAACCGGCCCCATTGCTGAACTTCGAGCTTGGCCTCCGCGCCGTAGAGGATGCCTTTCTCAAACGCGATGGGGAAGCTGATCCCGGTACTCAGAATTTGGGAGTCGTCGGCATAATTGTTCGCTTGACGACGGAACATATTCGCATCCAGTCGCAGCTTGCCAAAGAACGCTTTCGTGGCTCCCAATTCATAATAGTTGCCGTGAGAAGGCTGGACCGGCAGTTGCACCGCGGCAACGCTGGTGTCTATGGCCTCTGCGGCCGGAGAACTGGCTAAGAGGATGTTTTCGAAGGATGGCGTCTGGAAGATACGGTCATAGGAGCCGTGAATATTTAAGCCGATAGAAGGAAGGTAGCGCGAGATGGAGATGCGCGGGCTCACCGCGTTCTGGTTCACCTCCAACTGGTAGTGGTCCCACCGCAGCCCCGCGTTTACCGACCAGTTGCCGAGCCGAATGGCATCCTGAACGTAGGCGGATTGTTCAAGATCGGGACGGCTGCCTGTAAAGGCAAAGGTTGCCGCACCCGCGTCCAAAATTCCAATATTGATAGGACATCGAGCGTCGTCAGGGTTGGCGCAGTCGGGTATCACGTAACTGGTGTTTTCGTGCAGAAATATGTTGTCGGATTCGATTCCCGCTTTCCATTCCTGCCTGCCATGATGGATGGAAACGCTGCCGTTGAAATAAATCTCCTTGAAATCGTTGTGCTGGGTTGCAATCAGGGGCCATGACGCCGGATTGGAGGAAAAGTCGGTGGAGTTATCGCGGGCCATTCCGCGCAGCGAGCCTATCGCGTCAGAGGAAAAAATGTGTTGGTAGGAAATGCTCCCCATAGTTTCAAAGTTGTCGCCCGTCTGCAGCTGCCCTCCAGGAATGAATACGCAGTCGACCGGTGGCTCTCCGGCGGGGCCGGGGGGACAGCCGACGGTGTTGTCCGAGTTCGGCACAAACGCTCCGTTCTGCTGCACCAGTTCGTTGGGGATCTGATAGCGCGCGAGTTCATGGCGGACAATCATGGTCAGCCGATCTTTCGGTGTGAGATCCCGTTCGTAGCTCACTGAAAAGCTGCCGATGGTGCCGTTGTTGGTGTAATTGTCAGGGACCACCGGATTGAGATAGTGGCCCGTCATGTTCCCGGAGGCGCTCAGGCCAAACGTATTCTTGCCCCAGGTGTATTGGTCTTGGGTATTGATTCCAGCCGTGTCGTAGGTTCCGCCGAACATGGTGAGCCCGCCATGGAATCCCGGGTCTTGGTTCTTGAGAGTATTGACCTCAACCACGCCGCCCATCTTCCTGCCAAATTCTGCGGGAATGCCAGCGGTATAAATCTTGATGGACTCGATGTCATCGGCTTCGGCTGGCTCCGGACCGAAGCTGGGAGAGCGGTTGTCGGTAAGCGGTATGCCGTCGACCACAAATTGCGTCTGATATTCCGATCCGCGGGGGTGGAGAACCGCATTGCCTTCATAAAGCCAGCCCGGTTCCGCGTTCACCAGATCCTGCATGGAGCGGCCGGGCAGTGCGGTTAGTCGATTTTGAATGGTCTCTGAACCGATTTCATTGACCGAACCTGCGCGATAGGGATCGACCAACGTGCGGGAGGCCCTGACATTCGCCGATTCGGAAACCGAAGCCACTTTTAGCCGAATCGTGCGATCCAGGGGAAGCGCGGAACGTATTTCAACCGATTCGGAAACCTGAGCGAAGCCTTGCGCCTCGATATGGATCTCGTAGATTCCATAGGGCAGGCGCTTGGCGTCCAGGTTACCCTGATCGTCGGTACTGAATGTTTGGCGATAGTCGTTGCCTTGGCTGACGAGTTCAACTGTACTTTTCACACCCAATCCAGCGGGGTCGGCGACGGTTAAACGAAGTTCCCCAGTGGTGCTTTGCGCAAGCATGGGAAGAGTCCATAGAAGTGCGGTAATTGTCAGCGCCTTCTTCATTTTTAATTGTTAACCAATTGGCTTGGCTTCAGAGTATGCAAAAATACTTCCCTTCCGGATAGCTGCCTTCGCGTTGGTGGCGCTCTGCTGTGAAGCAGGTATTCCCGTGCTTCGTACTCTGCACTCGTTTTGTTTCTTGTTTTTATGGGTCCAAGTCAGGCGACGTCCGCTGCGTGGCTGATGGGCAGGCAGTACCGTGGAACATTCTTTCTGGCTGCGATTTGTTCAGACATTATTTTGCGCTCTGGTAACAAACTAGCCACATAGACTGGAAGCCGAATGTGCTAAGCTCGGGGTCTCCTCCGCATTCTTAATCTAAGGTGCATGTTTTGTCGTTTTCTTCCGATTCCATTTTCTCGTGGCCTCTGTCGGCACAGGCTGAGGCGGGTTCGCGGGTTTCTTCGTCTCTGGAAATCGAGGTTGTGGAGTTATTCGAAGAACTGCGCGAACGGCTTCTGCGTTATCTGCTCGCGCTGGGCTTATCGGTGCACGATGGCGAAGAAATTGTGCAGGAATCTTTCCTGCTGTTGTTCCAACACTTGCAGCGCGGGAAATCGCGGCAGAACCTTCGGGGCTGGGTGTTCCGCGTGGCGCGCAATCTCGCTCTGAAACAGCGCGCGGCAAACCAGTTGCAGCTGCGGCGGATCGTGGAATTCGACGAAACTTTGCAGGGGCGGCATGCGAACCTGGGTCCGAACCCTGAAGAAGAATTGCAGAGCCGGCAAAGACAGAAGCGCTTGCTGGCGGTGGTGAATGCCCTGCCGGAGCAGGACCAAAGCTGCCTTATCATGCGGGCAGAGGGTTTGCGCTACCGGGAAATCGCGGGAGCTTTGGGGATTTCTCTGGGATCGGTGGCGGCATCGTTGGCGCGGTCGCTGGAAAGACTGGGCCGGGCGGATGGAGGTTAGGACATGAGGCAAGAACATCTTCATGTGACAGATGAGGAGCTGTTGCTGCACGCAGACGGAGAAATGCCCGCCGATTCCAGCAGGCGGATTCAGGCTCATCTGGAGTCCTGTTCCCAGTGCGGGGCCCGATCGGCAGAATTGGAGAGCACTCTGTCTAGAGTCAGCGAGGCTCATCGAACAGCCTGGGATGCGGAGTTGCCGTCGGAGACTGGACCACGCGCCGTGCTCAAAACGCGGCTGGCAGAATTGTCGGCGCAGGAAAGCAGAGATAGATGGTTGCGTTTGGCTCGGCCCGTTTTTGCCGGCTACTGGCAGGTAGCGGTTCTGGCAAGCGTTGGAATCGCTTTATTGTTTCTGCTACCGATGCGGTTACACCGTCCGGAGGGGACGCGAGCGCTATCGGCCGCGCTTGGGCATAGGGAGGAACCGGATCTGCGCTTAACGCCGGGGGCGACTGTTCCGGTAACGGAGCGTGAGGTTTGCGGAACGACCGCCAAGAATGTGCCTGAGGTCCCGGCATACCTGAAGCGCAAGGTGTTTGAAGAGTACGGCGTCACTCCGCCAGAGCCGAATGAATATGAAGTGGACTACCTGATTACCCCCGAACTCGGGGGCGCCACCGATATTCGCAATCTCTGGCCTGAACCTTACGAAAACACGCTGTGGAACGCTCACGTAAAGGATCAACTGGAAGATCGCCTGCATCGGATGGTGTGCCTCGGCGATGTGGATCTGGCAACCGCCCAGCGCGATATTTCGACCGACTGGATCGCGGCTTACCGCAAGTATTTCCGCGTAGACAGTCCAGCCATGGAGGGCTCTTCGTTTAACTTCTCCAGCTTCACGGGCTCCCTTCCTCGTACGTAGGTTTTTACAAATTGTAGACATGCGCCTGACAAAAGAGCGTGTAAGGCCCGGCATGATGGGTGCGTGTTCGGCAAGGCGAATGCCGGCGCGATCTTCACACCCTCAAACACGCAGAGGGATGGGGAAAATGGGCGTTCTCACCGCAGGGGGTGAGGCGCCCGTTTTATTTTAGGCCTGCTGTTTTCACCTTCGGAACAGGAGATCTGCGGCGACGAACAACGCAAAGACCACTGAGATAACCCCGTTCATGGTGAAGAATGCGGCGTTAAGTTTGCTGAGATCGTCGCGCTTGACCAGCGAATGTTCGTACAACAGCAGCAGCATAACTGCGGCAACTCCAGCCAACGCAAGTCGTCCGAGCCCGAAGGCTGGGATCAAAGCCACGAGAAGGCCAAGCATGATGAGATGGAAAATCCGCGCAACCCAAAGCGCCGGCCCAATACCGACGTATCGGGGGATTGAGTGCAACCCGGCATCACGGTCAAACTCAAGATCCTGACAGGCGTAGAGAATATCGAATCCCGCAACCCAGAAAGTAACAGCGGCAGTAAGCAGCAGGATGCGAGGATCAAGCGAACCGCGAACCGCAATCCATGCGGCGGACGGCGCGATACCGAGAGCCAGGCCGAGCACGAGGTGCGACAGTCGCGTAAAGCGCTTGGTATACGAGTAGAGCAGCAGGACAGCCAGCGCAACCGGCGAGAGCCAGAGAGTGAGTCGATTCAGTTGCGAGGCAGCGAGAATAAAAATGGCGCAGGAAACGATGATGAAAGTTGCAACAAATGCGGGCGACAAATGTCCAGCCGGCAACGCCCGGGTACGAGTGCGGGGATTAGCTGCGTCGATACTCGCGTCAGCCAGACGATTGAAGGCCATAGCCGCAGACCGCGCAGCTACCATGGCGACGACGATCCAGAAAAGTTGATGTGCAGTAGGCAGACCCGAGGCGCCAAGCATCGCCCCGCACAGCGCAAAAGGGAGAGCGAAAATAGAGTGCTCCCACTTAATCATTTCCAGCGTGACACGCAAGTTGCGAAGAAGAGGCACAGAAAGATTGTAAGGCAGGGAGAGAGTTCGGATGTGATCCGTCCTCAGAATGGAGCTCGGTCGAATCTTCGTTCTTGGATGCGTTACCCTCGGAGAAACCCGCCGAATTACGCAAATCAGGAGAGCGAGGGTCTGCGCTTCTTACCTGAGAAGGCGTAGGCAGTAAGGCGTTCCCGGCATCTGCTCCCACCCCTTCGGCATGTTGGGGGTGGCGGGACAGTTTGCTACCACTAATTTGGCGTGGGCCTGGCCGAAGAGATCGTATACCTGACGTTGCACTTCTTCAGACGCGTCCCAGAACTCCTTTGACCCGTGGCCGGTATCCATTATCTCCGCTACGATCCGCAACTTGGCCAAATGGGCCCAATAGGCACCCGTTCCGTTCATGATAACCGCCACTTTATCCTCCGGCTGCAGCCCCATTTGTTGGAGCTCCGCGGCCGCCGTGGTGTCAGGTATTGTCGAGTTGGGCCCGTTTCCCGGTATTGCAAAGTGATTCGTGGCCACGCGAACTGTATAGTCCGCGGTTGCCAATGTCATAGTGAAAAACACGGCGACAACAACTTTTGCCGCGAGTTTTCTCGGCCCCGGACGAAGCCGCACCGCGGCGAGGAAAGTAAGAAATAAGGCCAGAACAAATCCGCCCAGATAGCGGTCATTTTCAAACATAGGAAGATAGATCCCCATGCCAAAGGCGGAAATCGCGATCAGGGGCCAAAGTTCGCGTAGGGACGAGAACCAGATTCCTCCGCTCAACAGCGCCAGAATTATGACGCCGGCGACCAAATCGGGCCGGGCGCGAACCATCAGACGCACTTCGCTCGCCGCCGTAGTTGCAAGCTGCTCTAGTTGAGGTTTGAGTTTGAAATGCCACTTCAGGCCTTCGTTCCAATAAGAAGGATCAGTCCAAGGCGGATATGTACCGACAACCGGACCGTCGAATTCAAATAACGCGGGATGACGCAATAGTTGGCGCGTCGGATGCACAGGAACACCGCTGCCAGGAACTTCGCCTTGCCAATTTCTCCAAAACGTTCGCGGGGATACAAACCACGCGTAGTTCAGCCTCCCAGAATCGCCGAAGGTGAATCTTCTCTTCTGGTGTGAAAGGAGCAAAACCAAAGGGGCTGACACGCAAAGAAAGACCAAGGCTGCTACCAGCATGCGGCGGTCCCAGCCCGGGAGGGATCGCTTCCACCAATATGCGGCTCCCAATGCTATGAAGCCCAGAGGAAACAGTATTGCCTTCGTCCAATATCCAATACCAAGAATTAAACCCAATAACACGAAGTGACATATCTTGTCCGCGGGCCTGAGACGTAAAATCACCCCTGCGGCCAAACACACGCATGCCGTTACACCAAGATCCGGAGTCATCTCCCACGGCGGATTCACTTCTAGAGCAATCCACCAAAAAATCGAATACCCGAGCAGCACCATCATCCATTCGGGCAGAGGCGCTGCATCGTCGGGCGCAGGACCTCTGGGCTGTAGACGGCTAAAGGCCATCAAAGCGTGCAACAGAAACCAAAAAGCAAACAAAGCGAATACAAACACGCCAGCATTCACTAAGCGAGCTGAAGGAAATTCATGCCTCAGAGACGGCTTCATGACTCCGAGAAAAAGGCCCATGATCCAGGGGTACAAGGGACTCCAATAAGCATTGATAGCATGGGCCCAGTCGCGGCGAAAAAAGGATTGGCCCAAGTCCAAGTAAGACATTCCATCCGGGTCCATGGCGTAACGCCCCAACCAGGTGTGGAAAAGTCCCAAAGCGAGGCTTGCTAACAGAAGAACAGGTTCCAACCGAAATCTGATAAAAAAGCGTTTCAGCATCCGGAACTTCATCGATTCAATGTGGCGAGCGAGAATACGGATATTACACTGATTGTTGCGTTCGTCCCAAGCAACTTGGACGCCGGCCGCCCTGCGAATGCTCCGGCAGCCAAAGAAAATCCGAATGCCGGTATTGCTCGAATGTTTTCACAGCCCTCCGCGTGATCGCCGAGTGGCAGCGATAGTTTAATTCCCCGAGCAGTTGCCATGTTTGTTCGCGGCCTATATCGGAGCACTCAACAAACAGGACTGGCCGGGCGGCAGCAATTGTGTCGCGCATGCCCTGCAAAACACTACCCTCTGCACCTTCAACATCAATTTTCACAAAAGTCGGAAGCCCGAACTCGCCAGCTTCCACGAGTTCATCAATGGCCTCGGTACGAACGCGAAGTTCGGTAGCTGAAGGCTCGTTTCGATGCCACACCAGGCTTGCCGTCGCTGAATTCTCAATCATTCGAATCACCGCCTCGCCAGATTGATCTGACGCCGCGAGATTCAAAAGCCGAACGTTGGTGATTCCGTTGAGCTCAATGTTTTCCCGAAAGGCTTCGGCACTGCTCGGAATCGGCTCGAAGGCAATCACTCGACCCTTGGGCCCGACCCGCTTTGCCAGTGACAGGGATACGTAACCCACATTCGCGCCAATGTCATACACCGTGTCACCGGCGACAACGTAATCCCGGATCGCCCTCTGCAGATGCGGCTCATCGGTTCCGAGGAGATATCTCAACTTTTCCGCGGGCGAAACATTGATCCGGTAACCGGATGCCAGTCCTCGAACGATGGTCCGGGGTCTGGATTCACTTCCCAACAAGAAGATCACGCACGATCTGATAACCCTGCGAATCACTGACATGCCGTTCCATTGCCTTGTATCACGCGGTGTGTAGAGGTCGCAACATGGCATAGCGGAGCGCATTTCTTTGTGGATAAGTAGTGCCAAGACTCGCTCCGGTTCCTGCTATTATTCCGGTACTCAAAACAAATAGACGCATTTCCCTGATAAGGAGTCATTGTGGCGGTTGCCCTTAGAGCGGAACTGGATCGTCAGCCGGTTGCATCCTCGGGAAAAAACGTCGAAGCGATAGAGGTGTCGGTTGTCATGCCCTGCCTGAACGAGGCCGAAACCCTGGAAGCCTGCATCGTCAAGGCCAAGCGGGCTCTGCAGGAATCCCGTATTGCCGGTGAAATTGTTATCGCCGACAACGGTAGCATCGACGGCTCGCTACAGATTGCGGAACGATTGGGCGCCAAAGTCGTGAATGTGCAAGCTAAGGGCTACGGCAGTGCCCTCATGGGAGGGATCGCGGCCGCATCCGGTCAGTATGTAGTGATGGGAGATGCCGACGACAGCTACGATTTTGGACACATCCCGCGATTCGTCGAACAGTTGCGCAACGGCGCGGACGTGGTGATGGGCAACCGTTTTAGAGGTGGAATCCAAAAAAATGCCATGCCTGCTCTGCACCGTTATTTTGGCAATCCCGCGCTTACCCGCCTGGGACGGTTGTTTTTCAAAAGCCCAGTAGGAGATTTCTATTGCGGCCTGCGCGGGTTTCGAAAAGACGCGTATGAGCGTATGGCATTGCGAACCACAGGAATGGAATTTGCCACTGAGATGGTGGTGAAGGCCACGCTACTCGAGTTACGCATTGCGGAAGTTCCGACCACGCTTTCTCCCGATGGACGAAATCGTCCTCCTCATTTGCGAACCTGGCGCGACGGCTGGCGCACCTTGCGGTTTTTTTTGCTCTATAGTCCGCGCTGGCTATTTCTTTATCCCGGCATCGCACTGATGCTGCTGGGCACGGCGCTGGGCCTGTGGCTGTTGCCCGCTCCACGCACCCTGGCCGGAATTACCTTCGACGTTCACACCCTGGTATACGCTGCCGCCTTCGTGCTGCTTGGGTTTCAGGCAATCGCCTTTGCATGTTTTGCAAAAATATTTGCGATTTCCGAGGGGCTGCTACCTCCCGATGCTGCGTTGGACAAGCTTTTCCGTTATGTCACGCTTGAACTTGGGGTAGCAGCAGGAGCAGTACTGACGATTGTCGGATTCAGCGCTTCCGCATACGCGGTCGGCGCCTGGGGAGCACAGCACTTCGGCATGCTGGACTATTCCCGTACGATGAGAATCGTAATTCCGGCGGCGTTACTGCTAACGCTAGGGGCGCAGACCATCTTTGCCAGTTTCTTCATGAGCGTTTTGGGGCTGAGGCGGAAATGACGGACGGGATTACGAAGGCTCGCCAGCGGATGGAATCTGATCAGAGTGCTCTTACTCAACTTCGCTTCAGAAGCGTGATGAAGTGCAGTTTGGCTCCGAACACCCAGTCGAGGGGCCTAGGATAGAGACCGACCTCGGTCACAGTTTGTTCCGGCTTAAGTCCAATTTCTTGCCAGGCAGCGCGCCATTGGCTCTCGGCCCAATAATTGTAAGGAAGTGCAACCCCAAATCTTGCGTTTCCCACCCAATCCATCAAGCGCAGGCGCGCACCCGCGAGTAAACCGTTCCGATTGTGGTCCTTGATAAGCACGTTGTGCCTCGATACGCGACGCGCCTCGCGCAACAGAATTGCAGGATCAGTCGTATGGTGCAAGACGTCGGAAAAAAGGACTACGTCGAACGATTGGTCATCGAAAGGGATGCTCGATCCGTCGAAAATATCAACCGGAACGTGCGTGTGGCTGCGTGCAAGCACATCAATTCCCCTGACAACCAAATCTGGCCTGCGGGATTGTAGAACGGCGGAAATAAGACCGTCGCCGCATCCTACGTCGAGCACGCGGGCGGACCGCGGCACGAGCTGCGCGTACCAGCCTGCAAGGATCTCTACTCTGCGGTTGAATACCAGCTTCTCGTGCAGCACTCCAATCGCGCTCATGCTATACGCATCCTGATTTGCAGTTTACAACGGTGGAATTGAAGCTGGTCCACGCAAAATTTAGTCACGGTCAGAGATCAGAGGAACGAAACGTACCGAGTCGCGGAGCGAGATAATGGGCTGGCCATTGTGCATGCGAATGAATTGCAGCTGCTGGGACTCCGGGGAGCCGACGGGAATAATCATGCGTCCACCCTCGCGAAGTTGCGAAAGCAGAGCGACTGGAATCTCGAAGGCAGCGGCCGAAACCATAATGGCATCAAACGGGGAGTGCGCCGGAAGACCGAGTGTGCCGTCGCCGGTAAATATATGAACATTCGAATAACCAAGTGCCGCCAGGATAGTGCGCGCCTGAGAGGCAAGATCGGCGTGCCGCTCAATGGAAAAAACTTGTGCAGCGAGTTCCCCGAGAAGTGCCGTAACGTATCCGGAACCAGTGCCAATTTCGAGGACGGTAGAGGTCGAGGCCAGCTGCAGCGATTCCAGCATAACGGCAACCACATAAGGCTGAGAGATGGTTTGGCCGTCGCCGATGGGCAGCGGATGATCCTCGTAGGCCTCGGCGCGAAGGGCTTTAGGAACAAATTCGTGGCGCGGGACGTGCAGCATCGCATCGAGTATTCTTACGTCAGAAATGCCGCGGGCGCGAAGTTGCGAGTCTACCATGCGCTGGCGGGCGGAGCTGAAGTCGATCATGTTCGGACTGAGCATCGACTCTCCACACTGAGCTTAAACTCCATCAGACGACACGCCCGCAACGCTCCGCTCAACTTTATTTCTTTCGCTGGCGGACTTGAAGGTCGAAGCTGACGACACCGTTCTGATCGCGCGTGCCGACGATAGAAAGGCTGCGATTGAAATAGTACTCGCCCTGGATGATCTGCTGCGAGCTTTGAGAGACGTTGGTGGAATAGGTGAGCGACACGTTATTGGCGAATTCCTGTTCGATGGTAATCTGCGGGCTGTTGCTGATGGGGTTCGTTTCGGTAACCAGTCCTTGGGGATCAATCTTGATATTGCTGGCGCCGAATAGCCTCTGGAACCGGCTGGTGACCGTGCTGTTCAGAGCCTGGCTCAGGATGAGAGCGGTCGCTTGATCGGAAAAGACGCTCTGGCCAGACTGCTCCTGCAGTTGCGCCGATTCATCGCCGGTACGGCCAAGTGCGAGCAGGGCGATAATGTCTGATTTCGGCAGCGGAGGTTCAGAACGGTAGTTAATATTTAATCCGCGATTGGGCGTTCCGGTAATGGTGATATTCAGATCGTAATTACGGACGTGGGTGGCAGCTTGAAGATTGAGCTGAGGCTCGATAGAGACGGGATTGGCGAAGCTGATGTCGCCGCGCTCGAGCGTAAAGCGGGTGCCATGGAATGTCGCCTGGCCTTCAAGAATATCGACGCGGCCAAGGACGGCGGGACGAGCCACCGACCCTCGAAGACGAAGGTCTGCGTCACCCGATAGCCGGGCAATGGCGGTGCGCATCTGGAGTTCCGGCGCGGTCTGCACATGAATATCCAGTTTGATGTTGTTCAGCGGAGAGTTCGCAACGGTCAGAGTCGCGCCTTGGCGGCCACGATCCAGGTAGGAGCTAAAATCGAAACCCGGGGTTACGGCGATCTTGTTAACCATGATTCGGCCTGAAACTGTCGAATCGGAGCGCGTCCCCACCCAGTGCAATTCGGCGTCGGCGGTGGAACTCACGCCCGGAGGATAGCGCAGGCGAACGTCTTTGCCAATGGTGCTCAAATTGAAATTCAGTTGCCGGTTGAGGTAAGTGGCATCACCCTGAAAAGTCAGAGTGCCTCCGCCGGTTCGGGCGCTCAGTGTCTCGATGTGGGCATGATCACGCGTGAACAGCAGTGAACCGTCGAATCCGCTCAAGCCACTAGGCAGTGTCGCATACGAGAGCGATCCGTCAGAAAATTGCAGACGGCCCTGAGGCAGCGGATCGTCAAGACTTCCACCGACAGTCATGTCCATGGTAACAAGCCCAGAAGCGGTGATCTCAGGGTCGAAGCCAGAAAGCAGTTTGAGATCGAGGTGGCCGTCGGCAGCCAGATCGAGGGCGCGAGTACCAGAAAGCTGCAGCGAGCCACGAGCAGTGAGATCAGTTCCCTCCCCAAGCATGTGCAGTTGTTGGATGTTGATGATCCGATTCTCAAGCGCCAGGCGAATCGGATTTTGATTATGGAGCACGACATTTTCCAAGTTGAGTGAGACCGCACTGAGGTCGGCATTCGCCCGCCATTGTAAAAAATGGAATAGCGGACCGTGAACATCGAGAGAACCGGCCACCGATGAGTGTCCGGTGAGCTGGTTGCCGAGATAAGCGTGCCACAAGGAATCGAGATCAAGTTGATCCATGTGAAAAGAAATGTCGGCAGGGTAACCATCACGCATTTGAACATGGCCGCCGATGAGCAGCGAACCGCGCTGCAGCTGGGAAGTACCGGTAAGCTGCAGCTCGCTGCCCTGGCTGACGGCTTGTAAATTGAGACCTCCCAGGAGCTCGTGATCGAGAGTCAGTTCGCGGATATGAACATTAGCGTCAATAATGGGAGCTTCAGATGTGCCGGAGGCCTTAAGTTGAAAGTCGGCGCGGCCTTCCAGGCCGAGACGATTGGTAGGAATCTGGCGAATGTGCGCAATATCGAGATTATTTCCTACGACGTCAAGACGAAAAACGTGCGTCGCGCGAGTGTACGAGGCATTTCCTGTGATGACCGAATCATCGTGGAAGAGACTGATGTTATCCAGCGCAAGCTCGCCGTGAGCGAACTGGAAACTGGAATCGAATCGCTGAACTGGCTCGCCATAGAAGGTAGCGCGGTTGAGATGGATTTTACCGTCGCCGTGAGGATTGGATATTGTGCCCGCGGCCTGCAGGAACATATCGGCCGCACCGACGACTGGATAATCGGATCCGGCAAGCGCTTGCACCGTCGCAAGATCGGTGTTTTCTAGATTGGCGCGAATTGTGAATTGACTATCACCGGTTAAATGTCCGTGATTGAGCGAGGAGGAAGCGTCAAACTCTGCGGACATTTCGTCTCGACGCAGATTCGCACTGCGAAGAGCGATGGCATCGAAGGAAAGTTGTAACGAAGTCGAAAGAGAATCCCATTGCGTTTTAAGCGCGTGGCTGTTGGTCGTCGCCGGAATATTGACTTCGAAATCTTCGACCTGCAAGCTTCCGCCGAGTTGGGGCGAAAAGAAAGAACCGGTTAAGTTGCCGTTAAACGTGGCGCGTCCGTTTAGAACCACGGGAAGCAACGCGGGTCCGCGCACCGCAGCGACCAGCGGAAGCCAATCAGCAAGACTGGAAGACGAAACGGAAAGCCGAAGCGCCGAATTGGAAGATAACTTGCCCGAGGCCTGAACGTGGCTTGTAGGCGTCGTCAGGTTGAATTGTGGAAGATCAAGAGTATCGGTGGCCACGTAGTAAACGCCGGTGCTGTGGGCAGTGAGCGGAACTCGGACGGCAAGAGAAATAGGCGGCGGATTGACGTCAAGAGCAAATTGAATTTCGGCATCCCGGCGAGTTCCCTTCCAGCGAGCCTCGATGGTCCCGGAAGCTAGTCCCGCAACACGGAAATCCGGAAGCGGATGAGCGCGGGCATTCAGAGCCAGGGCGACATCTTCGCTCGAAATGTCGCGCAGTCGCAGTGCTATCAGCACGCTTTGGATGGCGGACGTTTTCGGTCTGGAAATTGCCTGGCGGGATTTATTCAACGGAGGAGCTGAGGAAATGACCGCAGTGTCAAGCGTCTTTTTAGCCGCTGGCGAAAGATGCTGCTCGGACGCGAGCCACTGGTTTAGTTCGGCATCGCCGGTAACGCTTCCCCCAAAGATCTTACCTTGCAGCTTTGACAGTTTGATTTGCTGGTCAGTGATGGAGTAACCGGTTGTCAGGGCAGCCTTGGCAAATGCTATCTGATCGTCCTGCCACGCGAGATCGTGCAGCGTGAGCAGGCCCGTGGCGGCAAATTGACCGAGCGACCAGTTCCCTTCTCCTTTGAGATCGAGAAAGCCACTGCGAAGGTCATGCCGCCGCGCGACAGAGGCCGCTTCGCTTAGGTCGAAATGTACGTCGTATCTGCCTTGCAAATGAGGGTGCCGAAAATCTGTAACACGACCACTGGCGAACAGATTGGAATGGCCGGAATTCCATTTGAGTGAGTCGACGTCGGCAGAATCCGCTCCCAGACTGAATTCTGCCGAACTCATCCAGGCGAAGGGACGGAAATCATGCAGTTTGGTATCTACCAAACCAACCAAAAGGCGGCCATTGTAGCGCGCATGCAGATACGAGTAATCCATCTGCAGCCAAACATCGCGCGCAGCCAGGTCGAGCGGCATGACCTGGTCGTCCCAGAGAATGCGACCGTGGCGAATTTCGAGGCGATTGATCGAAAGCGCGAAGAGTTGTTCAACCGTTGTCTGAATCGATGACTGCGAACCCGCGCGTTTCGGAAAATTCGTGGTGCCGTCAGGATAGAACGCGAGATGGACGACAGGCTGATCCAGGACGACTTCTTCAAAGGCCAACTCGGACCGCAGCAAAGAGCTGATTTTCAAGCGGGCGACAATGCCGTCGGCGTGCGCCAGAGGAATCTCGCTCGCAGATTCACGACCGTGAACCGTGATATTTCGAACCTCGACCTGCATGCGAAAGGGAATGGTATGGAAGGTACCGATCTGGGCGCGACCCCCAGTGATCCGTTCGACCTCGGCAACCAGGCGGCGGCGCACCATCGACTGAAACGAATCTGTGGTGGTGTAAACCACCAATCCCGCAAAGCAGAGGAACACAGCAGCCGTAACGACAACCAGATATTTCCACCAGCGACCCTCGGGCTCGGCGGCTTTGTCGGTCACTGCGATTGAACTCCCGGGTCATTGGATGAAGGAGTGACGCCGGGTATATGAATTTGACCTTCGGAGCGCAGAGTCTGCAGCCAGGAGACGAGCATCTCGCTGACCTTTTCTTCGGTCAGCAGTTCGCGGATCTTCGCGGAGACATCGGCCAGAGGAACCTCTGAGGAGCCCGCCTGCTTCAACTTCGGGACGAATTGATCGCGATAGTAATCTTCGATCGACTTGGCATCGATTTGTACCGCGGGCCGAAGCCGCGCATCGACCAGGCGCATAACATCGATCTCTTGCCGGACGTGGGCAAAAATATCCTTTTCGGTGACGTTATAACGCGCCAGGAGAGCCCGCCAACCATCGTCAGAAGCGCCTTGCGGATATTGTTTGCGGGCATTGGCGATGCGGGCCGCAACTTCGGCGTCAGAGGCATGGCGGAAGTCAGCCGATTTCATCTGCTCGCGAAGCAATTCCTGGTCGATCAGGCGGTCGAGTACCGCACGCCGTTGGTCAGTGGTGAAATCGGCAACGGTGCGGTTACTGAGAAGCGCCTCGTAGCACAACGCTTCATCCCAATCGGATTGCAAAATTACGCGTCCGTTTACAGTCGCCACAATGCGATCGATCACCTGAGGGGCGGCCGCTGAACTGGGAAGGACAAAGATAGGAACACAGAGTAGCAGCGCGAATGCCGCAGTTATCTTCGTCTTGGCATGAAATCTCATTAAAACGGCTGCCCTATGCTGAAAAATACGTTGAAATGCTGCAGGCGTTGCGGAGTAAACGCCGACGTAGGAGTTAGTTGTGTGCTCGGCGTGTAGCCGGTGAGATACAGCGTCGGATTCAAATTGTACCCGAAATCGAAACGTAAAGGGCCGATAGGTGTCTTATAACGCAACCCCAATCCGATCGCATGTGAGGTGTAGTCATAACCCGAATTGTCGAAACTAGTCACGCAATAGTTATAGGACGCAGCGGCCGTGACCGGACTATATTGCAGGCACTGCGCGGGATTTTGCTGGTGCCAGCGCAGCACGCCTTTCAGCATGTCGTGTCCGGCGGTAAAAACATTGCCCATATCGTGGAAAATCGCGAAACCGAACCCTTCTCCCAGATAGGGCAGGCTGATCGACGGAAAGCGGAGCTCCTCGCTGTTCACAAACAGAGCGGAGCCACCGACGGGGAAACCGGAACCGGGATCGCGCGGTCCTGCCTGATTTAACCCAAAGCCGCGATGAGAGTTGCCACCGCCGGCAAAAAAAAGTTCCGGCAGCGGAATGATGGAAATATCCTGTTGACAGGCCGTCTGCAGATTATTCAGGGGACAGGACCCGGGCGGCAGAATCCTGGTACCCCCATAGACTTGTTCCGCGCCCAGAGTAGTCGAGCGAGCGAAGACAAATTTATGATTGGACCGGCCAAAAGCGTAATAGGTGGAATCCTGGGCGAGAGCGCGGCCGTAATCCGATTGCGAACCGACATAGCTGGACGCGACAAAGGTATCCAGCGTGAAGTATTGCCCTTTGGTACTTTCCAGGGGGTTATCACGCTGGTCGCGTATGAAGGTGAATCCTGGGCCGCCCACGTGGGCAGGCAGGGAAAATAAACTGAATTCTGCGGGTGAAAAATCCGCAGCGAAGTTGCTCGCTTTCACTCGCCGGTAGTCGAACCGGTAGGTCATGGAAGTGGAATGATTGACTTGTTGCCTGCCAATTCGCTGCTGCAAATCGATCTTGCCCTCCAGCCTCTGTGAAGTGAAAGTGGCCACATTAAGACTGTTGTCGTAAAACGCCGTAAAAAAGAGTTTGAAGCGGTCATTGTTCAGGATCTTCGGGATTTCATAACCGATCAAGCCACGCTGCTGCAGAGTGCCGACGTGCGACTGGAAGGTAAGAGTCTGGTTCCGTCCTCCGACGTTGAGACGAGTGACATCCAATGCCACGCGAGGACTGACGCCGGTCGCTCCCGCCGGAGCTGTGGTACCGGAAGGCAGACCAGTTTCGAATTCCAGGCCCGCACCGTAAGTAAAGGTATAGCGTTTCGCCTCCTGCACCTGAACGAGAACATTTTTCTCGGGATCGGTGCCGTTCGGATTCTGTACCGCGGTATCGACCTGGTTGAAGATGCCGAGATCGTAAAGCTTGCTCTGAGTGTCCAGAATATCCTGTTGACTCAGGGGCTGCCCGGAAGCCACTTGTACCTCCCGCTGCACAACGTAATCGCGTGTATGTTCGAGTCCGGCGATCATCACGTGGTTGACAACAAATTGTTCGCCCTCGTGGATTGCGTAAGTAACATCTTCGCGATTAGCGGCTCCGGGAAGAGGGTTGGCCGTGATATCCAAGGTGGCGTTGGGAAAACCGTGATTGAAGTAGTAGTTGAGTATGGCGTCGCGATCCGTGGCTAAATTCTGCTCCGAGTACGGCTGGCCAGACGCGGTATTCAGTTCAGGAAGTGTCTTGGTATTGATTTTCTCGTTCCCGACAATATGCAGCGCAGCGACGAGAGTTTGCGGTCCTTCTTCGATTTTGACATGCACCGCGAGATGATTTTGCCTCTGCCGATAATTGTCGTCCACCTTGGTTTGAATCTTGACCTGACGGAATCCGTTGGAGACGTACAGGGCCTCAAGTCCGACGACATCGCTTTTCAGTAAGGCTTCGCTGTAGCGTCCCGAAAAGAAGAATCTGCCTGCCGGCTGAACTTGCAAGCGTTGGCGAAGCATTTGCGTGGAAAAGTACTTATTGCCGGTGATTTCCACGCGTTCGAGTTTGTGCAGCGGTCCAGGATCGATATGGTAGATTACATGGACTAAGTCCGGGCCGGTTTCTTTTTGAACGTCAACTGACGCATCGAAGTGCCCGCGGCTCTGCACGTAGTTGAGCAGATTTCGTTTACCTTCGTTGAGCAAATCCTCATCGACCGCGTTCTCCTGATAGACAGGTATTTCTCGCTTTAAAACGCCACGGCTAACGTGGAAGCCCACGGTATATACCACCACCACAGGTCCGGGTTGGATCAGATACGTGTAATCCACCGCGTTCGATTCTGGATGGTATTTCTGCTCGGCGATGGAAACCTGAGCCAGGACTCGATGCTGTTTCTGAAGCTTTTTGCGCAGACGCTGGAGAGAATTGGTAACCCGAGTAGCTGTGATCCGGTCTCCAGAGTGCATCTTGGTAATGTCTTCAACCTGGCCCTGCGAGAACTGGGACTGTCCGGTAACTCTAATCTCTCCCACATGCGCCGGCTCCTTAGCCGCGATGTGAAACAGGATATTAGTTTCTTGCGTAGCGGAATTCGAAATGCTCTCCACGGTCACGCGCGCCCGGTAGTATCCGTTCTCTTGCAGAAGCTGGCGAATGTTCTGCAAAGAACGGTTGAGTTTGTCGATCGTATACAGTTCGCCGAGCTGGAGTTTCGTGGCATTCAGTATCTGGTTGTAACTGGGATGGCGCGGAGCCCCCTCAGCATCCACGGCGCCCACGAAAAAATTCGCCGATGTTGTGAAGCGGAGCACGACAGCGCCGTCCACGGGAGTGACTTCGGCCTGAATGTCAGCGAAGAGGCCGGTTGAGTAAAGTATGCGGATGCTCTCGCGCACTTGATCGCGGTCGAGAGGCTGATCCGGTTTTTGCGGCAGCATCTTCAGAAATCGCTCAGAGTCCGAAACGCCCGGAAGTTCAACCGATTTGACGGTTCGTCCGACATAAGCAGCCATACCGGTTGAGGATTGCGCCTCCTGCAATGGCATGCGAGGAGACCCGGCATAAGCCACCGGGCCAAGCAAAACCATCATCGCGATGACGAATCCGGCGTACCTTCTCAACAAATAATTTCCTTGGGTCCGTTTCATACTTCGATGAGGCGCGGAGGACCCTCGTTGTCCAGCGTACGGAAGGTGGAAAGCGATCCCACTTATAATAAAGGTTTTGCAGGAAGGGATTGGTGACCTCCTTGAGGCAGGGCTTGGACGACGAACGCGCAACTACAAAAGACAAGTTCGAGGAGCGCTATTCGCGGCAGATTCTATTCCGCGGAATCGGATCGAAAGGCCAGCAGCAACTCGCCGCGGGCAGAGTCGCCGTTGTGGGTTGTGGCGCAACCGGATCGGCGCTCGCCTCATTATTGGCGCGTTCCGGCGTCGGCAAGCTGCGGATCATCGATCGCGATTACGTGGAGGCCAGCAACTTGCAGCGCCAGTCGTTGTTTGACGAGCGCGATGCTTCCGAATCTTTGCCAAAAGCCATTGCCGCCTCGCGGAAAATTGCCACCTTCAATTCCGACGTCGAGGTTGAGGCGCGAGTTGCGGATGTGGTTCCCGGAAATATTGAAGCCCTACTTGAAGAAATGGATGTAATTCTTGATGGCACGGATAATTTTGAAACTCGATATTTGATAAATGATTACGCTGTCAAAGCTTCGGTCCCTTGGATCTACGCCGCTGCCGTAGGCAGTTATGGAGTGACTTTAAATATTGTTCCAGGCGAGACCGCGTGTTTAGCATGCCTGTTTCCCGACTCGCCGCGAGGAATGGTGGAGACCTGCGAAACCTCCGGAATATTGAATACGGCGGTAAGCGCGGTCGCGTCAGTCGCGGCGTCTGAGGCCTTGAAGTTGCTGTTGGGTGGCGCGGCGCTGGAGCACCTGCGGAACACGCTCTGGTCCTTCGATGTCTGGACCAACGATCACGCCGAAATTGCGGCTGGCAAAGCGCGAGCAGGATGCCAAGCCTGTGGCGAAAAAGATTTTGTGCACTTGGCGGGCGAAGCGCGTCCCCACATTACAATGTGCGGAAGAAATTCGGTGCAGATTCACGAGCGCGCTCGTCCGATTGATTTCGCGGAGATGCAGCGGCGATTGGAAACCCTTGGGACCGTTCGGCACAACGAATTCGTCTTGAAGTTCTGGCGCGAGCCCTACGAAATGACGCTCTTTCCCGACGGTCGGGCCATCATTAAGGGTACAACCGACACCGGCATCGCGCGAAGCTTGTATGCGAGATTCGTCGGGAGTTGAACAAACCATGCCCGCGAACCAACTGCACGGCAAAACAGCAATCATTACCGGTGGCGCGGGTGGCATTGGCCGAGCCACGGCGCTGCTGTTTGCTCGCGAAAGTGCGGCGGTAAGCATCGTCGATCTTAACCAAGAAGCGGGGGCCGCTCTCGCACGCGAAATTTCCGCTCGCGGAGGCCGTGCAATTTTCGAGAGAGCGGACGTAACTCGCGCCGCGGATTGCCGTCGCGTGATCCAACGTACTACGAAACAATTTAGCGACGTTCACATACTGTTCAACAATGCCGGTATTATTCGTAGAGCCTCCGTAATCGATATCAGCGAGGAAGATTGGGACCAAGTGATGGCGGTCAATGTAAAATCCGTCTTCCTTATGTCTCGCGAAGTGATTCCGCTCATGGCAAAGGCCGGCGGAGGTTCGATTATCAACACCGCCTCCGGATGGGGATTAGCTGGCGGTGCGCGCGCAGCAGCCTATTGCGCTTCGAAAGGCGCCGTAGTTCTGCTTACGAAAGCCATGGCGATTGATCACGGCCCGCAGAATATTCGGGTGAACTGCATCTGTCCCGGCGATACCGATACCGCCATGCTGCGTAATGAAGCGCGGCAATTGGGCGAAGCGGAAGATAAGTTCCTCTCTGAGTCGGCTAAGCGTCCCCTGGGACGCGTCGGCACAGCCGATGAGATCGCACAGGCCGCGCTTTACCTTGCCAGCGATGCATCTTCGTTCGTTACTGGAACGACGCTGGTTGTGGATGGCGGAGGCCTGGCCGGCTCCGGCTAGAAAATTCAATTTCAGATGAAGCCAACGCAAAACCGGACTCGATCTGAAGAATGGTTTGCCCGCGCCCAGCAATCGCTGGTCGAAGGCGTAAATTCGCCTTCGCGCGGCGCTACCGTTTACACGCCGGGACCCATCATGCTCGAGCGTGGGCAGGGATCGCGTGTATGGGATATCGACGGTAATGAATATATCGACTTCATGATGTCGTTTGGCGCGGTCATCCACGGACACGCTCATCCGAGGTTAGTGAAGACGGTTTCTGACGCGATGGCTGAGGGCTCGCACTTCGCGACGGCAACGTCCGCGGAAATCGAGGCTGCGGAACGGTTTCGCCGCATGGTGCCATCAGCGGAGGTGGTGCGCTTCACTAATACCGGCAGCGAAGCGACCATGCTGGCCTTGCGATTGGCCCGCGCCCACACGGGACGACGGAAGTTCCTGAAATTCGAAGGTCACTATCACGGCTGGTACGATCCGTATCTGCTGAACGCGCATAGTCATCCGGTAGAGAAATTAGGCACTGCGGAGACTCCGGCGCGCATTCCAGACTCCGAAGGAATTCCGCCATCAACTTTTGACGATGTGGTGCTTGCGCCGTGGAATGACGAGGCGGCGGTCGAACGAATTTTGCATGAGCATGGACACGAACTGGCTGCCCTGATTACCGAGCCGATTATGGCCAACATGGGCTGCATCCTTCCCCGAGACGGCTTTCTGCAGCGCCTTCGCGACCTCACGCAGAAATGCGGTGTGCTCTTGATTCTCGATGAAGTGGTCACCGGCTTTCGCTATGCGCCGGGCGGATGCCAGGAATATTACGGCATCGTCCCAGACATCAGCACCTTCGGCAAGGCGTTGGGCGCGGGATTTCCCGTGGGCGCTGTGGCTGGGCCACGTTCGATCCTCGAACGCATGAAGTGGAGCGACAAGATGGTTCTGCACTATGGCACCTTCAACGGTCATCGGCTAACCATGAAAGTGATCGCTGCAAATTTAGACCTGCTCTCCGCCGAAGCCACTTACCAAAAAATTCATGCGGTTGGAAACGCCGCTGTCGCTGGGCTTCGCGAGATATTTCGCCGTCACAAACTCAAGGCCATTGTGCAGGGTTTCGGCCCCATGTTCCAAAGTTATTTCACCGAGCGCGATGCGATCTACGATTATCGCGACTACTGCAAGTATGTTGATACGAAGCTTTATTCACGTTTCGTCCACCGGCTGCTTGATCGTGGAATTTATATGACGCCTTCTAACGGCTTGCACTGGATCGTTTCGACAGCACACACGCAAGCCGACGTGCAACTTTTACTGGAGGCGGCAGACGAGGCCTGCGCGGGTCTCGCGTGAAAGCCACAGTTTTCCTGGGCGGAGGACGCATCACCGGCGCGCTGGTGGCAGGCTTGCGGCTGGCGGGCTATAACCAGCCGATCGTAGTCCACGACCGAAATTTTAGAAAACTGCAGGAGATTAGGCGAAAGTATGGCGTCGATGCGGAACCGGATCTACACCGGGCGGTCGACTCAGCTTTTGTGCTGATCGTTGCGGTTCGGCCGGTATCCGTTCGAGAACTATTGGAGCAAATAGCAGCCCTCAAACTCCCTCGACATTTGACAGCGGTGAGTCTGGCTGCGGGGATTCCGTTATCGATGTTACGTTCCAAACTCGGACCGCCAGTGAAGTGGACGCGTGCCATGCCCAGCCCGGTCAGCCGCAGCCGCCAGGGCTTAACTGCACTCACGTTTGCCCCAGGGTTTCCGGTCGCAGCACGCAAACGTGTCCGCGACTTGTTTTCGCTCGTCGGTACCGCGATCGAAATTCCAGAAAAACAGTTTGACGCCTTCACAGTTACCTATTCGAGCAGTCACGGCTATCACGCGCTCTCAGCATTGATTGCCGCCGCGGAAGCAATTGGGTTAGACCGCAGAACTGCTCAACTGGCCGCCGCTCACGCGCTGGCAGATGGCATTGCTGCATGGCGCGAGGGCGACGCGTCACTGGAAGAATTGTCACAGGAAGCGGCTACCCCGGGCGGTATCGCCGCTGCTGTCATAAATGCCATCGACCACCGCGGTTATAAACAATCAATCCTGAGCGGACTACGTGCAGGAATGAAACAGGCGCGAAAGAACGCAAGAGAATCGAGAGAATGAGGAAGGATCTGGAACGCTTTGATGATGTTTAGGTTGCTCCAAAGCTTTGAGGCGCAGCCAAAGGCCGCGCCCTTCAAAGCAAATCACTAATTGCATCTGGCAAGACACAGCGCAGCTTCGAGCTGACCCGCTAGGCAGCTTTCTTCTTCCTGGGAACTTTGGCGCCTTTTTTCCGGGCTTCAGAGAGTCCAATGGCGATGGCTTGCTTACGGCTCTTCACGGTACCGCCCTTGCCCCCGCGGCCAGACTTAAGCGTGCCTCTTTTCTCGCGGTGCATCGCACTCTTCACGCTCTTACCCGCCGCTTTCCCATACTTGCGGCCGCCTGACTTCCTTCCCGAGCCCTTCTTTTTCGCTGCCATGTAGTTTCTCCTCCTTCCAATTAGACAATGAATCATCCCCATCGGTTGTCGCGATTCTGTTGCCCCATTTGAGTGTTCGACCATAAGCTCGCCAGCCTGTCTCAAAATGGGCGGCAACACCTCCATCATGCGCGATCATCTGAAACGCTAATCGATATTTCGCAATGTGATAAATTTTCTTACTTTAAAGCGAGAACATTCATGAAAACTGCGGCGACATGTGACGCGGTGACTACAATTCCGCCAGGTTTAATGCGCCATTAATCGAACTCATCGCACCAGGAGAACGACCTATGAATCAGATTCCTT
Organism: Candidatus Sulfotelmatobacter sp.; assembly: GCA_049589695.1. Taxonomy (GTDB): domain Bacteria; phylum Acidobacteriota; class Terriglobia; order Terriglobales; family Acidobacteriaceae; genus Sulfotelmatobacter. Next base: position 1,215 of record JBAWBG010000049.1, on the reverse strand, counting down.
TAATCTCATCGCCGGGAACACGAAGCGGCGACATGCTTTATCGCACTCTCGGTCGCACCGGAGAGCGCGTTTCCGTCATTGGAATGGGCGGTTTTCATCTCGCTCAGCACGGACTCAGCGAAGAGGAGAGCATCCGGTTGGTGCGCTCAGCCATCGATCGCGGCATCACTTTCATGGACAACAGCTGGGATTACAACGAAGGCCAGAGTGAATTGCGTATGGGGAAAGCCCTCAAGGATGGCTATCGCCAGAAAGTTTTTCTGATGACGAAGATTGACGGCCGAACTAAGGAACTCGCCCGGAAGCAGATCGAAACTTCGCTGCAACGCTTGCAGACGGATCATATCGACCTGATTCAACATCACGAAGTGATCCGGTTCGACGACCCGGACCGCATATTCGCGGAAGGCGGAGCCAACGAGGCGATGCTTGAGGCGAAGAAAGCCGGCAAGATCCGCTACATCGGTTTCACCGGGCATAAAGATCCGCAGATTCATCTGTACATGCTGAAGGTGGCCGCCGACCATGGCTTCCACTTCGATGCGGCGCAGATGCCGTTGAACGTGATGGACGCTCACTTTCGAAGTTTCGCTCACTTGGTTCTGCCCGAACTGGTTCAGCAAGAGATCGGAGTGCTCGGCATGAAGTCGATGGGAGATGGCGTGATCCTGAAGAGCAAGACGGCATCGCCGATGGAATGTCTTCATTACGCGATGAGCCTTCCCACTTCGGTCGTGATCACCGGGATAGACCAGCCGGCAATTTTGGATCAGGCAATCGAAGCGGCAAAAACATTCAAGCCCATGAATCGCGAGCAAGTGGCACAACTGCTCGCGAAGACAAAAGAGGTTGCAACGGCCGGAAAGTATGAGCTATTCAAGACTTCCTCGCACTTCGATTCCACAGCGAAAAATCCGGATTGGCTGGGGGGCGACACACCTGCCGTCCAACAACTGGCACCGCCCTCCTAGTTAAGAACTGTCGCGTCCGCCAACCATCGCGCTTCTACCGGGTTATGTCTCCCTGCACATCGAGGAGATTGATAATTTAGATTGGACTAGGGGTCCGGCGTCACCTAAAGTAGTTATTCGGCTGCAGTTATCCAAAATAAAGACGCGCAACATGCCGCCCGATCGGTGGGTGCGCGCCTTGTCGTATGCTTTAATACTTCATGTTTCAACCAAATGTTGGGGAAAGGACGACTTGGACTCGCAG
>JBAWBG010000048.1:0-10655 GCA_049589695.1 Candidatus Sulfotelmatobacter sp. | reverse complement strand
ATCCCCAGGTGATGATCGTCCCCTTTCGCGGAGAGTATTACGACCTCATCCCCGAGCGCGCATCGCTGGTCCGTGGTCTCATCTATCCCGTGCCCGATCCGCGATTTCCGTTTCTCGGAGTTCATTTCACTCGTCGAGTCAACGGCACCGTCGATGCCGGCCCCAACGCTGTCCTCGCCTTTCGTCGCGAAGGCTACCGCCGCACCGACTTCAATTTGCGCGATCTCGCCTCATCACTCTCTTTTCCCGGCTTCTGGCGCATGAGCGCAAAGAATTGGCGTAGCGGCCTCGATGAATTTCATCGATCGTTTTCGAAAGCCGCATTCGTCCGCGCCTTACAGCGCCTGGTCCCGGCTGTTCAGTCCACGGATCTGGTCCCCGGTGGGGCCGGCGTTCGCGCTCAGGCAGTCACGCGCGAGGGCGCACTGGTAGATGATTTCAAGTTTGTTCCTTCAGACAGAATGCTGCACGTGCTGAATGTTCCGTCCCCGGCGGCCACCGCCTCGATCATGATCGGGCGCACAATTGTGGACACCGCCGCCACAACTCTAGGGCTGCAATAACCTCCGGAGATTCAGAACCCGGAGTTCCAAAACCGAGAATTTCAAAACAAAGATTCCGCTAGATTCCCGACGCGATTGTCGGCGGCACCGGCGGACGCATCATGCTCGCCGCCTTCCGTGGTGCACTTAGCAGTCGTGGGCCGGCAACGCCGGCTTGGCCGTGTACCTGGCTTGGCGAATTCACCATCCAATCCTTATGAAAGCGGAAAACATAAAGCACCACTTCCACACGGCTGGAAACGCCGAGCTTGTCAAAAATCCGAAACAAATAATTCTTCACCGTATGTTCTGTCAGTTTTAAATGGCTGGCGATCTCCCGGTTCGATAAACCTTCGGCCACGCAACGCACTACATCCTGCTCGCGCTTGGAAAGCCTCGCTCCACTGCCCGCTTCAACCAGACGCATCGGCTCGGAATCCTTCAACGCGCCAATTACGTAGCCCAACTCCGCGCTGTTCGCCCATACCTGGCCTCGATGCACGCTATGAATGCATTTCGCCAGGACCTTCGACGATTCGGTTCGTGAAAAAATTCCCTGCGCTCCACACCGGAAGGCCTGTACCACGGCAGCGGGATGGGAAATATCCATCAACAAAATGATTCGTATTGCCGGACTCGCGAGAGAAATCTGCCGGGCTAAATCAAAACCCCGAGTCGCGGAATCTTCCAAAGCCGAACTGAGCAGAATTACATGGGGCCTTCGTTGCGCCACAGCGGCCAGGATCGACGCCTGCTTCGGCTCTACTCCCATCACTTCCAGCTGGCAGTCCTGCGCCAGCGTCTCCGCCAGCAACTGGCTGCTCATCCAGGTGCTTTCCGCGGCCAGCACTCTTATTCTGTCCATGTTTTCCGGCAACGGTACCGCGGGGTGGGCCATACTCTGTTCTCCTCGATCGACAGGTAGCTGTAGCAGCAAGTCGGAGCTATTCACGCGCACTCCGAGCGCAAGTAGTTAGGGACAACGCAGGGGGGAGCACAAACGCTAAGACAGGATACACCGAAGGAACACCCATACTAGCCACGTCTTACCCTGAGACTTTAGACTGAAGGCTGAGACCGGTAAATGGCACGCCGGTGCCATTTGCTAGCCAACCGTGAAAAGCATCATCCCGCGAAAGCCAGTTCCTTGGCCCGTTGCGCCGCCTTCACCACAGCCTTGATCAGCGTTACCCGCAACTTGCCTTCCTCCAGTTCCATGATGCCGTCGACCGTACATCCTGCGGGAGTCGTTACCGCATCCTTCAATAGCGCCGGATGATCCCCGGTCTCAAGCACCACCCGAGCCGCGCCCATGGTAGTTTGCGCCGCCAGCAAGGTCGCAATATCGCGCGGCAGTCCCACCTTCACTCCCGCCTCCGCCAGCGATTCAATGATGATGTAAATGTACGCCGGCCCGCTCGCCGAAAGTCCGGTCACGGCATCCATATGCTTCTCATCCACCACCACCGTTCGCCCAACCACGTCGAACATGGCGGTTGCGGTTTCCACGTGCCGGGCCTCGGCATATTTTCCTTTTGCCAAAGCCGTCATTCCGCAGCTCAACAGGCACGGCGTGTTCGGCATGGCGCGGATCACTGGCACCGGCGCATCCAGAGTCTTCTCAATCAAACTGTTATGAACCGAGGCCGCCACCGAGATAATCAACTGCCGTGGTGAAATGTGTCCGCGAAGTTCGGCCATAACTTCTTCCACCACCTGCGGCTTCACGCCGACCAAAATAACATCGGCGTCTTTGGCCGCCTCTAAATTATTCGTGGCAACCGGTATGCCCAGTTTCGCACTCAACGCGCGAGCTCGTTCTTCATGCGCAACCGTGGCCCTGGTGAGTTCCTTCGCCAGGAGCCCATTTTTCAAGAGCGCCTGCAGCAGGATGCTCCCCATCTTCCCCGCACCCAGAACCGCGACTTTCTTTCCCGAAAGATGATTCCCCATGCTTGACCCTTTCCGTCGCCCCTACGCCTTGCGCACTCTCTGTCGGCCGCCCCGCTCCCACTGCCACGCCGTCTCCACAATCTCTCTCAGCGAGCGCTTTGGTTTCCACTGTAATAGCGCCTGTGCGCGCGCTGAGTCTGCAACCAGTGCCGGAGGATCCCCCGGCCGCCTCGGCCCCATACGTCGCGGAACTTTCGACCCCGTCACTTCTTCCACCATCGTGATCACTTCCTTCACGGAACATCCCACCCCCGTGCCCAGGTTCAGAGCCGCGGATTGATTCCCCGCCTCAAGATGTTTCAGCGCCAGCACATGAGCGTCAGCCAGATCGTTCACGTGAATGTAGTCGCGCACACAGGTTCCATCGGGGGTTGGGTAGTCGTCTCCAAATAGCTCCAGTTCGCCACGCTCTCCAGTAACCGCCTTGAGCGCGTTTGGAATCAAGTGGCTTTCCGGATCGTGCAACTCTCCAATTTCGCCGCTCTCATCGGCTCCAGCGGCGTTGAAGTATCGCAGGCTCATGTAACGCAAACCGTATGCGCGATCATAAGCTTCCAGCGCATTCTCAAAGAAGAGCTTCGAAGTTCCGTAGGGATTCACCGGCTGCCGCGGCGTATCTTCCGTGATGGGCACTTTCCCCGGCACTCCATACACCGCGCAAGTGGAGGAGAAAATAAATCTCCTGACTCCCGCGTCCAGGGCGGCGTTCAGCAGGTTGACTCCGCCTTCCGCATTATTTCTAAAATAAATTCGCGGATTTTGTACCGATTCGCCCACCGACGCGAACGCGGCAAAGTGCATCACCGCATCCACTCGTCCCATCACCTTCGCCAATTGCTTGCTATCCCCAATGTCCGCCACTACTAACTCAAAACCATGGGCAAGAAAAGCGTGTCCAGCGCACAAATTGTCGTAAAGGATTGCTTCATATCCATGGCGCCGCAAAATCCGCGCCACATGGCTTCCAATGTATCCCGCTCCACCAACCACCAGAATTGCCAAATCGTTTCCTTTCTAGAGATTCCTCTTCACCTCGAAAGTTCTCCAGCATTCTTCCCGATACAAAATTAATTTGCCGAACGCAACCAAAACCTGAGCGGCGCCAAGCGTAGAAATACGCCCGTTCTTTCCGACTGTTGGAATTCTACTGAAAACTTCGTGGAGAGGTTTACCTAATCGCCGTCGCCCACAGCCACCGGCTTCGCTGTTAGCCCTCGCAGCAAAGGGCTGGTTTGCGACATCAACTCGATGTGGCCACACTTGGCGCACTCCAAAACCACATTGCCGCCGGCCGAGCCGTATGGATGAAACGTAAGCCGCGTGAAAATGTAGCTATTGATCTCGCTATGGCAACGAATGCACTGCACGCGGTCGCCCGCACGAGATGCGGGCTTTTTTTTCATCTTCGAAAAACCGGTGTTGTCAAAACTATCTTTTTCCACGTCTTTCTCCGCCGCTCCTGCTATTTTTCTCTTTATCGAATCTACCCTAGCGGAACCGCACCTGCCAGCATATTGCCCGCCCTCTGTTGCACAAGTTGACACGCGCTCGGTTTGCTCGTTTCGCTCCCCAAAATAAAAAAGCCGCGACGACTCGCGGCCTTTTGCAATTAACAGTTTCCGTTTACCTACTGCAAGTGAATCTTGCCGCTCGCGTCCAAAGTTCCATGCACGCGAACCTTCTTCCCTTCGTACTGCTTCACTTGGTCCTGGTGGTCAATATCGTAAGACTTGCCCGAGGCGGCATCCTGCAGAACATACTTGTCGCCGGCCTTCACGATAGTTCCACTAAATGTTTGCGAATCCGAGGCTGTAGCTGACGACTGACTCGGCGTGTTCGGCGCGGCCTGCCCGCCCTGGTCCGGCTGCTGGCTGGGCTGAGCTTGCGTCGGTGTGTTCGGTTGTTGAGCGGTCGGGTCGGTAGGTTGGCTCGGTTGCGACTGCGGAGCGGCAGACGGATCGGTCGACGCTGGCGGCGTGGGCGTTGACTGCTGGGCGTTGAGCGATATGCCCACTGTCAGCAGGGTCGCAAATGTTCCAAGGGTCCATATGGACCGTAGATGCTTTTTCATTCAATCCTCCGAGAGACATTAGTAAACGTCGTTCTCTGATCCTCCGGGTCTGCAACCTAGGTGCCAAACGTTTCACACTTTCATTTCCTGAGCCACTCCAGCTTTGTTTGTTCTATCTGCAAGCTTTATCGGAATCGCAAAATCTTGCCCCGCCTTTCGCTACGGATGTTCTTCCCCCGGCGTACCCCAAACTCCGTAGCGCCCGAACTCTGGCTCCTTGGCTCTTTCACCCCGAGCGAGCAGTTTTTGCTCACATCCGAAAATTGGCCAGCCCAAAACGAAACGGTCCCTAACATTTTGTTTAAGAAATAGGTTGCACAAATCCAAACTTAGGATAAACTTGCGCGCAATTTCCAACTCGTAGGGGGCTGCTATGAGAAAGAGAAAGAGCAGGATCGTCGCGAGAAGTGTTCCTGCGAGAAAGATTGCTGCCAGAAAGACTGCCGCGTTCGTAATCGCCCTGGCCTCTCTCATCTTTTGTACTACAGCCCGCGCCCAAATCGGTCACCCGCCGGCATCCCCCACCATGAACGGCTCCCACGAATTGCGCATCACCGATCGCGATATGCCAACTCCCATCCGGCAAATCGATCCCCTCCGCCTGCAAAAAGACGCTCTCGCTCTGGCCGCCGCCGCCGGTTCGATTCCCGCCGATATCGAAAGCGTCCGCAAAGGCATGCTGCCAAAAGAAATCATCCTCAAACTCAAGCAAATCGAGAAACTCTCCAAGCAGCTAAGAAATGAGCTGAACCCCTAGCTTCGACGATCGCGACTGCCAACCACACGTTAATCAATCGACCCCGGCGTTACGCGCAAAATCTTGTCAAGCCCAAAACATGAAGTTTTTCCCGTAAGTAATTGTTTCCCTTGATCAAATAAAAATGGGATCGTGTCCCATTCACTCGTGGAAATGTGGTATAATGGATATATAGCTTGAAGACTGGCGCAGCCCCTCGGGCCTGCGCCTTTCGCTTTTTCCGGCCATTTTTCGCCATACGAAACTTAGCCCTCGACCAAGAACTCATGCCCAAACGCAAGGCCGCTTTCCGTAGACGCAAACCGCGTCTCGCCCAAGCTCCCTGTGCACCGCTTCCACGCCCAAAAACTCCATTCGACCGCGAACTCACCACCAAACGCCGCGGCGAAATCTCCGAACTTGCCTTCGCCCTCGCCGCCGCCCGCCACGGCTTCGGCATCTCCAAACCCTTCGGCGACAGCAACCGCTACGACATCATCCTCGATTGTCAGGATCATGATTGTCAGGATCATGATTGTCCCGCTCAAGACCATGACGACCGCCCCGATCAGGAGTGTCAAGCTCGCAATCGCCGAGGGAGTATCTGCCAAACCTTTACCGCCCAAAGCCGCCCACGCCTTATCCGCGTCCAGGTCAAATCCTCCACGCAAATGCAAAACGGCCTCTACCACCTCAACGCCCACCGCCGCATCAACGGACGCGCCGTCCCCTACAAACTCTCCGAAATCGATTTCATCGCCGCCTACATTATCCCCGAAGACTCGTGGTTCATCTTCCCCCTCCCGCACATCCTCGGCCTCAGCAGCCTCCTCCTCAGCCCCAAACACCGCCGCCGTCCCAGCCTCTACGATTCCTACCGCGAAGCCTGGCACCACCTCCGCCAACCAGACGGCCTAATCTTCGCCTGATGATATTTTCATTCGTTGTCATTGTCATCCTGAGCGTAGCAGCTACTTCGCGAAGCGAAGTGCTTGCGAAGTCGAAGGATCCCTTTACCCTTCACCGCACCAAAGCTCATCCAGGCGTCTCTACCATCACGGTCGATCTCTTTAGCCCGTGTAGGACGGACACTCCTGTCCGTCGCCTTTGACTTTGATTTTGAACTTGACCCTTGAATTGACGTTGACCAGCTTTGAACTTGATCCAAGAATTAACTTTGCCCAGCAAGGGCACGGCTTAAGCAGCTGAGGCCCGGCAATACTCCAGTCCCGTAGGGACGCCTGACAATAGCCCGGCGTTTCAACGCCGGGTCAGAGAGTCGCAAACGTAACCAGTCCCGAAGGGACGGCATAGGACAGCCCCGCACGTAAGTGCGGGTAGAAAAAGAAAGCTGGAACCAGTCCCACCGGGACAGCACCGGCCAACGAAGAGCCAACATCGATCCCCGCCCCACCCGCCGCGCAAAAAAAGATGTCATTCCGTCTCTAACGACGCTGTGCCCTGTCAAGCGAATTTGGGCGAGACTTTCCGCTGACGCTTTTGGTTTTATAAAAGCGCCATTTCGCTCTAGTAGAAAGGTCTTGACTCGCAGACCAAAGCTCGTCACTCTCTTCAATCTTGCAGCGGGACCTCAGGTCCCACCATCCATCTCTTCGGGACTTGCTCCCACGATTACTCATTTCGATCTCCCCGACTGTTCAGGGAGGCAGGCTGCCCACTCAAACGCACGGCTCTTACTCGCCGGCCACAGAATGACTCGGGCTCCCCTGCATGACGGCCTGACCCAGTTGCGCGTACGTCCAGTCTTCGCGCAACATCAGGTACAAGCGCGTGGCCAACTTTCTGGCCACCGCCACCTTGGCGACGCTGCGATTCTTGCGCACCGCCAATCTGCGATAGAAGCGCTTCAGTTGCGGATCTTGGCCGCATCTCCCATCCACAGCTCCAAGCCCATCTCCTCCAGCAGCCGCTCGAACCACGGATAGTGCCCGCAAGCCTCCATCCCTACTCGCACTTCCTGGCCCTGCAAAGACCGGTAAAACTGCTCCGCTTCCGCCCGGTGCTGCAACCGCTTTTCTTTTATCTCGCCCGTTAAATTGTCAAAGATCGCGACCTGCTGAAACCCAGGATGGAAATCACATCCTATAATCAACATGACGTTGGCTCCTCTCACGAACCTTGGTCTGTTCATCGCAACCAATCTACTCGCGGCGACCAGCCAACGTCGTTATGTAATCAAATCGGGCTGAAAGCCCGGTGAGGAACCTGCTGTTCTCTGCGGATGGGCCTGAATGCCCAAGCCCAGCGCCACCCACCCGCCGAAAACCGCGACGGACGGGGCAGCCTCAAGTTAAGAATCGGAAGTCAAAACTCCAGTTTATAATGCCGTTCGATGTCAAGTTCGTTCAGTGAAGAGGAGTTAGAGACATTCTTTGTCGGCGCGCCCGAGAGCATCGGTCATGTCCGGGAACGCTTTAGCCCGTTTGAGTATTTTCGACCCGGGGAAGTGGACTTGTCGAGAATCATGGCCGACCTTCTGAATCCGGAGGGCTCTCACCGCTGTGCTGACCGATTCCTTTTGTCCTTTCTTGCGTGTATATCAGAGACAAGATTCGGCGACGCTATGAAAGCGGCCACGGTCAGGCTCAATGATCCTACAGAAGACGGAAGACTCATCGATATCACAGTAAGTTCAGACCAGTTCATTTTGGGAATTGAGAACAAGCCCTGGGCACGCGAGGGCCGTAAACAAGTTACAGATTATTTGCAGGACCTCCGGAGGAAGAAAACAGCCAACGGCTACAAGTTGCTCTATCTGTCGGGAGATGGCAGCTCTCCACCGAGCCTGAAACCGGAGGAAGAGGAGGTAAGAATTTAACGAAAGAAAACAAGCTTGAGGTCCTCAGGTATTGGAAAATCTTGAGTTCCTGGCTCGATCTTTGCCAAAGAGAATGTCTGGCTGACGACGGTGGCGAAATTCGTGCGTTTCTAGGATTCTTCCATCAGTACGTCTTTGCTAAGGAGGAAGCTCAAATGCAAGTGGCAGACTATGTTCTGGGCGACCGGACCTGGGAAAGGTTGCGAATCGCACTTGCCGTGGCTGATTCAGTACAAGAAGTGAGGGACCGCATCATTCATGAATTTGCCGCTGACATTAAGCAAGCGTTGTCGACTGCGCTGGCAGAGAAGGTGGAGGTCGAAAATCCTGATGGGAAGTATATGGGCATTTATCTGGGACGACCCGAATGGCCTTACAAGGTGGGCGTCCAATCCCAGGGTCGTGGCTGCGAATTCGTCTTTGGGCTCAGCAACAACAGAGCCAAACCCAGCGCAGCCCCGATGTTTCTTAACTTGGTTGCGAAGCTTAACGAGAAACTCGGTCTTGGCGAAAGTTCAAACGAGTTTGAATGGTACCGCTATCTGGGCACCCCTTTTGGTAAAGGGCATGCGGCTGACGAAGTCGCGCTGGAGATTTGCAGCAACCGCGCAGCAGCAACTCAAGTTTTCGTCGACAGGATGAAAGAGACGTTCGCATTAGTAAGGAGATATTCGCATTAGTTAGGTCGCTTCCGGCGGACTGAATCGGCTCCCGACCCGCGATCCTTCCGCCTTTACACCCCCACCCCCAGCCTGTTATCCTCACTACTGTCACCAAGATAAATCGAAACTGAGAACAGGAGTGCACCAGGTTAGTGTTAGCCAGAGAGCAAAAGAAATCTGTCATTGACCAATATCAGACGCACGCGACTGACACCGGGAGTCCCGAAGTCCAGATCGCCATCATCAGTGAACGCATTGGCCAACTGACCGATCACTTCAAAACGCACCAGAAGGACCACGGCTCGCGCCGCGGCCTGCTCATGCTGGTCAGCAAGCGGCGTCGCTTGCTCGACTACCTCAAGAGATACGATTCCGAGCGCTACAAAACTGTCATTGGAAAACTCGGCATCCGTAAGTAAATCCGGGTGGCCCACTTATGAAGTGGGTGGCCCATCCTAATTGCGCTTTTTGCAATTAGGGTGGGGAAAAGATATGTCGTCCACCCATAGGATTTTGCTTAACGTAATCTTTGAGCAAACCGCCTTCCTCTCGAAGCCGGTACAGCATCTTCAATTTTTCGTGTGTATTTCGAAGCGTATCTCGCAATCCAGGCTCCCATTGGCGCCGCTTATCAAACTCCGCTTACCCATGGCCTACGCGCCTTTCCATGTTCATAAATTCGGGCCAGGCAAGTCGCCATGCAGCCCGCGCCAACCGGAAAGCGCAACCGCGCTCCTGATCCAGAAAATTAAAGGATGAAACATGAAACCAGAAGTTAGCAGCGTTACCGTCGACCTCGCCGGCGGAAAGCAACTGTCATTTGAAACCGGAAAATTGGCTAAACAAGCCCACGGCGCGGCCGTGGTAAGAATGGGCGACAACGTCGTCCTCGCCACCGCTACCGCCAACCCCGATCCCCGCGAAGGCATTGATTTTTTCCCGCTCACCGTCGACTACCGCGAATACACCTACGCTGGTGGACGCTTTCCCGGAGGTTTCATCAAGCGCGAAGGCCGCATGAGCGACCGCGAAGTGCTCACCAGCCGCCAGATCGATCGGCCCGTGCGGCCCATGTTCGCCGAGGGATTCAAGTGCGAGACACAAGTCATCGCCTTCGTTCTCTCCGCCGATGCCAGTAACGATCCGGATGTTCTCGGAATCAACGGCGCTTCCGCCGCTCTCACGCTTTCTGATATTCCGTTCCTCGGCCCAATCGGCGCCGTACGCGTCGGTCAGATCGGTGGGCAGTTCATCATCAATCCCACTTACGATGAAATGCGCGAGAGCACGCTGAACATCATGGTCGTCGGCACCGCCGATGGAATCGTGATGATCGAGTCTGGCGCAAAGGAAGTCAGCGAAGAAGTTGTTGTCGACGCCATCGAATTCGGCCATACCGAAGTCAAGAAGATTTGCGCCGCCCTCAACGACCTTCGTTCGAAAGCCGGCAAGAAAAAACGCGAAGTCACTCCGCCGGAATTCGACCAGGCTTATTACGATCAGCTGAAAAAGAAAGTTGGAGCAGACCTGTCGGATGCACTCGACACCAAAAAGCATCCCAAAGCCGAAAGCTACACGCTGGTAAAAGACATCAAGAAAAAGCTGCAAGCGGAAATTCCCGAGGACGACGAAAAAGCCCTCGCGAAGTTGAAACAATATTACGAAACGTTGCGCGAACGAATCTTCCGCGAAGAGGTTTTGGAAAAGAAACGCCGCCCCGATGCCCGCGCCTTCGACGAAGTTCGCGACATTTGGATCGAAGCCGGAATTCTGCCCCGCACTCACGGCAGCGCAATCTTCACCCGCGGCGAAACCCAATCATTAGTGACAACGACACTCGGCACATCAGACG
>JBAWBG010000047.1:0-1985 GCA_049589695.1 Candidatus Sulfotelmatobacter sp. | reverse complement strand
TTGTCACCCCGCCCAACATCAAATTACCCCGCGATATTCCTTTGCCCAATACCGTTACCTGGTCGGAAAAGCCGAAACAGCCCATCGCGCCCGCCCCGGTTGTTCTCGCCTCCGAGATCGCGCGCCTTGCGCCGCGGATGGAACGATCCGTCGTCCCCCCACCGCCCGACGTGGACAACTTATCGCAGAAAAGCACTCTGGCTCCGCAGCCGTCCGTGATTGCCCCGCCGCCTGCGCTGGATGCCGCCTCCAACCGCAGACTCGTGGAATTAAACATCGGAAACAGCACCGTCATCGCACCCGCTCCACAGCTCTCTCTGGACGAGCAACGCGCTATATCCGGCGGACGCTCCTCCGCTGTGCGTGCGGCCACGGTAATAGCGCCACCACCTTCGTTGAGCGCATCCGGAGGTTCTCGCGCAGCCGAAAGTATGATCGCACTCAGCCTGCATCCCGCGGTCGGAGCACCGCCAGAGCCTGTCGCCGGCAATCGCCGAGGCAGCTTTGCCGCGACCCCGGAAGGACATCATGGAGCCTCCGGAGCACCAGGCAGCTCCGCTGGCTCGTCAGTGGACGGGAATGGATCCAGCAAGAGCAGCGCAGGAAACTTGCCCACCGGATTGTATGTTGGCAAGACAGCGAGTCCCAGTTCGTCCGTCGCCGGCAATCTCGCGTCAAGTCTGAGCGCCAACGCCGTCAATCCGCGATTGCTTGCCGGGTTGCGCCGGCCGCTTATCTCTCGGCCGACAACCCCACAGAGTGAGATCAAACTCTCGGAAGCCGAACGCGCCGTTTTTGGCGACCGAAAGATTTACTCTCTTACCCTTAACATGCCGAATCTGAATTCAGCCGGAGGAAGTTGGGTGATTCATTTCGCCGCGCTGAAATCCGAGTCAGCTTCGGCCAATTCTTCCGGTGAGGCACCTTCTTCCTCTGACCTTTCGTCGCCGGTAGCCACACTGAAAGTTGACCCGGCTTATCCTCTGGAGCTGATGAAGCAAAATGTCAGCGGCACGGTCATACTGCATGCCGTCATCCTTGCCGATGGCACGGTCGGCACGGTTCGCGTGCTCCGCAGCATCGATGATCGCCTCGACCAATTCGCCAGCGAAGCAATTGCCAAGTGGCAGTTCCAACCCGCCATGAAGAACGGTTCTCCCGTTGCTGTGGAAGCGACGTTCTGGATTCCCTTCCGTCCAGGAAAAATAAAATCGGATTTCTGAACCGCCATTCTGCGAGCGACGCTACGAAGGCCAGTCCTCTATAGATTTTCCTGGATGAAGCGGGGACTGAGATGAATGTCGAGTTGTACCAGCGGGGGATCACCAACCACCTTGAAGCTGTGGATCTCGCCGGCCTTGATGACAAAGATGTCGCCGGGACCGCCCTCAAAGGTCTTGCCGCTTACTGTCCAAATTCCGTGCCCTTCACGGATAAACTGGATCTCGTCATATGGATGCCGGTGCGGACCCGGTCCCGAACCGGGCTTCCCATGGTAAAGGAACACTGAAACAGTCGTGTTGCCCTGCTCAGCTCCCACGAACTCATGCGAACTGCCAACAAAAGGCAGGTTCTCCTGGCGCACGTGATGCATCTTTCGTCACCCTCCTGCTGAATGTGATGACTGTGGTCAGGGTTTGGCTTCGCCGATGCGAAGTTTCTTCGTCGCCGCCTCATTCGGTGGGGTATGCTTTACGTCTTTACTCTAGTGATTGGAATCGTGGAAGTTGCGACTGGGAAAGAGCCTGCAATATTCCTCCTTGGCTTGCCGATCACTGCACTGATTGCCTGGAGTTTTTTCCGGAAAGCGATGAAAATAAGGACTCCGCCCACGCAGGTAGACCGTAACTGACGAAACCAGGCGTCTCTGACAATGTCGGCGGTGTCAAGCGTTTTTGAGCGTACTGCTCCTTGCACTCCGAAGAGCGCGCCATTTCGCTCTAGTTGAAACAGTGCCAATCCAACCACGGCTCGCTCGCAATCAG
>JBAWBG010000046.1:0-17558 GCA_049589695.1 Candidatus Sulfotelmatobacter sp. | reverse complement strand
GCTTCAGGAAGTAGTCGATCAGTTCGCTCGATGAATTGTCCATCTCCACATCGAACGCTTCAACGCGGCCGGTGAGGTAGTTGAACATCATGACGGCGGGAATCGCGACCAGCAAACCGAATGCGGTGGTCACCAGCGCTTCCGAAATGCCGCCCGCGACCGCGCCCAGACCGGTAGCCTTCTGCTCAGAAATGCCTTTGAAGGCGTTCAGAATGCCCATCACGGTGCCGAACAGTCCCACGAAGGGGGCCGTCGAACCAATGGTGGCCAGACCGCCCAGTCCACGCTTCAGTTCTGCGTGGACGATGGCTTCAGTGCGCTCAAGAGCGCGCTTGGAGGCTTCAATCGTCTCGCCGGGGATAGCCCCAGGAGAATCCTGGTGAGCCTTGAACTCCATCAAACCAGCCGTGACGACTTTAGCCAGATGGCTCTTCTTGTTGCGCTCGGCGACTTTGATCGCCTCATCAATACGGCCATCGCGCAGCGCTCCAGCAACTGCAGGAGCGAATGCGCGGGACTGTTTACGGGCCGCGTTGTATGCCATGGCACGGTCAATCATGACGCCGATCGACCAACCCGACATAATAAACAGGATGATGACCACAATCTTCGCAATGATACCCATCTGGTGCCAGAGCGAAATTGGGTCCCAAGCCACATTGCCACCCTCTTGCACAATCCAGGCGGCTACCCGGGGAACGTGATGAAATGCTGCTACCGCAAAGTTAGCTAACATGAGTTGCTTTTCCCTCCTCGGAACTACTTTGACTTTGATGCAAAATCGAAGACTACTGTCAAATCCAGCGAGAAGAAGCTGCCTGAAGCTTCTCCCAAGAATCGCATTCGGGCCTGATCCGTCCGCCAGCGCGAGATAGCTTAGCCGCGCGACAATCCTATCAAAGGTGGCTCCGGGGCCAGCAAGAGGGTCTCTCCTGGCCACGATGGAAGGTGGGAAGGGGAAGGCCGTTTTCAATCACAACGCTACTGCAGTCCTTCACTCGCCCGAGTCTAACCGCCGGCGAGAGTGAAGTTAACTTGTATTTCAGTATCCACTTCCACTGGCTCGCCATTGAGCAGGTACGGCTTATACTTCCACTGCTTCACGGCTTCGATCGCCGCAGGAGCCAGCATTGGATGCCCGCTCACCAGCGAGAGGTTTTCGATGGAGCCATCCTTGCTGATCACAGCTCGGAGCACGACCTGTCCGGAAATGCGAGCTTGCCGCGCCAAGGGAGGATAAGCCGGGTTCACCTTCCGGATTAGAAGTCCGTTGGTAACGCCTGCCGAAACCCGAACGCGCTGCGGAGTTGCAACCTTGGGCACAGCAACAGGGGTAGAACTGATAATACCCCCGATCACGCCGTTCATTTGGCCACCGGGAACTCCGTTCGCGATGCCGCCGATCACGCCCATCGACATTTGTGGCGGAGCTTCGTCTTCCTTAATCATCTGAATCTTTTGCGGGATTTTGGTCGGCGTACGGAGCGCGCCATTCACGATATCGGTCTGAATCTGGTGCACGACATGCACCGGAGCAGCGGCTGGTGGGGGTGGGGGTGGGGGTGGGGGCGGAGCTACCAGGAAAGTCATCAGTTGTTGCTTGGGTAGGGCTTCGGTGAAAATCAGGGGCATCAGCACCATGACGCCAATCAGAATTATCTCGAGAAAGATCGCGAAGGTCGTAGTTCGTCCCCGCTTGGTTTTCAGCCTGCCACCCGATTCCAGAAGGCTATCTTCGAACATAGTCGTTTCTCCCTGCTTAGAGCCTACGTAAGCTTAGACACCGACCGACTCCCTTTTGCTCCCAAAACCGACTCCCATCGCGGAACCGGGCAAGATTTAGCCCTTCCCAGCGTTTAACGCAGAACCAAACAAAGGCGTATCACAAATCCGCGCACAACGCCATCAGGGCGATTACTTGGCCCTGACGGGCATAGCCGCGGGACGTTTGCCCTTACTGATCCGCCAATCCTGATAGGCCACTAAAATTGGTGCGGCAATGGCAATCGACGAATAAGTCCCGATCAATATGCCGATGACGAGAGCGAGGCTGAAGCCGCGAAGCACCTCGCCGCCAAACAAATAGAGTGCAAGCACTGTAAGGAAGGTCAGCCCGGCTGTCAAGATGGTTCGGCTTAAAGTCTGGTTAATGCTCCGGTTGACGATGTCTGCCAGTTTCTCTCGCCGCATGAGTTTAATGTTTTCCCGGATTCGGTCAAATACCACGATCGTGTCGTTATTAGAGTAACCAATCAGGGTGAGAATGGCGGCGATCACGGTGAGAGAAATGTCTTTGTTAAGCAAGGAGAACGCACCCACGGTAATCAGGGTATCGTGAAACACCGTGACGACAGCGGCCACGCCGTAGATCCATTCAAAGCGGAAGCCAAGATAGATGAGCATCCCGGCGAGGGAATAGGCGGTTGCGAGCAAAGCTTGCCGGCGCAATTGAGCTCCCACCTGAGGTCCTACGATCTCGACATTGCGGACGCTGAAATCTGATAGGAAGAATCCGTCCTGGAGGGAGGCTATTACGGTCGGGTCGACCGCTCCCTTCAACTCATCGAACGAAGTCAGTACTCCACCGTGACCCTTGTCCCGGGCGTCGACAATTGCCTGAGCCTGCTGGGTATATTTTTGGTCGGCATCGGAGCCCAGATGCATGGGATCTTTATCCATCAGATAATTCTTGATAGCCAAAGAACTCGCATTGTTTAAGTCTTGCTTGCCCGCTGGGGCGTTGGTCTCCAGAGCGTCAATGATCCGGGTTTTACCGCGATCGAGCGCTTGTTCACTGGTCTCCTGCACGTCGAGGTCAATCAGCACCTCGTTATAGGAGGGCTGATCAAAACGCTGAATTTTAGCATTATGCAAACCGGCATGGTCCATCGCGGCGCGCAAAGCATTGTCGTTTGGCGTATGTGAGAACTTCACATAAACCAGCGTGCCCCCACGAAAATCCACGCCGTAGGGGATGCCGTGCCAGAACAACATGGAAAATATGCCCGCCACGCTGAACACCAGCGAAAAGGCGAGAAAATACCACTTTTTCCCAAGAAAATCGATGTTGGTATTGCGAAAGAACTCCACCAGGCTTACCTCTTATCCGATTTATGAATGAATTGAGTAATTGGGCAATTTTGCAACTTCGTAATTGAAAGCCAAAAACAAGTTGCGGCGCCGTGTTTTTCAAATTACTAAATTACCAATTTCCAAATTTCCTAAATGCTCAGGGCGTCGCCGCGCTGCTTCCGGCTCAGAACCCAGTCAAAGATCACGCGCGAAACGAACACGGCCGTAAATAGATTCGCCAGCAAGCCGAATGTGAGGGTGACGGCAAATCCCTTCACCGGTCCGGTTCCGAACAGGAACAAAATCGCCGCCGAAACAATGGTCGTGACGTGCGTGTCCACGATCGTGATCCAGGCATGGCTGAAGCCCTGATCCACCGCGGATGGCGGCGTCTTGCCATTGCGTAATTCTTCCCGAATGCGCTCGAAAATCAGTACGTTCGAATCCACGCCCATACCAACCGTCAGGATTACCCCGGCAATTCCAGGCAGCGTCAACACCGCCTCGAAGTAACCCATGAAGCCGAGCAAGATGATGAGATTTAGAAGCAGGGCAACGTCGGCATTGATGCCGGCCGCGCGATAGTAAATCAGCATGAAGATCAGCACAGCCAGCATGCCGACCACGGCGGCGCGAACCCCAGCGCGGATCGAATCCGAGCCCAGCGACGGGCCGACTGTGCGCTCTTCCAGATACTTGATGCCTGCTGGCAGAGCGCCCGACCGCAGGATCATCGAGAGATCTTTAGCCTGCTGCTGGCTCATGCTGCCGCCGCTGATTTCGCCGGTATCGCGGATAGCCTCTTTAATATTGGCGACCTCTTGCACTTTGTTATCGAGCACCACGCCGAGGCTTTCGCCCACGTGGGCCGACGTGAAATTGTAGAATCGCTGACCCCCTTCGCCAGTGAGCTGGAAGCGCACGTTCGGCTGGCCATTTTGGTCGGTACTGGGCTGGGCATCGCGTAAGTCTTTCCCTCTGACTGCGGAAACCCGTGAGACCAGATACCAAGCTTGCTCGTCCGCGGGAGCACCAGGAGCTGCATGTCCCGGCAGCAGCATGGCGTCCGGCGGCAAAACTCCGCCCTTATCCTGCATGGCAGCCTGCTCGCTGGGATAGGGACCGCCCAGAACCTGCTTGATCTCAAGCATGGCCGTGGACTGCATAATGTCCTTCACCCGGGCCGGATCGTCGACGCCGGGCAACTGCACCAGAATCTGGTACTGGCCGAGGCCGTGCTCTTGAATAGTCGGCTCGCTCACACCTAGAGAATCGATACGGTTGCGTATGGTCTCAATGGCCTGGGTGACCGCCTTGTTCTTCAGGTCGCTGAGAATCTGCGGCTTCATGGCGAGCGTCCAGCTGTTGTCCGCTCCGGAAGTCAGATTGTATTCTGGCAGCCGGTCGTTGGCGATATCCAGCAGATCCTTGCGAGCCTCCGCCGGAACACCTTTGATCACGATCTTGTCAGGATTGTTCTGCGGGTCTGGCTTGGAAATATCCGCGAAGGCGATTTTGCGCTTGTTGAGCTGCTCTTTGAGGACTTCCACCGCATTGTCGGAGTCCACATTGATCGCGTCATTTACCTGCACTTGCAAGATCAAGTGGGTTCCACCGCGCAAATCCAGGCCTAGATGAATGCGATTGGTCAAGGCGGAGAGTAAACCTTGACCGGAAAAGCTTTGGGGAATGCCGAAGATCCCAAACAAGAAAACAAGCAGGACGCCGACGATAGCTATCAGTTTCCAGAGGAGATTCTTATTCATGATGGAACAAAATCCAAACCCTTAGATTGTGCCGCTCTATTTGGTTTTAGTTTCTTCTTCCGTCGTCGTAACCTGGGTGACGGAAGCTTTGGTTACTTCCAAAAGAATATTGTTGGGAGGAACCCGCAGGTGAACGGAATCATCCTTAAGCGCCATGATGGTTCCCCGCAGCCCACCGCTGGTGACGACCTTGTCGCCAGTCTTCAGGCTGTCCAGCATGGCCGTCCATTTCTTTTGCCGCCGCTGCTGGGGAAGAATCAGCAGAAAGTAAAAGATGCCGAAAATAAAGATCAGCGGAGCAATACTTAACCACCCCATACTGCCGCCACTTGCCTGCATTGCTAAGAGAACGTGCATAATCGCCAAAGCCTACCTGCCAGACTATTTTACCGCTCACGAGCTTGCCGCTCACGAACCTTGGGGAGCTCGGTCCGCGAGCCGTGGCGCGCGACTGCTAACGCCGCAAGCCTGTCATTTTCACGACGGGGATGCTCAATCGATTCCGGCCGGAACGCCAAACTACTCGGGCTTCACTGCCCAGGCTTGAATCCGGGGAGATCCTTCCATAAAGGTCACGGCTTTTCCGCTCGACCAGACGCTAGAGCAAATGGGACTCTTCCCCAAGTCGAATAGAATGACGCACCCGCCGCATAGTGTCAAGGTAGAAACTCAAGTTGTGCAGCGTATTCAGGACCTGCGCGAGCACTTCATTCGAAGCAAAAAGATAACGCAGATATGCCCGCGAGTAGCGCTGGCACACTCGGCAGCCGCAATTGGGATCGAGAGGACTTGAATCCTGAGCGTAGCGCGCTTGCTTGATCGAAATTTTTCCTTGCGAGGTAAACAACAGGCCGTGCCGAGCTGCGCGGGTGGGCAAAACGCAATCCATCATGTCCACACCCAGACTAGCGTATTCCGCAATTTCCTCCGGTGTCCCCACTCCCATCAGGTAGCGAGGCTTGTCGGCGGGCAGATATTCGAGAGTGGCTTCGACCACTTCGCGGGTGCGCTCGCGCGGTTCGCCAACGCTGAGGCCGCCAATCGCATAGCCCGGGAACCCGATTTCGACGGTGCGTTCGGCAGATTCTTTCCTGAGGGCCAAGTCCATGCCCCCTTGGACGATGCCGAAGAGGCTTTGACTACGCTCAGGCGATGTGGGGACACCGGCGGCTGTGCCCGCATGGTCGTTTCTGGACCATGGCACTTCATGTTTATGCTCTTCAAAATATTTCTTGCTGCGTTCGGCCCAACCCAGAGTCAATTCCATTGAAGCTTTCGTACGAGCCAGGTCCGCGGGGTACTCCGTGCACTCATCAAACGCCATGATGATGTCGGCGCCCAAGCCGATCTGGGCGGCCATGGAACTTTCCGGGCTGAAGAAGTGGGATGAGCCGTCCAGATGAGAGCGAAAGGTGACACCGTCCTCGCTGACTTTGCGCAGTTCATTCAGGCTGAAAACCTGAAAGCCGCCAGAATCGGTAAGGATCGCCCGCGGCCAAGCCATGAACCCGTGCAGCCCGCCGAAACGGCGGATGGTCTCGACTCCAGGGCGCAAATAAAGATGGTATGTATTGCCGAGAAGAATCTGGACGCCGAGTTCTTCGAGAACATCCTGGGGCACGGCTTTCACCGTTGCCGCCGTTCCAACAGGCATAAACACAGGTGTTTCGATCTGACCGTGTGGCGTGAGCAGACGGCCGCCTCGCGCTCCGCCTGAGCGCGCCTCAATTGTGAAATCAATCGACATTGCGTGCGATTGTAGCAATGCAACGGGATCTGCGATCAGGCGTGCAAACCGGACAATTGCAACAGCTCACCCGAACGCGACCGTTTTCCACGACTAATTTCCCGATGCTAACCGGTAGTTTGAATCGCCGCGGCCCCGCGCTTCCGGGATTGAGGTAGAGCACTCCGTCTCGCATCTCTTGTTTCGGAACATGAGTGTGGCCGCTGATTACCGCCGAAAAACCGGCGGCCTTGGGTTTGAGATCCAGTTGGGCGAGATCATGCAGCACGTAGATAGAAAGGCCCCGCACTTCGAATACTTCAGCCACCGGCAACCGTTCTGCCCACGGGCCTTTGTCGACGTTGCCGCGAACTGCGGTGACTGGAGCGATGGCGCCAAGGTTATCGAGAATATCGGGCGCGCCAACATCTCCGGCGTGAATGATGTGATCGGATCCGCGCAGCGCCTCGATTGCTTCTGCTCGCAGCAATCCATGCGTATCGGAGATGACGCCGATCACGATAGGCTTCTCATTCGTCAGCGCTGATTTCGCTCCATCATGCGATTCATCTCGGCATGCGTCGGAGAGTCTTCCAGATTGGAGTACGTGCCTTTGGTTCGCACTTCCTCCGCAATACGGCGCAGATGGCCCATGGTAGCGCGCATCGGGCCCGAACCCAAACTGACTCTGGCTACTCCCAGTTTGAACAATTCCGTCACCGGAGGAGAACCCGGCCCGGCAAGAATGTTAACCGGACATTTTAAGTCCGCCACCAGACGCCCGATTGTGGGCGCATCCCTTAGTCCCGGTACGAAAACGCAATCAGCTCCAGCGTCGCGAAAAGCGCTCAGTCGGCTCACTGTCTCGTCGTAGCGCTTCGCCGGATTTCCGAACTGTAGGAGATACACATCCGTTCGGGCGTTGAGCACGAGGGGAATTCTCAAACGGTTCGCCATTTCGCGAACCGCATGTATCTTTTCCACTTGAAGAGGCACTTCAACGAGCGCGGCGGTCGAGTCCACAATTGTATCTTCAAGATTCATGCCAATGGCTCCCGCATCGAGTAGTGCGCGTGCGGTTCGGCCGGCGTCTTCAGGAGAGTTTCCGTATCCCGCTTCCACGTCCGCTGAGACCGGAACCCGAACCGCCTTTGCAATGCGAGCGATTGCCGCCAGCATTTCCTCCCGCGGAATGATCTGGCCGTCAGGATAGCCGAGCGAGAAAGCGATCCCGGCGCTGCTGGTGGCGACCGCCTTGAAACCTGCCTCTTCAATGATGCGTGCGCTGGCCACGTCCCAAACATTGGGAAGGAGAAGAATTTCTTTGCCCGCGTGGAGAAGCCGAAAAGCTGCCGCCTTGGCTTGCTGTTGAACCATTCTTAAATTTTAAATGGTTTGCATCGGAGTCGTGCGAGGGATTTTCACTCGGTGGAATTTGCTTTTTTCGGTTGAGACTTCTTCATGAATCTCCCAACGCTTACTACGGCGCGTCCAACCGTTCCCCGGCCAATTTCCTGCACATCATCTCGGGCGCTCACGCGCAGCTCATAGAAGCGCCCATCAAATGACTCGAGCACTGCCTTGGCCTGAATGTGTGAGCCGATTCCACTCGCAGCGCGGTGCTCGATGTTGATAGCAGTCCCGACCGTGATTTCGTCACCTTCGCAAAAAGGCTGCAATGCCTGAAAAGCGGCAGTCTCCATCAGCCGGATCATATCGGGCGTGGAATAAACCGCAGGCAACTCAGAGTGGTGCGCGGTCAGGGTGTGTTTGAATTCGACAGTTTCGCGAGCCTCACCATGCGCGCCGATAGGAATTTCTCGAGCCATCTTCTGACTGACCGTGGGTCTGACTAAGCGTGCATCATCCGCGTCGCTTCAATTCCGTCCAGAGCCTGCCACAACATTCTGGCGGCATTTTGGGCAGCGGCCAGGGCAGCTTCCGCAGTTTCTGGATTCGCAGCCACAAGTTTTTCCAGCTGCGTACGCCAGACGTTTGAGTGGTGGATATCGGCTGTCGCGTGCAGCGCGAAGTAGCCGCAGGTCTTATCGTCGGCGCTGTACATTTCGCGAAGTCCACGCTCTTTTTCTTGGGCGACGCGCGGTACCTGGGATTCGTATGCGTAGAACGCGGCCAGCGCCTCTTCGGGCGCGCCTTCACTAGCGACATTGTGGAAGTGCTTCGTCAGGTCGCGAACCTGCGTGACCGGCAAGTGCCATTGCAGGTCTCGCCGCGACCCCATGCCTTCGGCAAAATCGAGCCAAAGCTCGGCGTGAGGCACCGATTCCTTTCCTGATCCGCCAGGAATTCCCTTCTCGTCAATCATGTTGGCTAAAACCGCCCGGCGCAGCTCCCCATCCTCCAGACGAAGGGCGAACGCGGCCAGGTAGGAGGGAAAGGCCTCGACGTGGGGGAAGTATTGGCGTGCATATTCGCGCAAATCCTCCCGCGTGAGTTCACCGGCCGCCCACGCTTTGTAAAACGGATGGCAGAGCAGGTCGTACTTGGCGATCGACGCCTCCAGTTGCTCAAGAAACTGAGTGCTGTTCATGGCTTCCCTCACATTCCAGTTCGACTCACCACTATACGGACGAAGCAGGCGACCGGCAAGTGATGGTGATCACCGATGCGAGTGACTTGTTAGAATGAACTGGGAGCCAACGCCAGCGGGATCGGGCTGTTTCTTAACAAATGCAATTCACGGAACAATTCGATGTCGTGGTAGTCGGCGCCGGCCATGCCGGATGCGAAGCCGCGATGGCTGCGGCGCGCATGGGTTTGAAGACTGCGCTTTATACATTGAACGTCGATCTCATCGCGCAGATGTCGTGCAATCCGGCGATCGGCGGCATCGCCAAGGGACACCTTGTCCGCGAAGTCGATGCACTCGGCGGCATCATGGGCGAGATCACGGATGCGGTCGGCATCCAGTTCCGTCTGCTCAATACTTCGCGCGGCCCGGCGGTGTGGTCGCCGCGCGCGCAATGCGACAAGCAAGCGTACCGGCTCAAGATGCGCGAAGTGCTGGAGTCGCAGCCTAATTTGAAGATCAAGCAGGCGGAGGTGGCAAATTTGATCGTTGAAGACGATCAGATTTGCGAAGACGATCAGACTTGCCGTCCTGAGCGAAGCGAAGTATCGCGCGCTCCACGGAGAGTGCTGGGCGTCCAGCTCCGCGACGGCCGGACCGTCGGCTCCAAAGTAGTCATCATCACCACCGGAACGTTTCTTAATGGACTGATTCACTGCGGCGAACAGCAGTATCCCGCCGGGCGCTCCGGCGAGCCCAATGCAGTTTTGCTCGGCGAGTCTCTGAAAAAGCTCGGGCTGCGCGGTTGCCGGCTCAAGACGGGCACGCCGCCGCGGCTGGATGGACGCAGCATCGACTGGTCGCGTTTCACAGTGCAGCCAGGCGATGCAGACCCGACACCTTTCAGCTTCCGCACCAAGCGCGTGGCGCATCAGGATTCGCAAGTTCCTTGCTACATTGCGTGGACTTCGGCGGAGACGCATCGCATTATTCGCGAGAACGTGCATCGCTCGCCGATGTACAGCGGGCAGATTCAGTCCATCGGTCCGCGCTACTGTCCGTCAATCGAAGACAAGATCGTAAAGTTTCCTGATAAGGAAATGCACCAGCTTTACCTCGAACCTGAAGGATTGAACACGCACGAGATTTACGTCAATGGCATGAGCACTTCGTTGCCGGTGGAAGTGCAATTGGAGATTTTGAAATCGATTCCCGGCCTCGAAAATGCGGAGATGCTGCGCCCAGGTTATGCGATTGAATACGATTCGATCGACCCCACCGAACTGCAGCGGACTTTGGAAACGAAAAAAATCGCCAACTTGTTTCTGGCAGGTCAGATCAACGGGACGTCAGGTTATGAAGAGGCAGCTTGCCAGGGTTTGATGGCTGGCATCAATGCGGCCTTGCAAGTGAAGGCGCAACCGCCGCTGATTCTCGACCGTACGGAGGCTTACACGGCGATCCTGATTGATGACTTGATTTCGAAAGGCACGAACGAGCCTTACCGGATGTTTACTTCGCGCGCCGAATTCCGGCTGCACTTGCGGGTGGACAACGCTGACCGGCGGCTCACGCCTCACGGTCGCCGCGTGGGCTTGATCTCCGATGCCGCGTGGCAAGATTTCCAGGCGAAGCAAGAGCGGCTGGGGAAAATGAAGCAACTACTCGAAAAGACGAAGTTGTCGGCCCCGATGCTGGACAATCAACTCAGAGGTAACGACTGGAGTTCAGCACTCGGCCAAAGTTACGCGCAATTACTGAAGCGTCCGGAAATAGTGATCGAGCAGCTCGTTCCCGTTCTTCGTGAGTTAGATCCCATCTTTTTTGTAAGAGACGAAACCCGCGAGACTTCAGGTGAAGCCGTGCCGGCGCTCTCCTCTGAAGTTCGCAATGAACTCAAGTCGGTGGAGACGGAGATAAAGTACGAGGGATATTTACTTCAGCAGCAGCGTGCCATGGAACGGATGAAGAAGTCGGAGCAGCGCTCGATCCCTGACTGGTTCGATTACCATTCCGTCAGCGGGCTCTCCCGCGAGGTACGGGAAAAGCTGAGCCACGTACAGCCGCGCACATTGGCCCAAGCCTCGCGTATTCCAGGAGTGACGCCGGCTGCGGTGTCGCTGGTGAACGTCTATATTGAAATCCAGGCGCGGCGCCGCCAACACGCTGCGGCGATCTAAATCGGAAGCGACCTGCCGGAAATTAACGCTACGTTAACAAACGTACGGTAACGCAGGCGTTAATATCTTGCGATGCCTCAAGACTCCCTTCGCATTGAAGACCAGCCCGGAACGCAGCCTGGACAACGGATTCTCACCCTGAGCGGAGCGCTGGTGATGACCACGATGTTTGAGTTTCAGGCCACGGTGCGCGCCGATACCTCACGCTCCCTGATCGTCGATTTCACGAATGTGCCTTACGTGGATTCCGCCGGGATTGGAGCGCTCGTGGGTGCCTATGTCACGCGACAACATGGCGGGCGCAGTTTGGCGCTGGTTGGAGTGAGCGAGCGTATTCATAATGCGCTCAAGGTGACGCGGGTCGAGCAGTTTTTCAATTTCTTCGATTCTGTCGGCGCGGCGGAACAGGCGTCCCCAGCCTAAACCGTGCACTGCTGGTCGGTTTGACTGCTATCGTTATCCCTCCTAAGATTAGCTTCTGCCAAACATCCATCCATGATCGGACAAACCATTTCGCATTACCGCGTCACCGGCCAACTCGGTAGCGGCGGCATGGGAATTGTTTATGAAGCTGAAGATCTCGATCTGGGGCGGCGCGTCGCTCTTAAATTTCTTCCCCCGCAACTCTCGCGCGACCAAAACGCTCTCGACCGTTTTCTGCTGGAGGCCCGCACCGCTTCGGCGCTGAATCACCCCAACATCTGCACAATCTACGCCGTGGAAAAAGCCCAGCTTCAGGGCGAACATGAGCAGTCGTTTATCGCGATGGAGTTGCTCGAAGGCGAAACCCTGGATCGACGTCTCGGGCCGGGAGGGGCGCAGCTCGACCGCCTGCTGGAGTGGAGTATTCAACTCGCGGATGCACTGGATGCCGCCCACGCCAAGGGCATCATTCATCGGGATATCAAGCCGGCCAATATATTTATTACGCAGCGGGGGCAAGTGAAGGTGCTGGACTTCGGCCTGGCTAAGCTGGCGCGTCCCGAAATGGCCATGGAAACAATCGGAGCGACGCAGGATTCGCCGGGAGCGTTGCACCTGACGAGCCCGGGCGCGACCGTAGGCACGATCGCCTACATGTCACCTGAGCAAGCACGTGGCGAACCGATTGACGCCCGCAGCGATCTCTTCTCTTTGGGTGTGGTGATCTACCAGATGGCGACAGGACGCCTGCCTTTCTCTGGCGCCACATCGGCCGTAATTTTTCACGCCATTCTGGAACTCGACCCCACTCCCGCGCTGCAGTTGAACTCCGCGCTGCCTCCTAAACTTGATGAAATCATCGGCAAGGCTCTGGAAAAAGAGCGCGATTTGCGTTATCAGTCTGCCGCCGATTTGCGCGGCGATCTGAAACGGCTGAAACGGGATGTTGAATCTGGGCGCAAGCCCGCGCAGGCGCCGCCGATCAGCGGAGGGGAAATTCCAGTCGTTACGTCTTCTCCTGCCCTGTCTACTGAGCGCGCACCAACCCAGCGAACTTCCAGCAGCTCCGCGGTAATAACGGCTGTGCGTCAAAACAAACTCAGCACCGGCTTCATTGCCGCGATCGTGCTCGCGCTGGTGGGGGCAGCAGGGTACGGAATCTACGGCTTCCTAACCCATGCTCGAACCGCCCCGTTCCAGGATATTTCCGTGACGAAAGTGACCGACACTGGCGACGCCGTTCTCGCCGCGATATCCCCCGATGGCAAATATATTCTGAGTTTGATGAGGAAGAACGGCCTGGCAAGTCTGTGGCTCAGGAATGTCCCCACGAATAGTAATACGCAGGTGCAACCGCCGGCCGATGTCTATTACAGCGGCCTGGTCTTTTCCCCGGACGGAAACTATTTCTATTTTGTGCGCAGCGATCCGGGCAATCCGGAGCTGAAATTTCTGTACCGTTCGGCGCTGCTCGGTGGTTCTCCGCAGAAACTTGCCGAAGACGTTGATTCCAATATCACGTTCTCACCGGATGGCAAAAAAGTCGCATTCATGCGATACGACAATCCCGAACCGGGCAAATATCTACTGATCGTTCGTCCCGTGGACGAAGCGGAAGGCGGAGAGACTGTGCTGGCGAGCGGATCGAATGGCCAAGCTTTGTATTCCCCAGCGTGGTCTCCGGACGGAAAAACCATCGTCTGTGATGAAGTGCATGTAGGGAATTCGCTGGAAGGTTTGGTGGCTCTGGACGTGGAGAGCAAGCGGCAAAAAATAATTTTTGGCAGCAATGCGCAACTGGTGGAGTCGCCGGTCTGGTTGCCTGATGGAAGCGGTTTGCTCGGTCTTTTGCGCGCGCAAAGCTCCAATTTCAACCAATCGCAAATTGTAGCGATCTCTTTTCCGGAAGGAAAACTTTCTCCCATCACGCGCGATACGAATACCTACTCGAACCTCAGCGTTGCTGCAAGTGGACGTGTGATCGCGACCGTATTGAGTGAGAACCGATGGAGCTTGTTTGTGATGCCCTCCTCCGACAGCGGGCCGCAAGCCCGAGTGCTTGCCCCGGCGGAGCCGTACACGAATTTCAGCTGGACACCCTCCGGACAATTGGTCGCCGAGCAGGAGAGCAATCTGAACCGCATCGACCCAGCAACCGGAGCTAAGAATGTCATTGCGACCGAGGAGGGGAAGCCAACCGGCGAACCCTCAGCGTGTGCTGATGGGCAACATATCACCTTCGAACTTGCATTTCATGGTGGCACTGGCGATATGAATGTATGGCGAGTGGATAATTCTGGAACCGATTTGAAGCAGCTGACAACCGGGAAACGGGATGATGATCCGCTGTGTTCGCCGGATAGCCGCTGGGTCTATTACATCCAGGAGGGCGACGAAGGGAAGTTGAGCCGCGTATCAATCGACGGGGGAATTCCGCAGCCCGTCTCCGCGTTACCGATCTCCGACAGCGGCTTCGACCTCTCGCCAGACGGCAAGCTTGCGGCTTTCGCCACGCTGGACCATTCCTCTGGGCACAAGGATAAGCTCGTGTTGGTCGATACGGAGAGCGGTAAAGTGAAACTTCTGGATTTTGACCGTCTCCGCTTCGGGCTGGTGCGCTTCAGCAGGGATGGAAAGGCTATTGTTTATCCGACTCGGGAAAATGGCGTCGACAATCTTTGGCTGCAGCCGCTCGATGGATCCAAGGGCCGGCAGATCACCAATTTCAGCTCGGAACACATCTACGACTTCCACTGGTCATTCGATGGCAAGCAGCTTGCCCTGGTTCGTGGACATACGGACTCGGATGTGGTTCTGATTCGCGATGCAAAACAATAGCGAAGAATTGAGCGATGGGGTGACTGCGTGATTGAGCAATTAAGAACCGGAAGGCGAAGCTTACCGCTTTCAATTGCCCGATCACCCGATCGCGAAATTTCTCAATGTCCAAAAATCAAAAGGCGGCCATCCCTGGCCGCCCTTTTTTGAATTGTCAACTGCGAAGTGGTTTAAGCACCCTTCACGTTCTCGGCCTGCCAGCCCTTGGGGCCTTTGACCACGTCAAATTGCACCTGCTGACCTTCTTGCAAGCTGCGGAAGCCGCTCGCCTGGATGGCCGAGAAGTGCACAAATACATCTTCGCCGTTCTGGCGACTGATGAAACCGTAGCCTTTGGCATCGTTAAACCACTTCACTGTTCCTGTTTCCATGGTGTTGCTATGTTCCTTTGTGTGATATAGCGCTGAAACTTTGGAAGGGTTCTTCTGCAGGCAGGTCACGCGCCGGTAAGCGGAGAAACTGAATACTGCGAGGAACTCTAAAGTCAAACGCAGAGGAATTGTATTTCAAGAAACGCGAAATTGCCAAAGAAATTCTTCGAGAAATCGGTTAACCGGTTGGTTTACATAGGCTTGGGGAATGCCCAGGTGTTTGCTCGAATTTGCCATCCAAGGCCGAAAAGTAGATCATCGAGGGTATGCGATGGAGCGTTTTTGCTTTAGTTTTTGCCTTTCTGACTTCGGCCTCGGCGGGCATTGTTGAAGATGTAATTGGGGCTTTGAATCGAAACAGCTTTCAAGCGGCTGACGCCGATCTTAGGACTTACCGGGCACAGAATGGGGTTACGCCGGAATACATCGAAGCCAACTCCTGGATGGCGCGGGCGGCTCTGAACGCTCGCGATTACGACCAGGCTGCGGCTTATGCGAAAGAAACCAAGTCCCTCGCTTTAGAGCAGCTCAAGCACCGTCCACTCGATTCCGAGCCGCACTTACAGACAGCGCTGGGCGCTGCGATCGAAGTGCAGGCGCAGACGCTGGAGGCGCGGGGTAAGAGAACCCAGGCGGTCGCCGTGCTCCAGAGCGCGCTGCAGACTTACCGCGGTACTTCCATTGCTGCGCGTCTGCAAAAAAACCTCAACTTGCTCTCCTTTGAAGGGCGGCCTGCGCCGGCGCTTCGGACGGAGCAATTCCTGGGATCGAAACCACCATCACTGGTTCAGCTCAAGGGTTCGCCCGTGCTGCTTTTTTTCTGGGCGCACTGGTGCGTGGATTGTAAGGCCGAGGCTCCGATCATCACGCAACTACGCTCGGAATTTGGTGCGAGGGGATTAACTGTCCTTGGTCCGACCCGGCTCTATGGATATACGGCGCAAGTCGAGAATGCCGCGCCCAGCGACGAACTTGCCTACATTGACGCCGTCCGTCATCGCTTCTATTCGGGCCTGCTCGACATGCCCGTTCCCATTAGCAAGCACAACTTCGACGTATATGGCGCTTCGACCACTCCCACGCTTGTGCTGCTTGACCGTGCAGGCAAAGTTGCAATGTATCATCCCGGAGCGTTGCCGTACGACCAGCTAAAGGCGGAGATTGAAAAAGTTGTGGCGCGATAAAGTGTGGCTAGTTGTGCTTTACTTCATTTAGCGCGCCCGTCTTGACGTCGTAAATAAAGCCTCGCACCGGAATAGACTCCGGAATCCAGGGATGGGACTTCACGCGGCGTATCTGCTGACGGACGTTCTCCTCCAGATCGTCAAAGGAATGGAAATGCGTGGGTGCGCCTGAAGGAGTTCCCATCTTCGCAGCCAGTCTTTTCTTGAGCTCATCTTCTTTCACTTTCAGCAGGCCGCAATCCGTATGGTTGATGATGATGAACTCCTGCGTGTCGAGCAGGTGATGGGAAACGATCAGCGAGCGTAATGCGTCATCGGTGGCAATTCCGCCGGCATTGCGGATCATGTGTGCATCGCCTGGATGCAAGCCCAGGCAGCGTCCGAACAGGATTCTGGAATCCATGCAGGCCAGAACGGCCACGCGGCGACGCGGTTTGGCCGACAGATCTTCCAAATTGAAGTTCTTCACAAATTCCTGATTGGCCTTTAGTAGTTCGTCGGCGACTGACAAATGGATAGCCTCGCTTGCTTTATTGCGGATCTCGGCTGAATTTTCTGTTGCCGCAACCGTCTCTGGTTGTCGCCCTAGTTTAAACGCTACAATCGCCCCGTGAACGTGGATGACACGATTGTTGCGATTGCCACGCCGACGGGTCGCGGTGGAATCGGCGTGGTGCGTTTGGCGGGGCCGCGAGCGGCAGAAATTGCCAAGCCGATCCTGCAGCTAAAGCATGCCATGGAGCCGGGACGCGCCGTCTTCGGAGAAGTCATCGAACCGAGTAAAAGCGCCAGCGAGCGACCATCAGCAGGACAGCCTGAGGAGGCTGCACCCACGCGCATCGACGAAGTGGTCGTGACATATTTCGCCAAGCCTCATTCTTACACCACAGACGACATCGTCGAAATCTCTGCCCACGGTTCGCCCGTGGTACTTCGCCACATCGTCGAACTCTGCGTCGCCGCAGGGGCGCGGCTCGCGGAGCCGGGCGAGTTTACTATGCGCGCTTTTCTGAACGGCCGCATCGATCTCGCGCAAGCCGAAGCGGTACGCGATTTGATTGATTCGCAGACTCTATACCAAGCGAAAGTGGCCGCGCAGCAACTTGAAGGCGCGCTTTCCCGGCGCTTGCAGCCGATCAAACAAAAACTAGTCGAGCTGATTGCCGTGCTCGAGGCTGGGGTCGATTTCGCCGAGGACGATGTCTCGGTCATGCAAGACCATGTCATTCTCGATCGCATTTGTGCGGTGCGTCTGCCACTGGAGCAACTCGCCGCCAGTTTCGCCTATGGCAAGATTGTCCAACAGGGACTGACGCTCGCCATCGTGGGCCGACCGAATGTCGGCAAATCCAGCCTGTTCAATCGACTGGTCGAGCGCGAGCGGGCTATTGTGACTGCAACTCCGGGCACGACACGGGATCTGGTGAGTGAAACTGTCGCTATTGGCGGCATTCCCGTTCAGTTGGTC
>JBAWBG010000045.1:0-21815 GCA_049589695.1 Candidatus Sulfotelmatobacter sp. | reverse complement strand
TGGTCGGGGAGAGAGGATTTGAACCTCCGACCCCCTGGTCCCGAACCAGGTGCTCTACCAGGCTGAGCCACTCCCCGACGAGGCTGCGAATGCACAGAAACCTTATCATCCGCGCTCTTACTTCTCGATAGGCATACTGATTATAACATCGTCAACTTGGCAGGTCGGTGGCTCCGACTCAATTGGTCTTTCGCGTTACACTGGTGTCTCAGCAAAATCGCAAGGAATGCGCTGGAAAGTATCGCGCACCATTGACGAATCATGATCGTCCTCTGCGCTCATCGCCTTTATACGCCGCGGGAAGAGATCGTAAATCCTCTGTTGTTTATCGAGGACGGCCTCATCGCCAGTATTTCGTCGCGAGCTGAGCGGGAGATTCCAAACATTGCAACCGTCGTTGACTTTACCCGTGATTATCCGCAGGCCATCCTGGCGCCGGGTTTTGTCGATATCCATATGCACGGAGGCGCGGGGATCGATGTCATGCAGGCGAGCATCACCGAAGTGTCGCGCCTAAATCGATTCCTGACGAGGCACGGCGTTACCGGCTACTTCCCCACCACTGTGGCTGCACCGCTCGACCAGACCTGCTCCGCTCTGGAACGAATCGCAGACGCGATTGAGACAGCTCAGAATTTTCACTCCAATAGCGGAGATGCTGTTCAGGCTCTTCCTCTTGGCATTCATCTAGAAGGACCGTTTCTCAGTCATAAGCGCCGCGGAGTGCATCCTCCGGAAAATCTGGTTGAGCCCAGTGTGAAGGTATTTGACCGTCTTTGGCAGGCAGCGCGCGGGCACGTGCGCATGATGACTATCGCACCAGAGCTTCCGGGAGCAATCGAGGTAATCGCGGAAGCGGCGCGCCGCAATGTTTGTGTGAGCATTGGCCACTCCGACGCCAATCTGAAAGACGCACAGGCTGCGGTGAAGGCCGGCGCGGGGCATGCCACTCACACCTTCAATGCCATGCGTCCGCTCGATCATCGGGAGCCCGGGATTCTTGGGGAAGTATTGACCAGCAAGCAAGTGACTGCCGACATTATTGTTGATGGAATTCATGTTGCGCCCGAAGTGGTGGAACTTTTCCTGCGCGCCAAAGGCATCGAACGCGCAGTGCTCATTACGGACGCAACGGCGGCGGCCGGCATGCCCGATGGCACCTACCAGTTGGGACCCATACAAGTCGAAGTCAAAAACGGCCGCTGCACGGTTGCCGGCGAGACGGGGGACAAACTTGCCGGTAGTGTGCTCACCATGGATAAGGCAGTGCGGAACGTAAGACAATTTGCCGGTTGGAGTTTACTGGATTCGATCCGTGCAGCGACGCTGAATCCTGCAACCGCGACAGGGCTCGCAGATCACGGAAAAATCGCTGCGGGCGTCGAAGCCAATCTCGTAGTGCTTAATCCCGATGGAGACGTAAGAAGGACGATCGTCCGCGGCGAAGCTTCTTAGTTCGGTTTCCGTTCTTTCGCCTCGGCCATGTAGCGCAACAGCAGCGCCTCATCTGCGCGGGTAAGTTGATCGAGAAACGAAGTATCCACGTTGCCATTGCCGTCTTCGACCGTTTTCGACGCGTTCGACTGGCGGAGCTTGTCGCCTAGTTCAGGGTCATTGCTCATCACCTGAGTGTAGAACCACAGGAAGTGGCGCATCTGGTCGAGCGACTTGCACAAGACCTGGATGGCTTCCGTCTCGGGCAGCGCACTCAGCGCTTCCATCAACTCCGGATCGCTCGGCGCCTGCATGGCAGCGCAGTTCAGTTCGCGCTGAATTACGCGCAAATCTTCGGTAACTCGCATCATCCGGCTGTGAAGGTCGTCCATCTGTGGATCAATTCCCGTGGCCATCGTGTCGGATGTAACATCTCATCGCGAGGGTTGAGCGGATAGATGTCCCACGATCATGCGCTTTCGTAATTCAAGCAATTACTTTGGTCTGGCAACCGATGGCCGCCGTTCCGATAGTAGTGAAGTCCGCGCCGGGCAAGGGTTTTAGCCGCTCACCGAATCAATTTGAGGTGTAGTAACAATTGGTCAAGCCGTGGGTTCGGTTTTCTGCCGCAGCCAATGGTGCAGTCGCGATCTGCTCCAACGTCACCAACGCAAGCGTCACAACGCGAAGCGCGCATCCGCAATAGTTGTCCGGGGATGATACGTTTGTGATACAAACGCGCAGTGCCGGAAGTTGTTTCAATCCCCTCACGAAGCCCCAACTTGATCCGCGCCATCGGCCGCTGGAGTTTGGTAGCGCTGGTCGTGAACTCTATTATTGGCAGCGGCATCTTCGGGCTTCCCTCCACCGTTTCCGAGATCATCGGCAAATACAGCCCATACGCTGTGCTCGCAGCAGGGGCGGGAATGGGCGTGATCATGGGTTGCTTCGCGGAGCTGGCGTCGCGCTTTCGGGAGGCAGGTGGTCCATACCTGTATGCTCGCGTCGCTTTTGGCCGTCTCATGGGAATTCAAACGGCCTGGATGCTCTGGCTGGGACAAGTGGCCGCGCCTGCTGCCAACGCCAACTTGTTTGTCATCTATCTTGGCCAGTTCTGGCCACATGCGAAAGATCCCATGCCCCGCGCTTTTATCCTCACCGCCCTGGTCGGTTTTCTGACCTTCGTTAACGTTCGCGGCGTGAGTGCCGGGGCGCAGGTCAGCAATCTGTTTACGGCGGCCAAGCTGGTTCCCCTATTTGCGGTGATCTTTCTTGGCCTACTCGTGCTTCATAATCAACACTGGCACATTGCTACCGCGTCGACCGCTGCTTCAACAAATATCGGCCAGTGGATGAAAGCGGCTCTGCTTCTAGTCTTCGCTTATGGGGGATTCGAGACAGCACTCGCCCCGATGAGCGAAGCAGCAAATCCTCGCCGAGATGCTCCGTTCGCACTCTTCACCGCTCTGCTGCTTTGCACCTTGATCTATGCGCTCATCCAGTGGGTGGTCGTTGGAGTTCTGCCCAATACCGCGCACAGCCCCCGTCCTCTGGCTGAGGTTGCACGCATTGCGATTGGTCCGGCAGGGGCCGCGCTGGTTGCCGTGGGCGCTCTGATCTCCTTTTACGGGTATCTCAGCGCGAAGATACTTGCCATGCCGCGCGTGCTCTTCGCTCAAGCCGAGCAAGGGGATTTCCCCAAAGCCTTTGCCGCTCTACATCGCCGCTTCCACACGCCCTACGTCGCGATTCTCGTTTTTTCGGCCTTGGTGTGGGGATTCGCGCTGGTCGGCGAGTTCAGATGGAATGTAACGCTCTCCGCAGTCGCGCGGCTTCTATACTACGGCGTCGGCTGTGCGGCGCTACCCGTGCTGCGGCGCCGGCAACCAGACGGCGCCATGTTCAAACTGCCGGCGGGAAATTTCTTTGCCGCACTGGGCATCCTTCTGTGCATCATCCTTGTCACGCGGGTGGACTTCGGACAGTCCATGATCGTGATTGCAACTATTGCGTTGGCGCTGGTGAACTGGGCGATGGTTCGAAACCGAGACATTGTCTCGGCTACTTAATGGCGGACAAGACTACGCCTCCACGGCGACAGATTTTTCCAGCTCAAGCAATGCCTTCTTACGCTCTACGCCCCAGCGATAACCGCTAGTATTGCCGTCCTCGCGGACCACGCGATGGCACGGAATTTCGACTGCAACCGGATTAGTAGCACAGGCACGGGCTACAGCTCGGCGAGCGCTGGGCTGGCCGATCGCTTTCGCCACTTGGCTATAAGATCGTGTTGCCCCGAACGGAATCGACTGCAGGTATGTCCAGACCCGCCGCTGGAAAGCAGTGGCGCGAATATCCAGTGGCAAGGTTGCATCCAGTTCCCTACCCGTCATCTTGGAGAGCAACGCGGCGATCCAGGTTTGCAATCCACCTTCATCCGGCTTACGCACCGCAAAAGGAAACTCACGCTTCAGGCCCTCGATCAACTCACCATCGGAGCGCGCGAACTGGATCGAGCAGATTCCCCGGTCAGTGGCTGCGATCAACATTCGTCCGAGTGGCGAATCGGCGCATGCGTAACGAATCGTAGCAGCGATGGCCCCACGGCGATACTTGTCGGGAGTCATGCCGAGCTGCGAGGCGGTCTTCTCGTAAAGACGGCTGCTGGAGCCATAACCCGCGTCATACATAGCGCGGGTCACGTTGTCACCGGCTTGCAGATTGCGTTTAAGCTGGCGCATCCGGCAGGAATCGGCATACTCGCGCGGAGTGATCCCGAGTGCCGCCTTGAAGCGCCGCTGCAGGTGAAAGGGACTCACTCGAAATGCCTGGCCAAGGCGTTCGAGCGTAATGGGCTCATCTAAATGCTGTTCGATGTAGCGGCACATTTCTTTTGCAACGTCAGATTGGGGATTGCCGCTGAATGACTTCGGGCGGCAGCGTAGACACTCGCGAAAGCCGGCTCTTTCCGCCTGATCCGGACGCGAGAAGAATGTCACATTCTCGCGTCGTGGGCGACGTGCGGCGCACGATGGCCGGCAGTAGACGCCAGTGCTGGCTACAGCGAAGACAAATTTTCCATCGAAGTTCGGATCGCGTGCGGCCACGGCTTTCCATAACTCCTCGTCTTGTGACGATGAGCCCATCGTCTTCTTCACTTTAGGTTGCGCAATTGACATTTGGCCTTCAATCTTCTCAGCGAGTATGCCACTGAAACCGGTACAAGAGGAAGTTGTGTTGATCGAAGTCATAATGAAGACAGCTTATGACGAGAGCAGTGAACGGACTATCCGAATATTGCGATCAAAGTGAGAATCTTTCTATCGGCCTCTGTCAGAGTGGAATAGTGATTTCTAATCTTGCGAAAATCACCTGTGTCGCTTGCTAGTAGCACAAACAATTTTGTTCCTCCACCAAGATCCGACGCTCCTAAAGCTTTGGACTGATTCTCCCGATGACATAGACAGGTCGTCGTAGGTCAGGTTTCGTGGCAAACTGCGAGCGTCCGGAGCAAGCATGTCAATCAGCTCGATTTCTGCCGCTGGACTAAGTCAGGACGTGCTCGCGTCCAGCAACTCAGCTCAGCAACAGGCCGTGGAGAGTCTGCAAGAGAGCCTGGCATCAGGTGATTTGAATGGAGCGCAGTCGGCCTTCCAAACTTTGCAGGCGATTTTTCAGAACTCCGCGACTACTACCGGAAGCACTTTGTCGAGCAATTCTCAACTTTCGGCCGATCTTTCTACTCTCGGCAGCGCCCTGAACTCCGGCGACCTCTCTTCGGCGCAGTCAGCATTCGCTACTGTTGTGGGTGATTTAAAAAACTCTGCCTCGGCGGCGCAGGTCAATGAGGCCACCGCAGCGTCGCAGAGTCTTCAACTGGTCGAAGGACTCCTTTCCACGTTGAACGCGGACACTATCTCCTCGAGCAGTAGTGAGAACACAACTGCAATATTAGAAAGTGTCTACGGAAGCTCCAGCAGCCTGAACGTTCTCGCTTAAAAACGATGTCTGTCTTAATGTGCAGGTGAAGTGTAGAAATCTTGTCTCGCCGATCTCGCGGGATCGCTCGTCTTAACGTGGCTCGACTTCCATCAGCATTCCATATTTAGGACGGAGAGTGATCAGCGGCTGAGGCTCGATCCGGTGGCCTGGGAGCAGGCGTAGCTTCCATTTTTGCGCCAGTGTCGCCAGAGTCAGAACACCTTCCATCCATGCAAATGATTCTCCAATGCACTGCCGTGCGCCCGCTCCAAACGGAAAGTAAGTAAATTTAGTGCGCCTCGCTTTGCCCTCGGCAGAGAAGCGATCGGGATCGAAGCGCAGAGGATCGGGAAAGTACCGCGGATCGCGGTGGGTGATGAATTGGCTGATCAACACGGTGGTGCTTGCTGGAAGATAATATTCACCCAGAGTAAAGTCATTGCGCGCGTAACGGCCCATCGCCCACGCTGGAGGATAAAGCCGCAGCGACTCCGCCATTACAGCTTCGGTATAGCGAAGGTTGGGAACATCTGCGGCAACGGGCAATCTACCCGCGAGCATGCCATCCACTTCTCCATGAAGTTTGGCTTCGCAGTCTGGATTCTCGGATAGCAGGTACCATGTCCAAGACAGCGCATTGGCTACGGTCTCATAGCCCGCAAGAAAAATCGTGATCACCTGATCCCGGAGAGACCGCCGTGAAGCTTCGTCATCGGCAGGAGAAGCAGCCAGCATGAGATCAAGCAGGCTGCCGCTATCGCGGGCGCTGCGCCGGTGCGCATCGATCATTCGGTAGACCACGGCATCGATACGCTTGCGCGCGCGAACAAACGCAGCCAACCCCGGCGGACGGAGGTGCACCAGCCATTCGGCGGCGGGAAGCATGATCAGAAAATTGTAAAGACCCATAATGCGATTAATGGCTGCAGCAAGCTCGTACACTTCTTCCCGTAAATCGGTCGCGAACAGAGTGCGGCCCACAACATTGAGTGTGAGATGCATCATGTCAACGGCGATATCGCGGCGTTCGCCGGCGTTCCATGAATCGCGGATGCGCGCTGCTTCTTCCACAATGACCCCGCCGTATTCGCCGATGCGCTGCCGGTGGAACGCGGGTTGAGCGGCCAGCCGTTGCGTGCGGTGCGTAGAGCCCTCCGCAGTAATCATGCCTTCGCCCAGCAGCATTTTGGTGCGCTGCACGGTGCGTTCCTTGATGAAATTATCGTTCTGCACCACCAGCACTTCGCGGATGTAGTCCGGATGGTTCAGAAAGACGATGTGATGAGGTCCAATCTTATAATGTGCGATATCGCCGTAGCTCTTCGCCAGATGTTGAAAAAGAATGATCGGATTTGCGGGACGAAACTTACGGAACGCAAACCATAAGAGATTTCGTTGAAAGCCGGGTGGGAATCGGAAACCCTTTCGATCCTGAGAGACCCTCGGTTGCGCATCCCGCGCTGCCGTTGCCATTTGAGAAGTGTACCCTACGCTACTTTTTCTGAAATTGATCGAGCGCAGCCAGAATCTCTCCGCTATGCCGCCCGGGATCGACACTGGTGTAGGTCTTCGCGACCTTACCGTCAGGATCGATCAGGAAGGTGTGCCGAGCGGCGAACTTTGTCACACCGAGGTTCGTGAGCGAACCGTACGCTTTGCTCACTGTGCCGTTGCGGTCTGCCAACAGCTTGAAATTCAAACCTTCCTTTGCGCAGAACTTCTTGTGTGAATCGACATTGTCGACGCTCACGCCAACAATTACGGTGTTGCGCTGATCGTACTTTGGCTGATCAACCTGGAAGTTGTGGGCTTCGCGCGTGCAGCCAGGAGTCTGGTCTTTGGGATAAAAATACAGGACCACCCACCTGCCGCGAAAATCTTTTAAGCTTACGGCTGCGCCCTCTTGCGACGGCAAAGTAAAATCAGGTGCCGTGTCACCCGCCGTGGGAGGAATGGCGCGTGCACCCGAGAAAAGCCGCGGAGCCAGAAATATGACGACCATAACCATCAAGACGAGCAGTACAATTTTCAACATTTCGGCCCTCGGCGGAATCTCGTGTGAAATAGGTAAATGATTAAATTGCAGTGTACGGCCATTAAGCATTGTAAAACGCTTAGACACCGACCTTTCGTCAAGCAAGTTTTCTCATAATTGAATATTATGGAGTATTCGGAACAATCAGACGGAGAAATTAGACGTGGCTCAGACGGAAACTGACGGTCAAGAGGTATTGGAAACGCGTGAATGGGTTGACTCGCTCGATTACGTGCTGTCGCGCGGCGGCCCGGTGCGCGCAGGACGCCTGATTCAGCAATTGGCCTTGCATGCGCGGCGCGCGGCGGGCGTGAATCTTCCGTTCTCGGCCACCACTCCTTACCAGAACACGATCCCGGTTCCGCAGCAAGCGCCTTTTCCCGGCAGCCAGGAGATGGAACGCCGCATCAAGAGCCTGGTGCGATGGAACGCGCTGGCGATGGTGGTGCGCGCCAACAAAATTCAAGAAGGAATTGGCGGGCACATCTCTACGTTCGCTTCGGCGGCCACTCTGTATGAAGTTGCTTTCAATCATTTTTTTCGAGCGCAAATCGAGGGCGGCGATCGCGACTTCGTTTATTTTCAGGGCCACGCTGCGCCTGGAATTTACGCGCGCGCTTATCTCGAAGGCCGTATACCTACAGAGAAGCTGGAAAATTTTCGCCGGGAATTAAAGCCGGGCGGGGGGTTGAGTTCTTATCCCCATCCCTGGCTGATGCCGAATTTCTGGGAGTTCCCCACCGTTTCGATGGGCCTGGGACCGATCCAAGCGATTTATCACGCGCGTTTTATTCGCTATTTGGAAAATCGCGGGCTCAAGCAATCGACTGGCGGAAAAGTGTGGGCCTTTTTGGGCGACGGAGAAATGGATGAGCCGGAATCTCTGGGATCCATCACCCTGGCGTCGCGCGAGAATCTCGATAACCTGATCTTCGTGGTGAACTGCAACCTGCAGCGGCTCGATGGACCGGTACGCGGCAGCGGCAAGATTATTCAGGAACTCGAGGCCATTTTCCGCGGCGCGGGATGGAACGTCATTAAATGCATATGGGGATCCGACTGGGACAGCCTGATTCGCAACGATCGCGACGGCCTGCTGGTGCGGCGACTGGGAGAAATCAGCGACGGCCAATACCAGAAATATTTCGTGGAGAGCGGAGCTTACTTCCGCCAGAATCTCTTCGGCACGGATCCGCGCCTGCTCAAAATGGTAGAGCATCTTTCCGACGAACAACTGGCGCGCATGCGGCTCGGCGGACACGATCCCATCAAGGTGCATGCCGCTTACCGCGCGGCCGTCGACCACAAGGGCTCGCCCACAATCATTCTGGCTAAAACGATTAAGGGCTACGGCCTGGGCGAGGCGGGCGAAGGCAAAAACATCACGCACCAGCAGAAGAAGCTGAATGAGGAAGAGCTGGAGTTGTTCCGTTCGCGTTTCGGAATTCCCATACCTGACGATGAACTGCACAACGCTCCGTTCTACCGGCCTTCGGACGACAGCGCTGAAATCAAGTACATGCAAGCGCGGCGGCAACAACTCGGCGGATACATGCCGAAACGAACGGTGCGTGCTATGCCCTTGAAGCCAGTACCGGAATCGTACTTTGAAGAATTCTACAAAGGCACAGACGGCAGGGAAGCCTCGACCACTATGGTTTTCGTGCGGCTTTTGGCAAAACTGCTGCGTGATCCTGAGGTGGGAAAGCTCATCGTGCCTATTATTCCCGACGAGGCGAGAACTTTTGGCATGGAGGCGCTGTTCCGCCAGGTTGGAATTTATTCGAGCGTCGGTCAACTCTATGAGCCAGTCGATATGGACACTCTGCTTTACTACAAGGAAGCGAAGAATGGCCAGATCCTGGAGGAAGGAATTACCGAAGCGGGTTCGATGTGCTCGTTCATCGCGGCGGGCACGGCCTACGCGAACCACGGCATCAACACGATTCCGTTTTTTATTTATTACTCGATGTTCGGCTTTCAGCGTATCGGCGATCTGGTCTGGGCAGCAGCCGATATGCGCTGCCGCGGATTTCTGGTCGGCGGAACAGCGGGACGAACCACCCTGGCTGGCGAAGGCCTGCAGCACCAGGATGGCCACAGTCACGTGCTCGCTTTGCCGGTTCCGAACTTGCTAGCCTACGATCCGGCCTTCGCATATGAAATTGCCATCATCGTTCAGGATGGCATCAAGCGCATGTATGTGGATCAGGAATCGATTTTCTATTACCTCACCGTAACCAACGAGCCTTTGCCAATGCCTGAGATGCCGAAGGAAGGCAATGTCCGCGAAGGCGTGCTGCGCGGGTTGTACCGTTTTAAAGCCGCGGAGGCGCCGGATGCCAAGCTGAGGGCTCAGCTGCTGGGTAGCGGAACCATTATGCATGAGGCGTTGAAAGCTCAGACAATTCTTCAGGAAACTTATGGCGTTGCAACGGATGTGTGGAGCGTAACCAGCTACAAAGAACTCTATCGCGACGCTAATGATTGTGAACGCTGGAACATGCTACATCCGGGCGACCCGGCGAAGGTTCCGTTCGTTACCCAGACTTTGAAGGATGCGCCCGGACCGTTCATTGCTGCATCTGATTATATGAAGGTGCTGCCGGAATCTCTGGCGAAATGGGTCCCGGGACAACTCGTGTCTTTAGGCACGGACGGCTTTGGTCGTAGTGAAGCCCGGGCTGCGTTGCGCGACTTTTTCGAGGTAGATGCGAAGCATATTGTGCTGGCCACGCTGGGCGCGCTAGTACGGGAAAAGAAAATCGGGGTTGACGTCATGAAGAAGGCGATTCGCGACCTCGAAATTAATCCGGAAAAGTTGAACCCGGCCATCAGTTGAGCTTCGTTACACAGATATTTATAGGTAAGGAACCTAATCAGTGATTGAATTCAAACTTCCGGCACTCGGAGAAAATATTGAACAGGGCGATTTGGTGCGTCTGATGATTGCGCCCGGCGCCGCCGTAAGCGAGGGCCAGGCGGTGATGGAGCTAGAAACTGATAAGGCCGTCGTGGAGGTTCCATCATCGGTAACGGGCACGGTGAAAGAGATTCTGGTTAAAGAGGGCGAACAAATTAAGGTAGGGCAGGTGGTTTTTACCGCCGACGGCAACGGAACTTCAGCAGTAACTGAAGCTCCGCGAGAGCCAGAGAGAGAATTGCCACAGAAGCGTTTGAAGAATTCACAAGGGACGGAATCAGCATCCCCCGCAGAAACTCCCGAAAAGGTTACAAATCCAGAGCCGCCGCTAACGTCCAACGTTGAGTCTC
Source organism: Candidatus Sulfotelmatobacter sp. (assembly GCA_049589695.1). Taxonomy (GTDB): domain Bacteria; phylum Acidobacteriota; class Terriglobia; order Terriglobales; family Acidobacteriaceae; genus Sulfotelmatobacter. The sequence goes on along the minus strand of JBAWBG010000045.1, from coordinate 11,092 downwards.
GGCCAACATCGCCGAATAAACGGTCCACTGATAAGCCCGCCGCCAGCGAGTTTCGCCTGCAAGAGCTCGGAGAAAATATCTCCGAAGGAGATCTTGTGCGCCTGATGATTGCGCCCGGCACCAGGGTTTCAGAAGGCCAGCCAGTGATGGAACTCGAAACTGACAAAGCGGTCATTGAGGTTCCTTCCTCGGTTAGCGGGGTTGTCAAAGAAGTCAAAGTCAAAGAAGGCGAAAAGATTAAAGTGGGACAGTTGATTTTCACTCTGGAAGGAGCGCCCGCCGTGCAGGCTGCCGCGATTCGTCCTGCACGGGGCCCGGTGGAACACGTCTCCGGGCAACATGGCGCTCGCCTCGCGTTTCAGGCCGCGATTCGCGCCGAGGGTAAAACCGAAGAACAAGCGCTCCCGCCCGATCAGCCGCAGCCCCGTCCCGCGGCTTTTTCGATGCCCTTGCAGTTGGGCAAGGTCGCCGGAACGGAACATCGCGAACCCGTGCCGGCCGCCCCGCACACTCGCCGGCTCGCTCGCGAACTCGGCGTCGACATTTACGAAATCAAGGGAACGGGCCCCGGCGGCCGCATCGGCGAAGATGATGTAAAAGCTCACGCCAAGGCCGTTCTCGCCGCGCTATCTACCGCAGCGCAAGCGCCGCCCCGCGCTGGCCATTTCGTTGCTCCCAAACTGCCGGATTTTGCAAAGTGGGGGAAAATCGAACGCGTCTCCATGCGCGGAGTTCGCCGCAAAACGGCGGAGCATCTCGCCGAATCTTGGAATACGATTCCGCACGTCACCCAACACGACCGCGCGGACATCACCGAACTTGAACAATTGCGCGCCCGCTTCGCTCCCAAGGCGGAACAAGCCGGCGGCAAAATGACGGTGACCGCGATTGCACTGAAAGTCTGTGCCGCTGCGTTGAAAGTTTTCCCCCAATTTAATGCCACCATCGATATGGAGAAGGAAGAAATCATTTACAAGCAGTACATCAACATTGGGGTCGCCGCGGATACAGACCGCGGCCTGCTGGTTCCAGTGATCCGCGATGTAGACAAAAAAAATATCGTTGAGCTGGCGGTCGAATTATCGCAGCTGTCGCAGAAAGCGCGGGATAAGAAGATTACTGTCGCAGACATGGAAGGCGGCACATTTACTATCACTAACCTCGGTGGCATTGGGGGCACGGCATTTACGCCTATCGTGAATCATCCCGAAGTCGCCATCCTCGGACTCTCCCGATCGCGGATGGAACCGGAGTGGATTGGGGGAAAGTTCGAGCCGCGTCTTATTTTGCCGCTCTCGCTCTCCTATGATCATCGTCTGATTGACGGCGCGGACGCCGCTCGTTTTCTGCGCTGGATCGCGGAGGCTTTCGAGCAGCCTTTCCTACTTTCCGTTCAAGGTTAACCCACGCGACGAAAAATACTCAAAGAAAATCACCGCATGAACGAACCTTCGAACCAATCGACAAATTCTTCTTTTGAAGAAAACAAGAAGCTGCGCCTCGCCGTGATCGGCGGTGGACCGGGTGGCTACGCAGCGGCGTTCCTGGCGGCTGACCTCGGCATGCAGGTTACGCTCATCGATCCCGAAGCGAATCCCGGCGGCGTCTGTCTGTACCGCGGCTGCATTCCCTCCAAGGCGCTGCTGCACGTCGCCAAACTGATTGAAGAATCTCAGCAGGCTAAGAATTGGGGGATCGAGTTCCCGGCCCCGAAGATTGATCTGCAACGTCTTCGAACCTGGAAGGAAAATGTAGTCAAAAAGCTTACGGGAGGGCTGGGACAACTTTCCAAGCAGCGCCACCTGGAATACATTCAGGGCCAAGCGGCGTTTGAAAATTCCACCACGCTGCGGATCAGCAAGATGGATTCCAGCCAAGCCGTTCTCAGTTTTGATCGCATTATCATCGCTACCGGCTCTCGGCCTGCCATAATTCCGGCGCTTAAACTCGATTCGCCACGCATGATGGATTCCACCGGCGCTCTAAATCTCGAAGATATTCCTGGCAGTCTTCTTGTGGTTGGGGGCGGATACATTGGCCTCGAACTAGGCTCCGTCTATGCCGCCCTCGGCACACGCGTCACTGTAGTTGAGATGTTGCCCGGCTTGCTTCCCGGTGCAGATCGCGATCTGGTTCTGCCGTTGCACAAACGCCTGGAGAAGATGTTTGAGGCAATACTGCTGAACACGACTGTCGCATCTCTGAAAGAGGACGGCGATGGGATTCGCGCGACCTTCGAAGGCGAATCCCTGCAGGAAAAAGATCGGGAGAGAACTTTTGATCGCGTGCTCGTATCAGTAGGTCGAAAGCCGAACTCGGAGATCCCCGGACTTGAAACCACTGAGGTGCATGTGAACTCACGCGGGTTCATCGAGGTGAACAAACAGTTGCAAACTTCGGATCCCTCCGTCTACGCCATTGGTGATGTAGTAGGCGAGCCCATGCTGGCGCACAAGGCTTCGCACGAAGGGAGAGTCGCGGTCGAAGCCATCGCCGGGCACAAGGTCGCGTTCGAACCTAACGCGATTCCCGCAGTGGTCTTTACCGATCCGGAGGTCGCATGGTGCGGTCTTACTGAAACTCAAGCGGAAAAAGAAAATCGGCAAATTAAAGTTGCGAAGTTTCCTTGGGGTGCATCCGGACGGGCTGTCACTATCGATCGAGCGGAAGGAATGACAAAACTGATCATTGATCCGCATACAGAACGCGTCCTCGGTGTCGGCATTGTGGGCGCCGGCGCCGGCGAATTGATTGCCGAGGGAGTGCTCGCCATCGAAATGGCAGCACTGGCCAGCGACGTGGCGATGACGATCCATCCGCATCCCACGCTTTCGGAAACTGTGATGGAATCCGCGGAAGTTTTTTTCGGTACGAGCACGCACGTATTTCGACCCAAACGCAACTGACTTGTCTTCCAGCGCGCGGTCCAGCACCGCCATCCAACCGCTTCCGCTACAATAAACTCTCGTTGCGCGACCAGCACAGTTGGTAAACCCTCGGCGAGTCCGCGCAACGGCGGCGGAATGCACCTATGTCCACCCTTTCAAGACGAATCATTTTTCTGCTGTTAACTTTCAGCATAAGTCTCCCTCTGTTGGCACAGGGTGCGCTCGGTCAACTCCTGCAATCGACGGCCCCGAAGACCAACAAAACGCAGACCGATTCACTGGGTCGTGAAACACCCTACGGCACCATCTTCGGATTTCTGGAAGCGGCGCAATCCGGAAACTACGCTATTGCAGCTCAGTATCTTCAAATGAGTTCGGCGCGGCGCCAGACTGACGGCGAGGCGCTGGCTCAGAAGCTGCAGGCGGTAATGAACGCTGCGTTCACCGGCAACCTCAAACCGAGTAGAGACCCCGAAGGCACGCCCCAGGAAGGCGTTTCGCCCGACCGTCAAAAGCTGGGAACAATGTCATCTGGTGACGTTGAAGCGGAACTGGAACTGGTTCGGGTCTCCGATCCGCACGCCGGAAAGATCTGGCTCATCGCTTCCGACACTCTAGCGAAAACTCCGGATCTCTACGACCAGGTTGAAGCGCGGCAAGTGGAGACGCGTCTACCCAAGTGGGTGGTAAAACATCAGCTAGCGGGCATGCCTCTGTGGCAATGGTTCGCTTTGTTTCTACTGATTCCCATTGCCGGGGCTATTGCATGGGTCTTGCTGGTGGTTGTGCAAGTTCCTATTCGATGGTGGGCTCGAAGACACGGGCACGCTGAATTGGAATCGAGATCAGTTTCCGGCGCAGCCTGGTTGCTTCTCGGCACTCTCATCCACCGGATTCTCGCCACCTACCTGGACATCCCTTTACTACAACGTCACTACTACTCGCAGGTTACAACAGTCGCGGTGATCATCGGCACAAATTGGATCCTCTGGCGAGTGGTGCGATGGTCGCTGCACGGAGTGAGAACCCGCGCTCTCGCACGCGGTCACGAAGGTACGGGTTCGCTCATGCTGCTCGGCGAACGCCTGGTAAAAGCCTTTATCGTTTTGATGGCAGTATTTCTTATCTTCGGAGTGTTGGGGTTTAACTTGAATACCGCGCTCGCCGGGTTGGGCATTGGAACCCTGGCGGTCGGCTTCGGCGCGCAGCAGACAATCGCAAATCTTTTCGGCGGCGTTTCCGTGTTGGGCGACGAAGTAATTCGCGTAGGGGACGTCTGCAAGTTTGGCGATCGCACCGGAACCGTCGAGGATATAGGCCTGCGCTCCACTCGCGTGCGCACCGACGAGAGGACGCTGCTTGCCATCCCTAACGGAACCGTGGCGACGATTAACGTCGAAAATCTGAGCCGCCGCGACAAAATCCTTTTTAAAACTGTTTTGGGTCTGCACACGGATACCTCACAGGAACGTCTCCGCTCCGTGCTCTCCGAAATACACCGCGCCTTGAGCGACCATCCCAAGATCGAAACAAGAACCATTCGCGTCCGGCTCAGCGAGTTGACCGCAAGTGCCCTCAATGTGGAACTCTTCTGTTATGTGATGACGAGGGAGTACAACGAGTTCGCTGCGGTGCGTGAGGAAATTTTACTGAACATCATGAACCTGGTGGAGGATTCCGGAACCAGCTTGGCGTCCTCATCGCAGACGTTATATCTCAGCCCCGATCCGGCATCGCCAAAACAGAAGAGAGGGAACGAGAGCAAAGAGGCTGCATTGTCACAGACAAACCGCGCGCGATTGGATTCGGCGCTACATGACCGCGCGCAAGATGATGGAAAGAATGTCGAGAGTCGAGACTAGATTTCACGGTTCGGTTCTCCAGCAAAGCAAATAAGAAGAAAACGATGAGTCGGGTAGTAGATGACCGCAGGAACAATAATCAGATATGCCAAAAGGTAGACGAGCCCGGGCACGGCATGTTGTTCACGAAAGAAAAGTCCGCGGGCCCAGTTGACGTCGTACTGCGGACGCCAGAGGTAATTGATCGGAACAACGATCCAGGCAGTGAGGGTCTGATATTTCCAGCCTCTGGGGTCATAGCCGACACGATGAATAGCCCATAGTAATAATGGCGGCGTTACTACATGAAACAGACTCAGCAATCGAATCGGCAACGGAACCTGAGGATCGAACATATATTCCGTACCGCCAATCAAATGTCGTCCGCTTACGAAAGCGACTGCAAGATCGATGGTGAATAGAATCTGAAACACCAAAAGCCCGGTTGCCTGCCACGAAAATATCAATGCACTTTCCAACCAAAGAGCGGCGGCAATAAACAGATTGCCAAGATCGCAGAAAAAGAGAAAGTTCTGAGAGCCATACTGCCGCCAATACAAGGGCACCCAAGCAATCACGCACGCTGTCCAGAGTACTTTGATCCAGAGCGGGATGCGCATGGCAGCGTAATTGTATGCGGGAAACCAGTCTTATGGGTACAAGGCCTGAAAGCCGCGTCCGGCAAGCCTAAGGCCGCCCATGCGCAATTACCACCGTAACTTGCCGCAGCTTACGGGTGTACCTACGATGAAGTCAATATGGGTTACCAAGCACTCCTTTTCTGCCCCGACGAAAAAACTGCTCGCACCGTAACACAGGTTCTCAGCGAGTTGGACTTCGAAGTATTTCCCTGCACTGAACCCTTCGCTGCAGTTAAGAAATTGATGGGTGAGCACTTCGACGCAGTCGTAGTTGACTGCGACAATGAGCAGAATGCCACGTTGCTATTCAAAAGCGCACGCAATTCGCCGAACAACCAATCAGCTCTGGCTGTAGCAGTAGTGGAAGGTCAAGCGGGGGTAGCAAAAGCCTTCCGGATCGGCGCAAACCTGGTTCTCACAAAGCCCATAAATGTGGAACAGGCGAAAGGCACGCTGCGAGTTGCCCGGGGCTTATTGCGCAAGAACGAAGGCGCCAAGGCACAAGCAATAACTACGACTCCCAAGCCCGCCAGTTCCGCGCCTCCATCCGCAAAGCCAACTTTGGTTCCAAGCCCTGGTGTTCCGCGTCCAACATCCGTCGTGAGTCCCATCCCTGCGACCAGCGCGCCGCCGCAGAAAGTGGCTCCGAAGCCTGGCTTCGCCGCATCCGCTCCCAGTGTGGTGGCTGCGTCGGGAGAACCGAAAGAATCCGTGGGCGCAGCAGTCCCGCAAACGACATCGCCGAGCATCTCTTCGATTGCAGCTTTTGAAGCGAATCAAAATGTTCCATTCGGCAAGAGGGAAAGTCTGGTATCGATGAACGGAGTCTCGCCGGTTTCTTCTACGGGCGCGGCGAGCGCAGCAGCACCGGCGCGAGAAGTGGCCAGCATTGCTGCGCCAGAGAAGCCTACGACACTTGAGCCGGAAGCGGAGATATCAACTGGCAAAAACAACGCAGCCATGGAGAGTTCCTCGGTCACGGAAACCGTTTCCCCTGCCCCATCATTCACATTCGGCGGTGCAGTCGAGAGCGGCACAAAATCCACAAGCGGCGGAAGCAAGAAAACTTTGCTGGCACTGGTTGCGATTGTACTCATTGCGGCATCGGCATATGTGGGATGGACGCAATTCTCTCGTCCGAACGGAGCTACAAATATTTCCGGGCAACTCTCTGCGAAGCCAGCGGCCTCTGCCATTTCACAACCCGCGCCAAGCACAACTTCGATCGCACCATCGGATCAATCGGCTGCAACCTCGGCGATTCCTGCCTCCACGGTTGCGGCACATTCCAGCGGCTCGGCGAAACCTTCCCCGACAGCACAAATCAACCTTGATGCGAGCACTGCAACGGATCGCAAAACCAGCGTTGCGGAGTCGTCCAAACCTGTGGCGCCCGTTGTAGCGGAGAATAAAGGCCCTACGGTGACGCCGGGCCCACAGCCTATTGTGGTCAAGCCAAGCGCTGGAGAGCCTACGTTGAGAAAATCAGCTCTGAGCGAAGCTCCCGCTCCAAGCCTTAATGTCATCGCCTCGGGCGGCAATGGCGCGACTCTGCCGAATCTTCTGGGAAATCCGAACAGCTCACCGACTCCCGTGCTGCAGACTTTGAACGTTTCGCAGGGAGTATCGCAGGGACTGGCGATCAAAAAGACGCCGCCATCCTATCCTGCAAACGCTTTGCGCATGGGGATTGAAGGTTCAGTTCAGCTACTGGCGACGATCTCCAAAAAGGGCGACATTTCCGCGGTTAAGGTTCTCAGCGGAGATCCGAGTCTCGCCCGCGCAGCCACCGATGCGGTGAAACAGTGGAAATACAAGCCTTATCTGCTTGATGGCGTTCCTGTCGAAATTCAGACTCAGGTAACGGTGAATTTTAAGCTGCCACGATAAGCTGCCGGCGCTTTCGCGATCAAAAACTCAGCTTCAACGAGAACTCGATCACGCGCGGGGAACCCAGCGCAAAAACTCCTGAGCCAAGTCCCAGACGATTGCTGCTTGGCTGTCCGCCTGAAGTGCCATTGAGCGTGCCCGGTTGTCCGCTCAGAACACCGCTGAGAGGGTTGCCAGGACCATCGAAATTCGATAAGTTCATCACGTTGAAGAACGAAACTCCTGGCTGAACTTCGAAGTTCTCTTTGAATTTATAGATCCAGTTCAGGCTCACATCGAAGGCGCGCAACCAGCCCATTCCAACTTCGTCGTTGGGAGCGGCCGGTACCACTTGTTGCACTCCCCCCAGAGAGGTTAACTGCCCAAGAGTGAATAGCCCGCTGTTAATCAGCGTTTGGCCCGCAGGGGTGGGCTGGCCCGCGAAGTTATGATTGTAGTTGTTAATAAAATTGTTGATGTTGTAACGGCCGACGCCGTGCTCAAACGAGCCGATGTTGGTGCCGGGAAGCACATCGCCGGTGCCACCGTTGGAAGCGAAGCTGCCGTCGCCGGTACCATCGCCCGTAAAATCGGTAACGAAAATGCCGCCGGCATTTCCTGTGGGATTCAGCGTAAGCGTTACGGGTAGAGGGCTGTAAAAATGTCCAATCATGCCAAGACGAAAGTGATAAGGCAGATCCATAGTCCCGCCAAAAGAGATCTGATGCTCACGGTCAAGCCCATTCGGACCGATGAAGCTCTGGGGATTATTGAAGTCGGCGGCGATATTAACGAAATCATTGTCGGCCACTGGCGCAATATATCGCTGTAATTGATAAGACGCTTGCAAATCAAAGTTTTTCACGGCGTTAAATGGATGTTCCAGATGCTGCTTCAACGACATCTGCAACGCGGTGTTCCTCGCGTAACCGATCGGGAACAGCATCTGGTTGGCTCCCAGATTCGCGTTAATGCCGGGAAAGGCAGCTCCCGTGGCTGGCCCGAGGCATGCACTGTTTGGTCCGCCGCACGTGAAATTCGCGGGAAATCCTCCAAGCGACGAATACCCTGAATCCAGTCCCCCTGAAAGCGGAGTTCCATCGGCAGCAAACTGAGGTGACGCAAAGCTCGAAATGGTAGCGCCTTTCGCAATGGCGCAATTGACGGCCCCTGGGGAAAAACCTCCTGGGCAACCAAGACCAGCAGTTGTCACCGCAATGGCGTTTTGTGCGGCGGCGAGATTAAAGAAACGTGCGTCGCCGACGTGATTCGTATCAATCGCGAGCAGCGTGTGGGTCTCAATGTTGCGAAGATAATCGACTGTAAGCACCATCCCCGGCCGGATCTCATGCTGAAGACCGACATTCATTTGTACCGAGCGTGGGCTGACATAGTTCGGAGCTAACAGAGCCGTACCGGTCGCGTCCTCCCCGTCTGCCAATGCGTTGCCGATGAATGAGGGATTGCTGGCCGGTCCCGCTGCCACAGTAGACGCTTGATACTCTGATTGAAGTGCGGAAATCTTACTAGCGACGCTTCCAATCGGCTGTCCGCAAAACGCTGGTGTAACCGAGCCGCCGTTCGGCAAAGAAAGCGTAGCCGGACTCCCGTTGGAACAGACGGTAGGATTTGCCAGGAATAATCCTTTCGTCAAACGTGCGGGCCGGTCGAATTCGATGTTGTTCCAGATCGAGTTCTCATAAAAAAGGCCCACGCCGGCGCGAAGCACCGTCTTTCCCTTGCCGGATGGATCCCAAGCCAGACCTATTTGCGGGGCAAAATTCAGGTTTGGCTGATGCACTCGATTGCCCAGCCCCGCGTAATACTGGTTGTCGAACTGATACAAAGGTGAGATTGGTCCCAAGTCACTATCGGTGCGTCCGGAGTCCCGCACGTAGCGCAAGCCGTAAGTTAAGGTGAAATTGGGTTTTATTTTCCAGGCATCCCCAATATAGAACGAGATGCGATTATCTGGACCGCTGCCCCCCGCGGGAAATCCGAAGGCTGGTATCTCTGAGTCATAGCCCTGTCCGTTGCCTAGAGATACGTTGTTCGCCGGATAATTCAGCGGGTTGCTGGCGCCGCCGGGCAGACCTAGGCAAACTGCGTTGCAATCCGAAATTCCTGCCCCCACCGCCGGCGCCAGAGATAAGAAGCTGGCAAAGCCGCCGCCGAAAATGTGGTTGAATCCCGCGCCATAGCGAAGAATGTGCGCTCCGAGCGCCCGGCTACCGTCATACTTGATCTGATGATCGGACTGATACGTCTGTTGCGGCGCTAGAAAACTAGGACCTGAACAGAAAAAATCTTCGCCCGGGGTAAGACAATCCGGATCGCTCCCGATAGCTAACTCGATTCCGGGAAGCGGATCGAAGATGCTGGTTCCCGCGGTTGCATCCACAATCGCGTTGCGGAATTTGATATAGCCGAAACGAATGCTATGCGTATAAGGACCAGTATTGAAGTCCAATCCCAGAGCATGTACCGGCGTGTGATTGACATTGGCGAAGGGCTGATAGGAGTTGGGAAGGATGGCCGAAACGTCCCTGTCCTGATCGTAGGAAAAACGATAGAAAAACTTGTAGTTACTGTTGATCTGCCAGTCGATACGCCCGATGCCTTCCACCTCATGGAAGGGTGAGCTGTAGTTGCCAACCAGCGCGGCAAACGGACCGCCCGGAAGGACTGGATCGATCAAATCCTGCTTGGTCCGTTCTACGTCTAAGAAGAAAAACAATTTATCTTTCAAAATCGGTCCGCCGATATTCCCACCGAACTGACTGCGCTGGAAATAATTGTCGCTGCCGCCGGGTAGATTCGCGTCGAAGGTCTGATCGCGAAAATAGTAGTAGCCCTCACCGTGATATTTATTCGTTCCCGATTTCGTGGTCACGTTAACCGAACCCGAGGATGTGAGTTCAGTGGAGAGATCGAGCGAAGATTGCTGGATCTGAAATTCCTGAATGCCGCTGGCCGGCACATTCTGAGTAGTGGTGCCAACGGTTTCATCGCTGATGTCGAGCCCGTCGACTTCGATGCGGGCGGTACGGCCGAAGCGGCCACCGAACGAAATGGAAGAGAAGCCATTCTTGGTGGGATCGAAATTTCCGCCATCCTGAATCTGCACCCCCGGTTCCAATTGTGCGAGGTCGAGAAAGTTGCGGCCGTTGATGGGCAGGTTCTCGATCTGCTGACTTGTCAGCACTCCCTGCACCGTTGCCTGCTGCGTGTTTACGGCAACTGCAGGGGCCTGCACCTGAACTACCTGACTGGCTTCTCCGAGTTGCAGTTTTACGTTTCCTGAAGCGGTCACGCCCACTTGCACAGTGACTGCACTCTCCGAGGTTTTGAATCCGTGGGCCTCAACTCGCAACGTGTAATCACCGGGGGTCAACGCGCCCGAGGTATACGCTCCTGCGGACGTCGACTTGGTATTGATCACACGCCCGGTAGCCTTGTTGACGATGGAGATTCTCGCACCACTCACCACGGCGCCCGAGGGATCTGTGATCGAGCCTTGAATGCTGCCGGTGGAAATCGTGGTTTGAGCGAACAACGTGACAGAGCACAGCGCTACGCACAGCAGAGAAACAGCAGCAACGCAACTTCGCGGCACGCGGCGGAGCAAAGCTCTGACCAACGACATCGGGCACCATCCTTTGGATCAATCTGCCGATAGGTTCGCTCAGCGAGGATTCCGCTAAACCAAACCTTGGATTTCGGGCTGAAAATTGGTAACCAATTGTAAACGGTTTTCGCCTGCCTGAGAGGTGGAGACAGTTTCGTAGGATGCAAACCAGCTTGGATCGGGTTGGGTCATAGCCCAGAAGATGTGAAGACCCGGAATCGAATC
>JBAWBG010000044.1:0-15673 GCA_049589695.1 Candidatus Sulfotelmatobacter sp. | reverse complement strand
TCGGAATCCTATCTGAATCTGGCGCTTCTGCAACTGCGCTCAAACCAGCTTGATCAAGCCGAGACAAGCTTTAAGAAAGCCGCCAATCTGGATCCCAAGGCGATGAATGCGCAGCTTGCTCTCGGAGGCTTTTACCAGTCGCGCAATCGCATCCCTGAGGCCGAACAGCAATTCAAACATGCCATCGAACTTGCTCCCAAGGACCCTTCTCCGCGCGAAGCTCTGGTACGGCTGTATATGTCCGAGGGCAAGAAGACCGAGGCGGAAGCTTTGCTGAAAAAGGCAAAAAACGACCTCTCGAATAATTCCGAAGGCTACCGCATGCTCGGCGATTTTTATTTTGCCAACGGCGATCTTGACAAAGCTACGTCAGAATATGCCTCGGTTTATAGCGATCATCCAAGGGACATGCAGGTAAAGCGGAACTACGTCCAGCTTTTGATCTTGAAGAATCAGCTGCCGGAAGCCACCAAACTTGATAATGAACTGTTAAAGACGAATCCACACGACGTCGATGCCCTGATTTATCGCGCCCAGATAGATTTGCGGCAGAGTGACGCAAGCGGTGCCGTGGATGCTTTGGAGCAGGCGCTCTCGAATGATCCCAGCAATGCCGTCGCTCATTATCAGCTCGGCCTCGCCTTCGATATGCAGCACAATGACGCGCGTGCAGAATCGGAATGGCGCGAAGCCGCGCGTCTCCGCCCTGGTCTCGCGGACGCACAACGCGCTCTGGCTGCACTGGAAATGCGCCGCGGGGATATGAATGCCCTCAGTCAAACCGCAGAACAAATCATTACCGGCGCACCTCAGGCTCCCGATGGCTACCTCATGCGCGCTTTGGCGGAGATGAATCGCCAGAGATATTCGGACGCTGAGCAGGACCTCACTAAAGTCATGGGCATGGCTCCGCGAAGTGCGGCCCCCTATGTGCAAATGGGAAATCTTCACGGGATGGAAAAACAGTATCCCGAGGCAATTAAGTTTTACCAGGAAGCACTTGATAAAGATCCAGCCTCCACTGAGGCGCTGCAAGGCATCATGAACGTCTACCTGCTTCAGAAACAGCCAGACCAAGCGGCAGCCGCGGCGCGCACACAAATCGCCAAATCCCCCAGCACCGGAGGGTTCTACGATCTGCTGGGCACAGTCCTTTTTCAGAAAAAAGACCTGAGCGGCGCCGATGCTGCCTTTCACAAGGCGATCGAACTGGACAAGAATAATTCCGATGCGCTTCTGAAGCTGGGCCAGGTACAGGCGGCGGAAGGCTCAGTGGATCAGGCGATCGCTTTATATCAGCAGTCGATCAAGGATCACCCGCGCGAGATCGCCTTCTACATTCTCGCTGGCGAAATGTATGAATCGCAACATGATTGGAGCAACGCGAAGACGATGTATCAGAAGGCTCTGGAGGTGCAGCCGGATAATCCACTGGCCTCAAACAACCTCGCGTATGTAATGTTGCAGCAGGGTGGCAATGTGGACGTGGCTCTGGCCATGGCTCAGACCGCGCGGCGCGGGATGCCTGACTCCTCCAATGCAGCCGACACCTTGGGTTGGGCGTATTTTCAGAAGGGCGTGTACAACTCCGCAATTGATTTGTTCCAGGAATCCATACGGCTCAATGAGAAGCGCGGTGCCGCCGACGACCCGACCGTCCACTATCACTTGGCCCTCGCCTATCAGAAAGCGAACCAGCCCGCCCTGGCGCGGCAACAACTCGAGCGCGTGTTAAAACTCAATCCCAACAACAGTGATGCCCGCAAGGCGTTGTCCGAATTGCGCGGATAGAGCCGGCTACTTTGTGTAAATCGACGCCCAGAATCGGCTCATCGGTCCGCCTGCGCCGATTAGTCGGCTGCAACGACGTGGTTCGGCGTCTCCGCGACTTGAGGCCGGCGCGCGCCGCGATTCGAGGGCAGGCCTGCGTCACGAATCTTATAGAGCAATGCTCGATAACTTATGTTCAGAGCACGCGCCGCCTGCTTGCGGTTCCAGTGGTGGTGTTGCAGAACCTTCAAGATGATCTTGCGTTCCAATTCATGAACGGCCTGCCGCGTAATTTTTTTCAGCGAAATCGGCCCGTCCACGTTGATATCGGCGCTGAAAAAATCAGGCTGATGCGGACGTAACTCGCTCGAAATGGAATCTTCAGTCCCCAGGATCACATAGCGCTTGATCAGGTTTTCCAGCTCCCGGACGTTTCCCGGCCAGTGGTACTTCCGCAGAGCGTTCAATAAATCGATCGAGAGCGGCTTGGCGCGTGAATTGAATTTTCGGTTGTAGCAGTCGAGAAAATAGGCAACCAGATCGGGAAGATCCGAGACTCGATCACGCAGCGGCGGCATGTGCAGATTGACCACATTGATGCGATAGAACAGGTCGGCGCGGAACGTGCCACTGGCAATTTCTTCTTCCAGTTTTCGATTGGTGGCGCAAACCACGCGCACTTCCACTTTTTTGTCTTCCTGGGCGCCGATGCGGCAGAACTGGCCGTCCTGCAGTAGTTGCAGCAGTTTGGACTGCAAACTCATGTCGAGTTCGGAGATCTCATCGAGGAACAGCGTGCCGCGATGCGCCATCTCGACCCGGCCGGGCTTGGTGCCAAATGCGCCGGTGAAGGCTCCTTTTTCATATCCGAAGAGTTCGCTCTCCAGCAGCGTTCCCGGGATGGCAGGACAATTCACCTTTACCCATGGACCCGTCTTCCACGGTGAGTTCGCATGGATCATACGCGCGATAATATCCTTGCCCGTACCGCTCTCTCCTTGAATGAGTACGGGAACATTCGCACCGGCGATCTTGGCGAGCCGTTCTCGCAAGGACCGCATGGCATCGGTGCCCCCAAAGACCACCGCTTCGGGCGGCATCTCGCCTAAAGGCTGAATCAGCGAACTCACTGGATTTGAAGTGCTCATAAAGCTTTGCTGGCTCGACAGCGCAGGTCAGAATGATGAGTGCATCCGGGGAACCAAACGCAGCGGACCCGTTCGGCAATGCTCCAGCCTAGTCTATCTGATTGAGGAAAAGCAACTTACTAAAGATCAGAGAAGGCATTGGGTAGTAATTAGAAGGATACGGGCTACCTGAAGAGGCAGCGGTCTGGGAGGGAAAATATTTTCACACCAGAGAAGATTGCTTCCTTCGGGATGTCTTCTCCTTGGCTGCGGCGTTAGCCAAAGGACGCGAAAACTTTAGACCCACCAGATTGTAAGCCTCGGCGTGTTGAGTACGCAGCACCTTGGCTCGAAGAGTGCGGGCAGACTTAGGCAAGCTGGCTAAAGCGGCAAGAGGCGCACTTGGTATTTCCAGCGAAACCTCAGACGTGGCGGGCAAAGACCTTCGAACCGCCACCAGCATGCCCCCCGCTGACACGTTAAGGGCGGTCGCAAACTCGAGGAATTCTTTGTCCTGCTCAAGCCGACTTCTGACGAATACAGGGATGGCCAAAGGCAGGCGCGGCCACCGCCGCCGCTCTGTCGTTGCAGTCCTTCGGTTCACGCACACCCCTTCACTGGTTAAGTTTGACTCAGCAATCCAAGCACATTGGGTGCCAAAACCTGAGTTGGGGTTGAAAGGGCCAAAGCAAGACGTGCAAAACCAGCAAAAATCAGGCTGACTCACCCGCCTGGACCAGACAAACCAGCCGAAGGTGCGGAATTTGCTATCGTCTCGTGTTTCGGTAACTCCTTGGACCATCATGTAGACAACCTAGGCTCTCGTGCTTGGAGTGCAAGCTTTTGCTACACTTGGGTAATCAGGTTGCATTTTTCGTTGACAATGAAAAGTAACCTGGCATACGATTTTGTTAAAGCATTCTTCTGTACTGGTTGAGTGCGCCTCCCTTTTCTGTGCTAGACCGCCCTATTCCTTATGGCCACCGTGCAGAAGAACATGTGTGTTTCCGACCTCGATAATGCACCTCCCGTGGCTCCAATCTCTTCGGTACAGGCGACCGGCATGCCCAGCCCGGCCGATCTTCCCCAGGCCTACAGCGAATTGCAGCAGCGCTTTCAACGCACCACAAACGCTTTAGGATCTGCGGCGCACGATTTGAAGACTCCGCTCGCAATTCTGAACGGCTACGTTGAACTGTTGCAGAGCGAGAAGCTTGGACCGGTAAGTGATCGGCAGCGCGAGGTACTACGCGATATGCAGGCCAGTGGCAAACGCCTGCAACAATTTATTCAGGACTTCCTCACTTACAGTGCCCTGGAAACCGGCGGCCTGAAGATGCAATACGCGGTGGGCAATATCAACCAGGGTCTGTCCGATGTCTGCCGCTTGTGGTCCACTCGCTTTCAGGAAAAGGGATTGGCTCTTTATTTCTTAGCGAATGACAAGTTGCCTGAGTTTCCCCTTGATTCTCCGAAGCTGGAGCGCGTGATCTCTAATCTGCTGGAAAATTCTTTTAAATTTGTTCCCCAGGGCGGCACCGTATGGTTGCACGCGGAACCGTACATGTGGGAGCGCCGCGCCACGGCTCAGCCTGCATCTTCCGGCGAGCGCCGGCGTCAAATCAATTCGCAACCCAATTCAGTTAAAGTCAGCGTGTCCGATACTGGTCCAGGAATTCCGGCAGAGTTTCATCAGGAAGTATTCGACGATTTTTTTCGCCTGCCCAACAACGAAAATCAGGATGGAATGGGACTCGGGCTCTCCATTGTCCGTCGCCTGGTCCAAGGCATGGGTGGAAAAGTTTGGGTGGAAAGCGATCCCGGGGCCGGCTGCAAATTCTCATTTCTTCTTCCCTTCAAACCAGTCTCCAATCCTGCTAGCAAAGGAAAGAATCGGTGAGCGAAACTGCAAAGATTCTGCTCGTAGATGACGAGCCTGCCATGCTCCGCTACATTCGGACGCTGCTCGAGGTCGACAACCATTCTGTAGAGACTGCCTCCACCGGAGAAGAAGCTCTAGAGCGGATTGACAAAGGACTCGAGCCCGACCTCGTACTTCTAGACGTATTAATGCCGGGAATCGACGGCCTGGAGACCCTTGAGCAATTGCGCCAAAAACGGCCCTCCGCCAAGGTGGTGATGCTTTCTTGTGTCAACGATACAAAGAAAGTTGTGCAGGCAATGCGCCTGGGAGCGCATGACTATCTCACCAAACCATTTCAGAAAGCGGAACTGGATGCGGTGATCGGCCAGTGTCTCGGCTTGGGCCAAACGCCGGTGGGAGGCGAAGTCGAGGAAGTCGCCGACGACGTATTTTTCGTCGCGGCCAGCCCGGCCATGCGGAAAATTCGCTCGCAAGCCGCCTTGGTAGCGCATGTGGATATTCCCGTCTTACTGCTGGGCGAGAGCGGCACTGGTAAGGAAGTGCTGGCCCGTCTGATTCACAAACTCTCACGGCGCGCCCATCGTACTTTTCTGAAAGTGAATTGCGCGGCGGTTCCCGCCGATCTGCTCGAAAGTGAATTATTCGGCTACGAGCCCGGCGCATTCACCGGAGCTACTCACGCCAAACCGGGCAAATTCGAACTATGCAACAAAGGCACCATCCTGCTTGATGAAATCGGCGAGATGCCGCCGGCACTGCAAGCCAAATTGTTACACGTGCTGCAGGACCAGCAATTCTCGCGGCTCGGCAGCCGCTCCATCATCAAGGTCGACGTGCGTATCCTGGCCGCCACCAACATCGACATTCCTCAGGCTCTAGCGACCAAGCGCCTTCGCGAAGATCTTTACTACCGTCTGAATGCTTTCACTTTGCAATTACCGCCATTGCGCGAACGCAAAGAAGAGATTCCAATTCTGCTCAAACATTTCATGACCCGCATGGCGGAACAATATGCGCGCCCCCAGCTTCCGCTTTCACAACCACTGCTGGAGGCTTGTCAAAGGCACAGCTGGCCCGGCAATCTGCGGGAACTCAACAATTTCTTGAAACGCTATTTGATCCTGGGGGACGAGAACCTGGCTGCGGCCGAACTGCAGCCGCGCAACGATGGCAACGGCGGCGCCGCGCATGTGGATTCCGGAAGCCGGAGTGGAGAATCTAGCGGAGGATTGAAGTCACTCGCCCGCACCGCTAAAGACGAAGCCGAAGGAGAAGCCATTCGCCAGGCGCTCGAACAAACGAACTGGAATCGCAAACAAGCCGCCGCGCTTCTCCAGATCAGCTATAAAGCCCTGCTCTACAAAATCCGCCAGTACGGCATCGCCGAAGCCAAGAGCCATCACAAGCTTTCCGCAGGCGCGTAAGCTAGCGCAACCATCTTCGGGATGTACCCTGAGCCTACTGCACAGTCAGACTGAAGCCCGCGCTCTTGGTAAACGAGCCCGAAGTCGCCGTGACCTGCAGAGGATAAGATCCCGCCGGCGTCCCGGTGATCGTCGGCTGCTCCTTAGCTTTGCTGCAAGCTGGTAGCAGGACGATAAGCGAGAATACAGTCCACAGCAGGAAGAAGCCCAGAAACCGGTTCCGTCTCCCTTTGCCGCTACCCAGTCCAAACAGGGCAACCCCGGGCACCATCAGCCACAAGGCATAAAACGGGCTACTCCACCTGGTAGAACTGATCGTGCTGATCGGTCGCACCGTAGTGGTCACGTTCAGCGTGCTCGACTGCTGGCCGGGACCATTAAAAGTGAGCGAACTGGGAGTGAATCCACAACTCGCCCCAACCGGGAGGGAGGAACAACTAAGCGAGACATTTGCTCCAAAACTTTCGGAGGGACTTACGAACACAGAGTAGGTCGCAGTGTTACCGGCCACCACGGTCTGGCTGGATGGAAGAATTGAGATCGAAAAATCCGTCGCCGTGAACGATGCGGTCGCAGTGTTACTGGGATTCGTGTCATTGCTGTTGGTGACTGTAGCTAATATCGAACCCCCGCCTGCCGTGCTCGGCGTCACCACCATGGCGACGGTGGAAGTGGATCCCGACTGCAGCGCCGGAATGGTACACACCACATTGGCACCTGTGGGGACACTGCAAGTACCAGACGCCGCCGTCGCGCTGTTGAATACGGCCGTTATGCCCGTTGAAAGCTGACCTGTCACCGTGACATTGGTGGCCAAGTCGGGTCCCTCGTTAATAACGGTAAATGTGATCGTCATTTGGTTGCCCGCGCTTATCAGTCCCGAAGCAGGAGATAGAATCGGGGCCACGCAGCGGATGCACAGGTCAGTCGCAGTTTGCAACCGTACGGCGAACGCGTCAGTCGGCGCCGGCGCAGGAATCGTAGGGCATGGCGTTCCCGGCGCCGGATTCACTGGAGTGTCCAGGCAGTTCTGTACCGGACCCTGCAGCTGCAAGTTGGAGGAATTCGTATCCCCTGCAAAATACGTATTAAGAGAAGAATCGACGGTAATGCTGGTGCCGCGATCCGTTCCGTTGCCGCCGAAGTAGGTTGCGTAAGATCCCACCGTATTTTGACCGGTACTGATGGTGGTATCGATGTGGGCGAAGAAGGCGTTCTGGGTGCCGTTCAGGTGCGTCTGAATGGCTCCCACCGAAGCCGGAAAATCAGTTGAATTGGTCGCTCCTGTAACCAGCGCTCCGCCAGCCGTATCAACCGCGATGGCCAAGCCGCTATCATTTAAAGATCCGCCGAGATAGGAAAAATAACTGAGCGGCACGCCAACGCTTGTGGTAGTGCTGGATTCGGTTTCATTCGCGAACCTTGCTACGTACGCGTCCGTATGCGTAGTGTCGGGCGTTGTCGAACAGGGCAGCACCGCAATCGGGGCATTCAGGCAAGGTTGAAATTGCCCGGCTCCCGTAGGAATCACAAAATCGGGAGAATTAGTCGACCCGGTGAGGTAGATGCTTGCGGCTCCGGTATCAATGGTGAGTCCGGTCGAGGAATCGTTGTTGCTGCCCCCGAGGTACGTCGAAAATATCAGCTGCGTTCCGCCAGTTTGAGCATTCACCACATTCAGCTTTGCCATGAAAGCGTCAGTCGGCTCTGGAGTGGTGGTCACTGCTGGACACGTCACCGGCGGCAGAATCGTGGTCGGCGGAGGCGTGTTGAGGCAAGGCTGGTAGGCGTTCAATATGGGAAAATCGCTTGAATTCAGTATGCCGCCGTTCGGGCCTTCACCGCTGTTGTAGAAATTTGTGGTGCCGCTGAAATAGACGTTGCCTGTGGTGTCGACCGCGATGCCGCCACCCACCGCAATCGAACCATTGCTGCCCCCAAAGTAGGTGGAATACCTGATGCTGGGTAATCCCGTCGCATTCGTATTTACCTCGGTCATGAAAAACTGAATGCTGCCATTCGAAGTCGCCTGATAGGCCGCGGGGAGCGAAGTCGATGGAAAACCGGTGAGAGAGTTGGTGGAAGTCGTGGTCCCGGTTACAAATGCATTCCCATTATTGTCGGTCGCCAAAGCGCTGGCAGATTCCGCACCGTTTCCCGAAAGGTACGTAGAATACTTCAATTGCGGTGACCCCGTGCTATCAAGTCCGCTCAATGCGCTCACGAAAACGTGGCACGGCGCCGAAATGCTGGGAATCAAAGGCGTGCAGGCGGTGCCCGCCAGCGGCGTGGTCTGAAAGCCAGCCGCGGACGTAGGAAAATTCGTGGAAGTAGTGGTGCCGGTTACATACGCCGTGCCAGCCGTATCCACCGCAAGTCCCGAGCTGATATCGGTCCCGCTGCCGCCGAGATAAGTAAGATAAAGAATTCCTGCCGCGCCAGCCGTCGGGTCCAGCTTCAGGATAAAAATATTCTGTGCGCCCTTGAGTGTGGACTGAAAGGCAGCGGGCAACGTCGACACCGGAAGATCGGTTGAAGTCGTGGACCCAGCCAAATAGATAAAGCCATCGCCATTGACAGCAATCGAAGGATAAGTTTCACTCCCGCTGCCGCCGAAGTAAGTAGAGTAACTGACGGTCGGGTCGATCACCAGTTCCCTGCCGCGGTCATAGGCGCCGATTTCGAAACCTACGCGATTCGCTGCGCGGAGCACGAATCGTCCATCCACCAGTTGCTGACGCCCAGCAATGCTCTGATAAACGCGGGGAGCCTGCAACCTTACGCTGGCGCTCGTTCCCTTAAGAATCAAATCTCCATGGCTCAATTCAGGTTTCGTCGCACCATCGAACTGCAATTCCGCTTGAGACGGATCGGCGCCGGGCGCAACCTTGAAGTCGTATTCCAAGCGGCCCTGGCTTCCATAGAAAACCAGATCGATTCCCGGATAAACACTCTGGTAGCGAACGCCGGCAAATTGGGGAACACCAGTGTGCCATTTCTTGGGATCGTTGCCGATAAAGTAGTTGCTTTTGCCGGGAAGCTGGTCACTTCCAGCGATCGCTGCCGCGGGATTACTTCCCACAAGCTTCATGCGAACCGACTCCATGTTTGGTCCGCTCTCATCCTGACTCCGCAACGCCGCGCTTCCCCTTACGGATGCAGGCTGTGCCGTCCGCATTGCCAGCACCGCTCCGGTTGAATCCAGAAACAGACTGTAACCCTCTCCCCGCGAGATGAATTTCACACTCGGATCAGTTTGCCCTTGGTTAGGCTCAAAGACCAGAGGAAGGTGACTAAGCAGCGCGCGAGCATCCGGTTTCGAGTTCACCGGGCCCGACTTCGCGGGGTTTGACCTCAATGGAGCTTTGCCGAGAACGGTCGGGACAGGAAAAGCGGAAGCCGGAGTCATCGCTTTCTGGGCATAGCGCCGTGATCCCGAGCCAAGCATCAGGCCCGCCACCAGCAACAAGACAACCGCCGCGCCCATAACACGGATCCATTTCAAACGGCTTTCCCCGCTCGCCGACAGGCTTTTTCCCGACACTTCACAGCCATTTCCCATTACGCTTTTCCTCCGGTGTTTACCGATCATAAATGGAGAGAGTAAACGGCGCACGAATTCTCACCTGGCGCCGGCGAAGCCGCCCGCTGCTGACATGTCATTTAGGAACTGGCGGAAAATAAACAACTACTTAAACATCTGACGGATAGCCAAGTCAAGCGAGCGCCCCACCTCACTACGCTTCAAGACCTCAGATGCGCCGGTCGACCGATAAAGATGCCGCGGGCGGCCTCGAAAACAGAGGCCGAGAAAAACAGATGGCCGAGAAAACGTAGCACGAAGGTGGAAGGAAACATTTTGCAGACGATCGCAACAGGAGATTTCTGCAAATCGCTGCATACCACCACGGCGCATAAGTCTGCTTCAGGGCATAGAAGCCATTGATTCTCCGACGAAAACGCCGCCAGCCTCGTTATAGGGGATGGTTATCCGATTGCTCACCTCCAGGGGTACTGCTGTGCAATCTCCTCCAACCCAGCTTTCCAGGTAAGCTCGACCGTTTACCGAATCAGTGCCTGAGTTTTTTTTGCTCTTGCAAACTGCCGGTAAACCGATACAGTGGAATGCAATTGGGACCTGCCCGAGGCAGGATCCAGCCTTCCAGCCTGGTTGCTGTTTCCGCATTAGATTTTCTTTGTCGGGGAACAATGCTTTCGGAAAATACGCTTCGGATGCAACCGGATTCTCAGGAACGACGGCTGATGCGGCGCTTCGATATGCGCCTGCCCGCATTGGTCCGTCTCGACGCGAACAGCGAATTCCAAACCGAAACCCAGAACGTGAGCGCACGCGGGGTTTTCTTCTATCTCGATCGTCCGCTCCCCGCCGGCACCCGCTGCGAGGTCACGCTTACGTTTCCTCCGCACATCACGCTCACTGACGCTGTTCGCGTACGCTTCACCGCCCGCGTCATCCGCTCAGAATCTCCCCTGCCCTCATCACGCGTCGGCACTGCTGCCATGATTGAGGATTACGAATTCCTTCGCTCCTCTGGCGGCACCGATTTCCTGAGCGAACTGCAGAGAGATTGGAAAGCGACAAACTAAAGTGAGCAATTGGCAGTTGGCGATTAGCGAATCAGGTCTCGATCCCCAACAAATAGCGGCATAAGCTAATGGCAGGAGCCAATTGCTAACGGCTAACTGCGATTCCCTCTTCCCAATTCCTTCATCCTTTGCCGCACCCGCCGATAGCGACGCGCAACGCTGCCGATGTAGACGCCATGAATCACCCACGTCGCGATGTAAGCGGCCCAAAGAAATTTAATCGAGTTCATTGCGCCACTCCGTGTAACGATTCCAGGCTTTCCAACTCATCCGCTTCACGTTGCAACAGCTCCAGCCGGTAGCGCCACCAGCAAACTAAAAATGCGAAGCACAGAAACGCCATCCAGCTGATCAACAACACATGCAGCATCCGCGGATCCATCGAGCCGCCACCACCGATCACCGGCTGCGGATGCTGCGTGCGGAAGAACCAGATGGAAAAATAAACCAGCGGCACATCGAGCGCGCCAAACACCGCCAGCACAGCAGCCAGCTTCTGAGTCTGCGCGCTGTCGGAAAAACGCCGCAGCACCAGGTAGCTCACGTAGATCAGCCACAGCACCAGCGTCGACGTTAGCCGGATGTCTCCCGGCGCCCACCAGATACCCCACACTGGCCGCGCCCAGATTGGTCCGGTAACTAGAACAATGGTGCAGAAAACGACGCCCACTTCGGCGGTCGTCACCGCGAGCACATCAAGATTCTGTCCGCGAAAATATTTTCCAACTAGGAAATAAAGTCCAACAATGATCAACGCTGTGGTCGCGACCGAACTGGGATACATCCCAGTGGGCAGTTGCTGCGCTACCTGCGGAATAAAAGGCGCGATGAATCCCACCATTCCGATTGCAATCACAATCCATTTCGCTGCGCTCTTGGTCGACGGCTTTGCATTCGCCAGATACTGCACCGAGGCGACGAAGTTGATAAAGAACAGCAGGAAGGCGGTCCATGCCGAAGGCACATGGTAATAAATGATCCTGTAAACGTCGCCCTGCAGCGCATCCGTGGGCGCGACCCATAGCGCCTGATAAAAAGCATAGGCCAGCAAAAGCACCGTCAGAACTGCCAGGATGGGGAAGGCCTTTTTCATTCCGCTTGCAACACCGTTTCAAACAAGGCCAGACAAGCAGTAGTAAACACCACATCGTAGGTGAGAAGCAATACGATGTAGAAGTGGGCCGAATTCTCCCCCGTCAAAATGTTGGTGGTCGCCGCAACCATGCCGAGAACCGCAGGA
The DNA here is from genome assembly GCA_049589695.1 of Candidatus Sulfotelmatobacter sp. Taxonomy (GTDB): domain Bacteria; phylum Acidobacteriota; class Terriglobia; order Terriglobales; family Acidobacteriaceae; genus Sulfotelmatobacter. The sequence goes on along the minus strand of JBAWBG010000044.1, from coordinate 3,619 downwards.
ATGGACACAGGGAACAGAAGCAGAGGCAGCATAAGTTCGCGGCTGCGCGTGCGCAACGACATCGCGGCGAAGAATGTTCCATTCATCACCAGCGCCCAGGTCCCGAGCAGCGCCACCGGAATCAGCTGCCATGCCGGCCCCAGCACGCGCAAATTGTAGAAAATCACAAACAGCGGCGCCATCAGCGCTTCCAGCACGCTAACCAGAATAAAGTTCCCGAGAACTTTGGCCAAAAAAAGTGAATTGGCCGGCGCCGGCGACACCCGGTAAGCGTCCAGCACCTGGTTGCGCAGTTCGCGGGCCCACGTCTGATTGAGCGCAACCACCGCAGCGAACAAGAACGCCACCCAGACCAAGCCGCCGACAATGTGCCGTGATTCTTCCGCCAGTGGATCGAAGGAGAAAACAAAAATCACAACCACCAGCAGCGAAAAAAACAGCATCGAGTTGATGGCGTCGCGCGAGCGCCATTCCAGGCGGATATCTTTTGTCAACGTGGCCAAAGTAATGGAGCGCAGCGAACTCATTGTGTTTTCGTCCGCTCCCGGTTGAAACTAGGTGTTCTCTCCACAATCTTCCCATACTCCATCCATACAAATTGGTCGGCCACGCCCTCGAGTAGCGACGCCTGGTGCGTGACCACAAAAATAGTCTTGCCCTCATCCCGCATGCCTTTGAGCAGCGTAACCATCTCCTGCGCCGAATGCAGATCCACATTCGAGAATGGCTCATCGAGCAATAGAATCTTCGGATCGTGCAGGATCGCCCGCGCCAGCGACATGCGCTGCCGCATGCCTTGCGAATACTGTCCCACCGGCCGCGTCAACTCAGGATCTAGCCGCACGGAACGAATCACCTGTTCACAGCGACTTTCTTCGTAGACGCCGTAAAGTTGAGCAAAATAGCGCAGATTTTCCATCCCAGTCATCTCGTCATAAAGCAAAGACGGATGCGCCATATAACCAATCTCACGGGACGCATCCTGCGGATTCTTGCCCAAAATCGAAATCGCGCCATGGGTGGGTTGCGCTAACCCCGCCATCGCCCGCAATAAAGTTGTTTTCCCCGCGCCGTTGTCGCCCAGAATTACGTAACACTTTCCAGCATGAAATTCGGCATCCACACCGCGCAGAGCGGCAAAGCGTCCAAATTGCTTGATTAGTCCCTCGACGACAATGAGAGGATTACCCCGTGGCGTGATGGTCGGATCGATCACGAAGAGTAACGTACTGCTAAGAGGCTTGTAGTCGCAGGCACCAACAGAATCTATGGATTTTCAGGATTTTTTGCAAAGGCTGGGACTTTTGTAACGCTCCGTTGTCGCTGGCACCGTCCCGCCGCCAACTTCGCGGGACGAAAATTAGTTCGGCAAACCGTTCGGCTTGGGCTGCACCTGTGTAATGCTCTTCGTCGGCTCCGCCTGCATCGAGTTCCCCGGCTGCTTTGGCGCATACTTCGATGCACACTTGGCCTGTAGCGCTTTCGCATGGAAGACACCATCGTGGCCAAAGCTCCCATCGGCCAGTGCCTGCGAGTCATCCTTAAAAGTGTCCGGAGGTGCCTCCGTTCCCGTGTAATCCACCGAGAGCAGCTGATCCTGCTCCATCAGCACAAATTGTACGTGCGTTCCAGTCCGCTTGATCGACCCCGGCTGCACGTTCCCCGCTACCCGTAACCGCTTGGTATAAGCGCCATTACCCATCTTATGCAGCTCGCTGATGGTGACATAATAGCTCTTGCTATCCTGCACGCCGGTGTAAGCGAGATAACCCAGCAATAGCAGAATCACGACCGTAGCCGCACCAAACTTCAAATAGGTTTTACCTTGACTGGACATAGGACACCTTCAGAGCCCCGTATCCCTAAGACTCTACCCCTCCCCGTACCCGGAATCAAGGTTTCGAAAAGACTGTCATACTAATCGGTGTCATAATTAATTCGTGTGCGCATTCTGCTAGTCGGCGGGAACGGTTTTATCGGGCGATTCGTCGCCGTCCAGCTAATCCAGCGGCGTCATACCGTGATGGTGTTTCACCGCGGCACCAAACCTACTCTCCCCGGTGCGGAAGACCTTTGCGGCGACCGCAACCAACTCACCGCCAGCGCTCCCGAACTCAAACGTTTCGCTCCGGATGTGGTGATCGACCTAACCCTCAGTTCAGCTCGACAAGCGGAAGATCTGATGAACATTTTCCGCGGCGCAACCAAACGCGTCGTCATGCTTAGCAGCATTGACATATACCGTGCCGTAGGCATTTCGCACAGAACGGAAAGCGGGCCGCTGCAAGAGCTGCCTCTCACAGAAGAGTCGGAATTGCGCCGCACCCTGCATCTCTACCCGCCAGACAGCTTGCAGATTCTGCGCAAGACCTTCGGCTGGGTCACCGACGATTACGATAAGATTCCTGCTGAGCGCGTGGTGATGAACGACCGCGAACTTCCTGGCACCGTGCTGCGCCTGCCCATGGTCTACGGACCCGGCGATCCGCTGCATCGTTTTTATCCCGTGGTGAAACGCATCGCCGACAGACGTCACCACATCATTTTTCCCGAGACTCTCGCCGCATGGCACTCCCCGCGCGGCTACGTCGAAAATGTTGCCGCAGCCATTGCGCTCGCTGCTACTAATGAACGGGCCGCCCGCCGTATCTACAACGTATGCGAGCAGCCATGCTTCAGCGAACTGGAATGGGCGCGCAAAATCGCCTCTGCAATGCACTGGGATGGGGAATTCGTAATCCTGCCGGATGAGCGCGCACCGTCCCATCTTATGAGGCCTGGCAACGCTGCGCAGCATTGGACGGCCAGTTCAGCACGCATCCGCCGGGAACTCGGATACCAGGAACCGGTAGCAATCGATGATGCAATTCAGCGAACGATAAGCTGGGAAGTAGAAAATCCGCCGGCCGACGCGCCTCTCGCGCAATTCGATTATGCGGCAGAAGATGCCGCGGTAGCAGCTCACGAACCAGTTCCCAACAATCGTCCGTTAGAATAGATCAGCTCGGCACTCTTATGATCCATCCCTGGCACGACGTAACTCCCGGCGACCAACTTCCGCAGGAATTCGACTGCGTCATCGAGATCCCTTTCGGCTCGAGCGTGAAATACGAACTCGACAAAGCCAGCGGGCTGATCAAACTCGACCGCATCCTCTACTCGGCGGTCTACTATCCCGCGAACTACGGCTTCATTCCGCAAACGTTCGCTGAAGACGATGACCCGCTCGATGTCCTGGTTCTCTGCCAAGAACCCGTCGTCCCGCTCACCATCATCCACGCCCGCGCCATCGGCCTAATGACCATGATTGATGGCGGCAAGCCCGACCATAAAATTATCGCCATTGCCACCCAGGATCCCGAATTCAACTCCTATCATGAAGCTGCGGAGATGCCGCCGCATCGCATGCTGATGCTGCGGCGTTTCTTTCAGGATTACAAACTCCTCGAGGGAAAAGCCGTAGAAGTTGACGAGATACGCCCCGCGGCGGAGGCGTATCCCATCATCCTCGACGCCCTTCTTCGCTACAGCGAACAACGCCGCAAGGGTTTCCAGCCGAAAAATTAATCCGACAATTGGCCGGGTGTCCCAGGTCTCGCTTCTTTTGCGAGACCTGGGA
>JBAWBG010000043.1:0-12743 GCA_049589695.1 Candidatus Sulfotelmatobacter sp. | reverse complement strand
GCGAGCTATTTGTATCGAGCACAATTCCAGTGCGGCGATAGGGTTGGAAGCCGGGCTGATTCACCTCGAGAACGTAGCTCCCGACGGGGAGGACGGGAAAGGTGTATGCGCCTCGCCCGTCGGCGATGGTGGTTTGGCGGACGCCCGTATTGACGTTCTCCAAAGTGACGGATGCTTTGGCAATTGCCGCTCCTGACGGATCTTTGATTGTGCCCGAGATGCTCCCGCCTACTCCAGCCCAGGCGGCGCCGAGTAAGCAAAGAATCAGACTTAGATGGCGCCACATTATTTTTATTTTTATTTTTGGGGACACGTCCAGTGCCTTTGCGGCCGAGCCGCACAGCAGGCGCACAATATGGACCAATCCTGTTCCCAGTTGCAATCGAGTCGCATGTGGAAGTAGGATGGAGCCGTGATCGTGAATGCGCCGGGTCATAAAGGGTGAGCGAAAAAGTCCCAGTTGCAACCGAGTCGCATCTGAGGCACATCTTCATAGTGCCGGATAGCTCGCGCTAGCGTCAAGATCCGGCGAAAGATTTCGTCGCAACATGGTTGCGACCAGTTGCGACAGTCTAAGTTTCGACAATCTAAGTTGCGACAACCAAGGAGGACCTCGTGCCGTTACCGAAAACCGAAATCCCGGGGCGGTTGCAGTCTCATCTCCACGAGCGCGGAATACGCATGACCGAGCAGCGCCGCGCGATTCTTCGCGTGATGGAGACTGCGACCAAACATCTGGACGCAGCCCAGCTTTTGCGGAAGGCGCAGAAGCTGGATGCCAGCGTGGATCGCAGCACCGTGTACCGGACGCTTCGTTTGCTGAAGCGCCATGGTCTGATTGACGAACTCGATCTCATGCACATCAACGGCGAGGGCCATTACTACGAGCGCAAGCTGAACCGGGATCACATCCACATGGCCTGTTTGCGCTGCGGCAAGATCATGGAGTTCGTCAGCGATATTTTTGAAAAGTTGAAAGGGCAAGTGGAGAAGGATTGCCGATTCCGTATCGTAGTCTCGCGATTGGAAATAGGCGGATATTGTTCTGCCTGCCGTGGATCCGAGTAGCGGTCTTACGATGACGATCGATCTCAGATTTCTTGCGGCCAGCGACGCGGACGCATACTGGAATATCCGTATGGAAGCGCTTGAAAGTGAACTGGAGGCGTTTGGCTCGTCGGCCGAAGAGCACCGCGCCTTGAGCAGGGAGGACATTGCCCGGCGTCTAGCGTTCGATCCATCAAACAACTTCGTCGTGGGCGCATTTGCCGGCGACCGATTAGTGGGAACCGCGGGTTTTTTCCGCGACAAGGGGCTTAAGGAACGCCACAAGGGACACATCTGGGGCGTTTATGTAACGCCTGAGGTGCGGGGCAAGCGCGCCGGCCGGGACATGTTACGAATGCTGCTGGAGCGCGCCAGTGCTATTGAAGGGCTTGGGCAGATCATGCTCTCAGTGGCGACCACTCAACATGTTGCAATAAGTCTATATCGGTCGCTTGGTTTTGAATCCTATGGCTGTGAGCGTCGTGCATTGAAGATAGGCGAGCAATATGTGGATGAAGAACATATGGTTTTATTTTTCAACAACCCGCACCCACGGCAAGATGTTCCGCATTGAACCACGATTCCAGCAAACAAAAAAGCGCCTCGGACTTTTCAGCCCAAGACGCCTCGGCAGCCCTCCCCCAGAACTGCCAAACTACTTCTGGATACTAGGTTTAGTGTTTTCTGTTGTAAACGTCACTTTGGTAATCGCATTTCGGCAGAATGCGGAAGGCGATCTGAAGTCTGCGCAGCGAGCCGAATTTTGACTCTATTGCTGCTTCCGCCAGCTTTGGCCGGTGTCCGAAGTGGTCCAGAGTTCCGCATTCGAGGTCGAGATTTTCCCATGTTGGGGGTCTGAGAACTGAATGCCTACAATATCTCCCGTGAGCCCAGTTCCGGCAATGCTTGGGGTTATGCGAATCCAGTGATTGCCACCATCCGAGGTGTGATACAACACACCGCTGCCACCACCAGCCCACACTTCCACTCCGAAAGCAAACACGGCGCGGAATACCACGCCAGGATCGACCGCAACCTCAGCTTTCTGATTCTTGGCCTGAATGGAATTGGTCACGTCAGGGCGGTCGGTGGGCTGAGTCGGAGGATGATTGCTAGCCCGCGCCTCGCTAAGGGCTGGATTGACGTTCTCCCACGTATGTCCTCCATCGAAGGAGCGTTGTAATCCACCCGAGGCATTGACCATCCAGCGCGGCAAAGCGCGCAACATGAGAGACGGCGAGGTTTGCAAGGGACTGGGGGACGCCAGCGATGTGGGAGCATTGCTCGAAGCTGCCTGGGTGGGGACAGGATCTTTGGCTTTGACTACGTCGAAATTAGTCAAGTTTGCGACGTTGCCCCCTTCTGGCAGTAGCTGCGCTTCATCCTGAGCAAGGTGCCGGAAGCGCTGAATCGGGCTTGCTGCTGCTGAGCCCGAGCTGACGGCAGTGGACGTCTGCAATTCCAGCGACTCCGACGTGGCGGCAGGTTTTACTTTCTGGCGGGTTGCAGCAGTTGGATTCGGCGGAGCCGATCGAGCATTCGCAAATTGTGCGGTCTTAGCGAAAACGACCTCATGACCGGCAGCGCGGTCAGTGCGGCCGACCTCGACTGAAGGCTTCTGTCCAGTTGATGCCTGATGGCCAAGCGACGACTGTTTCTCTGTCAGCGGGACTGAGTTCTGAGTTGAAGGAGCCGAATTCGAGGCAAGAGGTAGCCTTACAACTTCCTGCGCATAGTTCGAGGCGACCGTAGAGTCGTTCCGGCTATGGGAATATTGCAAGACTCCGACCAAGATCACGGCGCTGAGTCCAGCAGCCAATGCTCCCCAGCGAAGGATGGGCAAGCCGAGCCATCCACTGCGAACGAGGGTGGAAACGGGCGAAACCACGATCTCTGTTACTGGCAAAGCCAGAGCGACTATGTCTCGACAATCGTCACAAGCGGCCAGGTGCTCCATTACTCTGGCTCTTTCGCTGCCCAGAAGAGACTGCTCGGAGAATGCTGTGAGCAGATCTGCATCAGGATGAGAGCCGGCTGCCGCCTTTTCTCGCATCCGCTTCAGCACGAATTGGGGCACGTCTTGCATCTGAAGTTTCTAGAGAGCTAGCTTCTGGAGAACCTCTCTCCTAAGCCTCCTCTAAGAGTTCGCTGGATCTCCTTGAGTTCGAGCTTCGACGACCGGCGCTTCTCTCTGATCAGAGAACGGCGCCGCAGGCGGTTCTTGCGCCAAACTGCGGCGAATGTCTAATCGCAGGTCGCGCACGTCGACCTCCAAAGCCTCTTCGGCCTGGCGACGCGCCATACCTTGCTGCATCATGTTAGCCAGGATTTTCTTGCGCAAGGACCTGGCAAGCTTGTCCACTTTACGACTGATCGTCGATTCGTGTACGCCCAGCATGCGGGCGACTTCGGCGAGGGTACGGCCATCCAGAAAATACGACGCCAGGACCATCCTCTCCTCACTGGAAAGCGAGGCCAGGGCGCCGTTGGTGGCCGATTCAAGGCGCAAGTCCGGCGATGGAACCGCTTCTATCTCGGGGGCGGCGAACTGTGAGCCTTCTTCCCCTTCTTCATCGAGGCTGACCGTCCGTCGGGTGCGGCGGTAGCGATTGACGAACTCCTGGGCGAGAACGGTGCGCAGCCAACCCTCGAGCGACCCACGCCCGGTGAAGGACGCCAATTTAGAAATCCGCTCCCCTGCCCGCGTAGTAGTGCCGTAAAGCTCGGCATAAAGGGTATCGGCCAGATCGCGAGCGGCGGAATCCTCTCGTGCAATGCGCAAAGCTGACTGGTAAAGCTTTTCGCGGTAGCGTGTTAGAAAAACTTCCCACGCGGAGTTATGACCCGCGGCACAGGCCCTGGCCAAGGCCAGCTCTTCCACGCGCAGGCTCAGGAGAAATGTGCGTGCTTCAGTATGACTGCACCCGGCGGGTAGATACTTGGCGGCGACATCGCAAAGAATTACGGCAAAGGACTCACGGGAAAGGCCTATCTTCTCGCATTCACTTCGGGCCTGCAACTCCCCCAGCAGCTCCGAAACTGCCGATTGCAGAGATGCGGAGATTGGTTTCGTGACATCCATGCAGAAGAGAAGAGATTGCGATAAGCCTGACATTTGATATTAACAATTCCTTAGACGCTTCGAATGTTAAATTCTAGTCGCTACGGAAGGCGATTTTTCGTTGTGAGGAACCTTCGATTTCGGGGTGGGATTAAGTATTAAGGACAATTATGCCCAGAGAATCTCGAGAACGCTCGGGGCAGCTTAGTTTTCCGCGCCGTTGTTCTGATACCAGTTTCGCCAGGCGGCGGAGCCGTTGGGCAGGCGTTGCCGGGTAATGTCGGCCAAGGCCTGAAAAGCCCAGCCTCGGGTCTGCGAGTCAAGTGCGGTATCCTCAGCGTAGTCGATGAGCCGGGGAACAGCAATCAGACGCTGGTCGTGGGACAACATGCCACTCTCCGCCAGGCTGCACGCGGCCCGTTCACGCACCATGGCGGAAGGATCATTGCGCATGGCATCGAGCAAGGGGGCGATGGTAGGCGTGGTTCCCACCAATGCCAAACCTTCGACCGCCCAACGGCGGGAGTCCTCGGACGAACCATCGGCGCGGTCAAGTTCTTTCAGATGGGTGGCCAGCACCTGCACCACTTGATCAGTCGCAATACCACGGTTCGCTAGCAGCCCCAGGCCCCAGAAAGCCCAAATCTTTTTCGTATGGTCGGCGGAGCCGGCTTGTTTCACCAGGGCATCCACCGTGGGCTGGCTCTTGGTCAGCCCGTAGGCGGCGAGTTGCACCTCGATGGCGGAATTCCGCACATCGGCATCGCTCGAGTTGAGAGCCGCAGTCGTAAGCTGGCCGAGGTGATTATTCCACTGGAGTTTGCCTCGCCAGCCGTCAACCCGCGCTTCGATCTGGTCCGTCGCTCCATCGGAATGACTTACGGCACGTTCCAACAGCAGTTCCGCTTGTTGCTGCGGCTTCTGGCGGTCCAGCTCAGTTTCAGAGAACGCGAACGACGGCGTTAGAGAATTCTTCCGGAGGGTGGGTGAATTGCTCAATTTGCCCCAGATGGTCCCCATGCCTCCGGCGCTGGAGACTGCCACCGCAAGCCCAATACCCGCCATTACGGCTGCCACATGCAGCAAGCGTAGGCAAGACCGTAGCGGGACAAAATTATCCGACGCGAAAAGCTGTGGCTTTGATGCGAGATCGGAACCAGAAGCCAGGCTGCCATAATCCGGCGTCGGCTGAAGCCGCGGGTCTAAAGTGCATGCCTCGTTCTGACCGGGCCGGGTCGGGTCGGTTGAAAAACATCCATGTGCAAAGTTTAGGCAACTGTGAAAATGAGGTAAAGTTACTTCGGGTCCCGCCCAATTAAAAGTGGGTGCGGGCGCGACTACCTGCCAGCCGAAACTGGCATCGGATGAGACGCGGTCGGCCCGGATGCTACTAAGCGAGTGAAGTTACCGAGGAAGAATGGCCGGTAAGAAAGATTTTTTTTGCAAATGGATTTTCGCTTCGCTACTGATCGCCGCCGCAGGTAAAGCGAGCGAATGAAGCAAATCCTCAACTCTTCGAGAACGGCAATTTGGCTCGGACTCGCCATACTGATTGCGCAGATCTGCACGGTGCGGATCTGCGCCGCTTACTCCGTTCTTACGCACGAAGAGATTGTCGACCTCGCCTGGAAAGACACTCTGGTGCCTCTGTTGAAAAAACGCTTCCCCGCCGCTACGGACGATGACCTGAAGAAAGCTCACGCATTCGCTTACGGCGGTTCGGTGATGCAGGACATGGGCTATTATCCGTTCGGCAGCAAATACTTCAGCGATCTCACGCATTACGTGCGCAGCGGTGACTTCGTCGTCAATCTGCTAAACGAATCCTCCGATCTGGATGAATATGCTTTCGCCCTGGGCGCTCTGGCGCATTACTCTGCGGATAACTGTGGACATCCGACCGTCAACCAGGCGGTGGGCCTTGAGTTTCCCAAACTGCGCAAGAAGTATGGAAACATCGTCACTTACGAGGACAATCCAAAGGCTCACATTCGGACCGAATTTGGCTTTGACGTAACCCAGGTGGCCAAGCGCCGCTACACTTCGGACGCTTATCACGATTTCATTGGTTTTGAAATTTCCAAACCCGTTCTGGAGCGGGCGTTTGAGGATACTTACGGAATTCCGCTGACCGACATTCTTTCTAAAGAAGACCTGGCCATCGGGACCTTTCGCCGCGCCATCAGCACCGTAATCCCTGAGATGACGCGGGTAGCGCTCGTCGCGCGCCGCCAGGAGATTGTTTCAGAAACGCCCAATTTTCACGCGCGTCAGTTCCGCTATTACCTGTCCCGAGCCAGTTACCAGAAAGAGTGGGGACGCACTTATCAACGTCCGGGCTTCGGAACGCGGCTGCTGGCCTTCTTCGTGAGATTCGTGCCCAAGATCGGCCCATTCAAGGCGCTCGATTTCAAAATTCCCACGCAGAAAACGGAAGACCTTTATATCGCCAGCGTCGACAAAACCGTGCAGGACTATACCAAGCTTCTGCACGAAACTTCAGCCGGGGACTTGCAGCTTGCCAATACGGATTTTGATACTGGCCACGAGACTCGCGCCGGGGAGTACCGGTTGACCGATAGCACCTATGCCCGCCTGCTCGATCAGTTGGCTCAACACAACTTCGACAAGATCACTCCTGAGCTGCGGGTGAATATTCTGGCGTTTTATGGAGATCCGAACGCACCCATCGCAACCAAGAAAAAGCCTTCGGCCTGGCAAAAGACGCAGGACGAACTCGCAAAACTTCGTGCGCTTCCGAGTCCCCCGCCCGCAATCCAGCCGGTCACAAGAAACGATCCCGAAAACTCTTGGCCCAACGCGGACTAGCGGAATTTGCCTAAGCTCGTAGAAGAATCCTGAAAGACCGGTCTTTGAGACTGTGAATCCGGCAGAAAGATCAACTTCGGCGTAAGTTCTTACAACAAGTTCGCCGGGATTACGCCCTTCTTAAACATTTCAAACCAAATCAGCGCATCCGATTCGTTGTAGATGTTCAATTCGTGAATCACCTCGCGCGCGAACTCAACGCTTCCTAATCCACTTGCGGTAACGATCCGGCGGTCGGTAACCGCCAATTCTTCCACGTAAAAACTCTCGTCGTTATATTCGGGAACCATCTTCTTCAGGTAGCTCTTCGCATTGCTTGTGTGCCGAATCCCGGCGGTCAGACCGGCGCGAGCGATTTCTAGCGTCGCTCCGCACAGGGCGCCGATCAGAATCTTCTCTGCATGAAGCCGCTGCAGAAGCTCATCCACTTTCTGGTCGGGGCCATTTTCCCATGAGTTTCCGCCTGGCACTATAAAGATTGCTGCCTCGCCGGGCTCGATTTCAGTCATCGTCAAATCTGGCGTCACCTTCAGGCCTGCCATGGTCGTTACGGTCTGCCGTGAACGTCCCACGGTCAGCGTGTCGTACTTGCCGGATTTCCTGATCTCGCACAGAGCCAGCGCAGGCTCCCAATCTGCCAGCCCATCAAAAACAAAAACTAACGCTTTCAGTTTCGTACTGTGCATTTTTCTAAACTCGATTCTCCGTTGCGCTATAAAGAATAGACAATAATATTTCTGAATCGCTTCAGTTGCTGGAACGACCGTTCGGTTGTCAGGTTGCCGCCTTGCGTGTATGATCGCAAAACTTTATCGACCCGCGAAGCTGATCTGGAGTGGCATATTGAATGCCTCAGGTTTGAGGCTTTAGGAAAATGACGGTTGTGGACGACAAATTCTACCGGGCGCGGATCACTAAACGCGAGGAATTCGCGCCTGACCTGTGGATGATTCGCATCGATCCCGGCGGCGAGCTCAAGTTTGATCCGGGTCAATACGCCACGCTCGGAGTCGAGCACGAGGGCAAGCGGATAGAGCGTCCCTATTCGATCGTCTCGGCTCCATTTGAAAATGAAATTGAGTTCTTCTTCGAACTTGTGCCCGAAGGGGCATTAACGCCGCGTCTCTTCAAGCTGCAAGCCGGCGACGATCTGCTGATGAGAAAAGTGGCCAAGGGAAAATGCACGCTGGACACAGAGAGTGGACGCAAACACCATCTGCTGGTCTGCACAGTGACGGGGGTGGCGCCGTTTGTAAGCTTCGTCCGGCAGCTTGCGAAGGACTGGAAGGAAGGCCGCTTCGATGGCAGCCATCAGCTCTACCTGCTCAATGGCGCCAGCCGTCCCTGGGAGTTCGGCTACAAAGAAGAGTTGATCCGCTTCGATGCGGAACTGCCCTGGTTTAAATACGTCCCCACCGTAAGTCGGCCATGGGATCACGCCGACTGGCCGGGCGAGATCGGCCGCGCCGACGATGTGCTGCGAAAGTATGCCGATCGCTGGGAACTCGACGCCACGAATACAACTGCATATTTGTGCGGGCACCCGGACATGATTGCAAATAGCAAGGCGATTTTGAAGCGCCGAGGCTTCGTCGACAGAACCGCGATCAAGGAAGAAGTTTACTGGATTCCGGCGAAGTAGTTTCCGCGCTCGTCGCAGATTACGTCTCAGCGGGCGCGAAAATAACCAGCACCGCCAGTTCTTCTGCGATCTCGTAGAAGCGATGTTCAACTTCAGCCGCGACGAAGATCACGTTGCCGGCGGAAACTTCTCGATCTTCCGAACCAGCCTTGAAGCGAGCGCGGCCGCGAACCACGTAGTAGATTTCGTCTTCACGATGCGGCTTTTGTCCATCGGTTCCGTTCGCGGGCAGAACATACAGCCCCGCGCTCATCGCCGGCACGCGCAGGAACTCGCGGTATAGTTTGCCGCTAACGGCTCGCTGCTCCTCGATTTCCGGAAGGGTTGCAAGAAATGTTTTCACGCCAGGATGCCTCCGAAAATCAGGTCGGTAAATTGCGGGATCAAGTTCTGCGCCTGCAGATCGCCCTCCGGTTTGTACCACTGATAAATCCAGTTGATCATTCCAAGTAGCGCAAAAGCCGCAGCGCGCGGACTTACCTTTGCTTTTGTAGGTCGCGACTGGCGGGATTTGGTCTGCACTTCAGCCATCAGGCTTTCCAGGAAGTGGACGTAGTCCTTCTTGCGGGCATTGATGCGTTTACGCAGCGACGGCGGAAGCGGATGGTTTTCGTGCAACATCACGGTAATTTCACGGTCGCGCGGGCTGAGCACAACCTCGATGTGCAGCCGGATCAGAGCTCGCAGCCGCTCTTCAGGATCGGCGATGCTTCGCACAGGATTCAGCACGCGTTCCTGCGTGATCTCCATGGCGTGGTCCATGATCTCAAAAAGAATTTCGTCCTTGCTTTGAAAGTGGTGATAGAGGCCGCCCTTGCTCAACTTGAGAGCTGCGGCGACATCGTTCATGGAAGTAGCGTCGTAGCCCCGCTGCTGGAATAAGCGGGCGGCGGTACGCAGAATTTCCTGCCGGGAATCGACCACAGTCTCGCGGGTCATCGGGTGCCATGGTAAACAGTTCCACATCGGATTACCAATGGCCACCGCGACGTTACAGGCGTTCATATTGAGGAAGCTGACTCCTAAGAGCCTCTAACAAAACCGCTGCTGCAGAGCTAAATCAAGCATAACGAGACGGCTTCAATCTAACTTCGCCTACTCCGCTTTGCCTCGCTTCAGGATGGGACGTCGGGTCGTCACTCTGGCAATCCCATCCGGCGCAGCAAGTCGGCGAAGCGCGGGTCAGAGCGGAGGGGGTCGAGTATTGGGTCGAGTTTGAAGTTGTCGAGCGATTGTCCTTCGGCGGCAGCTCTTTCCAGATTGACAAAAGCAGCATCCTTTTCGCCCAGTGAGGCATAGTCCTCCGCTGCGGAATAGAAGTCACCGTCATGCTCGCTATCCTTAGCGTCTTTTCTGAGATAGCCCCGATAGCCTGACTTCTCGAAAACCCGCTTTACTTCGCCGGCACCGCTGGGGTCGCCAAGCACTTGTGCGTTCTTGACCCACTGCTCAATCGCCGCCTTGTACTCTCCCCTTGCTTGGTGTATCAAACCTACCTGTAGAATCGCGAGCGAATAGTTCGGGTCGATTTCGAGGGTGCGGCGCGCTTGCCGCAGGGATTGCTCATTGTCCCGCGCAAAGAAGTACAGGACGGAAAGACCAAAGTTGTACGGCAAAGAAAGAGGCTCCAGTTCCACCGCCTTGCGGCACTCAACCACGGCCTCTTGAAGTCTGCCCATTTCACCGTTGAACCAGCAAGTGGTCTCATGGGCGGAGGCGGAGTTGGGGTCCAGGGCAAGAGCTTTCTGAAGGGATGCCTGCGCTTCGGAAAAGTCCCGGAAGAACAGCATGTCGGCCATGGCCAAGGAGATATAAGGCTCGGGAATGTCGCTATCTAATTGTAGCGCTCGCCGCGCGGCATCCCGCGCTTTGGTATACGCTTCCTGACCGCGAACGTAACCTACGTAGCCCTGCAACGCATATGCATCCGCCAGACCGGCGTATGCAGCCGCATAACTCGGGTCTCTGGTAACTGCCTGGTGGAAGAACTCAACCGCCGCTTTGAGTTCTTCTGCCGTCCACCTGTCGAGGTGATATCGCCCCCTCAGGTAAAATTGATAAGCCTCGGCATCTTTGGTGCCGACCTTGGCGAGATCTTGCCGTGCCGTTCCTCTTAACTGCGGGCGCAACTGACCGGCAACCTCGCGGGTAATGGAAGCTTGCAGCGAGGCAGCGTCGTTCACACTGCGCGTGTATCGTTCGCCCCAGAGTTGTGCTCCGGTTGCGACGTTGACTAACTCAGTTTCAATATTTAGTTCACTGCCATGCTCCACTACCCGCCCGGTCAGCACGGCATCGACATGCAGATCGTGACCGACGCCCTGTGGATCGTCTTGCCGCGATTTGTAATGAGCGACCGTGCTCCGAGCCATCACTTGCAAGTTCGGAAGTCGGCAAAGAGAATTCGTGATCTCCTCGGAAAGACCTTCCCCGAGGTAGTCCAGTTCGGGGTCTTTGTTCGTGTTGGCAAACGGTAACACTGCGAGGGACTGGATCATCACCGCGTCTGAATTGTGGGAATGCAGGGAGCGCCACGCCAGAAATGCCGCAGCGACAATCACGGCCGCAGCGGTCGCACCCAAGAGCAATCGGTTCGCGCGAGCTAAAACTCCGGATGGTGCTGTGGTGGCTTGAGTGGCGCCGCTCTCGGTGTCCCGCTTCAACCGCTGCAGGTCGGCGCGTATCTCCACTGCGCTCTGACAGCGCAAGTTGCGATCTTTCTCCAGACACTTGTTAACGATTCGCTGAAGCTCGGCAGGAACGTCGCTGTTGAGTTGCTGCAAGGCAATCGGTGTCCGGTTCAGGATTGCGTCGAACATCATCGCCGTACTCTCTCCGTCGAACGGCATTCTCCCAGACGCCATTTCATAGAGCACTGTTCCTAGTGAAAACAGATCGGTTCGCGCATCTAACTCCTTCGCTCGCGCCTGTTCCGGCGACATATAAGCAACCGTTCCCACCGCGCTGCCGGGATTTGTAAGGTGTTCTTCCAGAGTGATGGTCGACTCTGTTGTTCCCACCTTCCGGACGGGCATGATCTTCGCCAACCCAAAGTCGAGAATCGTGGCATGCCCCCGCTTGGTCACAAAGATGTTCGCGGGCTTGATATCGCGATGTACGATGCCAGCCGCATGAGCGGCATCAAGAGCATCGGCAATCTCGATCCCCAGCGATAGCACGGTCTCGATCGCCATTGGCTTGCCGCCGATCCGGTGTTTCAGCGTCAGCCCGTCCAGAAATTCCATCACGATAAAAACTTGCTCGCCGTCTTTGCCGATCTCATGGATAGTGCAGATGTTGGGATGATTCAAAGCCGAGGCAGCTCGGGCTTCACGACGGAAACGTTCTAATGAACGCGGATCACGGGCCAAATTCTCCGGTAGAAACTTCAAGGCGACAAATCGACCAAGTTCGGTGTCCTCAGCCTTGTACACCACACCCATGCCGCCGCCTCCGAGCTTCTCAATGATGCGGTAGTGCGAAATGATCTGGTTGATCATGCGTCGGCAAAGGGACTCTGGTTGCAATGTTAGGGATGTGAGGAAGACGAAGTCAACGAGGGTCTGAACCGACCAAGCCTGTTTCCTGATCCCGGATTTCCTACTTGACACTGTTACGGGGCAGGGCTACCATTTGTTCACACCGACCGACCGGTCGGTCCGCGCAATTATTGTCATCCTAAACGACGAAGGAGCACACCGGTGGCTACTATTTTCTACGAACACGACGCCAATCCCAATGCCCTGAAGGGCAAAACCATCGCCATCCTGGGCTACGGCAGCCAGGGACATGCGCAGGCCCAGAACCTCCGCGACAGCGGCTACAAAGTGATCGTGGGGCTGGACGCGAATCGCCCCAGCGCCCAGCAGGCTCGCGCCGATGGCATGGTCGTGGTTGCTCCCGATGAGGCCGCCAAACGCGCCGACTGGATTCACGTACTCACTCCCGACGAAACGCAGGCTCAGGTTTACGATCAATACATCAAGCCCTATCTGCATCCGGGGAAGATTCTCGGCTTCTCGCACGGCTTCAGCATCCATTTCAAAACCATCACGCCGCCGAGCGATGTCGACGTGGTGATGATCGCTCCTAAGAGCCCTGGCCATTTGCTGCGGCGCGTCTACGCGGAAGGACGCGGAGTTCCCTCCTTGATTGCGATTCAAC
>JBAWBG010000042.1:0-2583 GCA_049589695.1 Candidatus Sulfotelmatobacter sp. | reverse complement strand
CCGTCGGCTCCCGTCCTGCGCGGTTTTGGCTGGGACATTGATTCTCCGTTCTCCTCGAACCGCGGCGATCTTCTGCCCGTCGGCTCCTACGGCCACACCGGCTTTACCGGAACCTCGCTCTGGATCGATCCAACCACGCACACCTACATCATCCTGCTGACCAACGCCGTGCATCCCAGAGGGAAGGGAAATGCAATTGCGTTGCGATCGAAAGTCGCGACGGCGGTCGCCGCGGCACTTTCGCTTACTGCCAGCGAGAAAGAAGCGCTGCGCTGGCAAAGCATCACCGGCTATAACGAAGCCCAAAGCGCGGCGCGCCGCATGAACGTACGCAATGGCGATGTGAAGACAGGGATCGATGTGCTCGAAGAGCACAACTTCGATGTGTTGCAGGTTGCCGGTCACAAAAAGCGAATTGGCCTTCTCACCAACCAAACTGGCGTGGATGCCAACGGACGGCGAACCATTGACGTTCTGGCGCAGGCGCCGGGAGTTTCGCTGGACGCGATCTTCAGTCCGGAACATGGCGTGACCGGAACGCTGGATACCACGGACGTGAACAACTCGAAAGACGCGGCGACCGGAATTCCCGTCTACAGCGTGTACGGGACGAAGGATGCGGCGCGGCGTCCGCCGCCCGAGGTGATGAAGCAACTGGATGCGGTTGTGGTCGATATTCAAGATGCCGGAGTGCGTTTTTATACCTACGAAACAACGCTTGGATATTTCCTGGAAGGGGCCGCGAAGGCAGGAGTCGAGGTGATCGTGCTTGACCGGCCTGATCCGATTACCGGATCGTTTGTGCAAGGTCCGGTATCAGACGAGGGCCTGGAGAACTTTACAAATTATTGGACTGTTCCAGTTCGCCACGCAATGACAATGGGTGAACTGGCGAAGATGTTCAACGCGGAGCGAAACATCAACGCTAAGCTGACTGTGGTTGCAATGGAAGGCTGGGAGCGCGGCGATTGGTTTGATTCCACCGGACTCACATGGGTGAATCCGTCGCCGAACTTGCGCAGCGTGACTGCGGCGGCACTATATCCCGGCGTCGGTCTGATTGAATATACAAATGTTTCCGTAGGGCGCGGCACGGATACTCCATTCGAATTGCTCGGCGCTCCCTGGATGAAGAGCCGCGAATTAGCCGCGTATTTGAATGCTCGCGGGATCGCGGGCGTTAGATTTGTTCCAGTCACGTTCACACCTGCGTCCAGTAATTATTCGGGGCAGAAATGCGAAGGCGTTAATCTGGTTCTCACCGATCGCAACGCCCTCGATGCACCCGAGTTGGGAATCGAATTAGCCGCTGCGCTAAGAAAGCTCTATCCAGCGGACTATAAAATGGAACGCTTGACGGAGTTGCTGGTGAACCAGAAAGCCTTTGATGCGCTGGTGGCAGGGGAAGACCCGCGCCGCATCGCGCAGGATTGGCAGGAGCGTTTGAACGAGTTTGAGACGATGCGGAAGAAATATCTACTTTACTAGGTTCAGGTGGTGGCGGCCTTCCAGAGTCGCGCGGCAGATCAAGGCCCCTCGCACAGGATCAACAAGCATCCTAAGCATTAATTAAGTGGTATCCTCTGCCCAATGTGAGGAATTTCGGCTGAGTGGAGGTTAGTGATGCGTGCCTTCTTGACCGTGTTGTTGTTATCCGGAATGTCATTGGCTCAGGCTGTCTCGCAATCGGTTCCGTCGGCTCCAAATCACACCGAATCCGTTTCAACAACCGCGGTCGTTCCCTCTTCCAATCCCAACACGGTCACTATCCCCGCGGGAACCAAGATTCCCCTTTCCCTTAAGCAGGCAATCTCGACAAAGAATGCCCGCGAAGGCGATGCAGTATATGCCGAAACTGCATTTCCGTTCGTCATGAATGACCGCGTGGTCGTTCCAGCCGGCTCCTACATTCAGGGAAAGATTGCGCGCGTCGAGCGCGCTGGGCATGGCAAGGGCCGCGCCGAGATTCTGATGCACTTCACTTCCATGATTTTCCCCACCGGATACACCGTGATGCTGCCGGGGTCAGTCGAGAACACGCCAGGGGCTGACAACAAATCCGTCAAAGATTCGGAAGGCACGATTCAGCAGGATAGCGATAAGGGGAAAAGAGTGGAAGACGCAGCCAAAAACGGAGTCTACGGCACCTTGGGCGGCGCAACAGCGGGAGGGTTGGCCACGGGAGGCCTGAACGGAGCGCGGATCGGAGCCGGTGCGGGCGCAGCGGCGGGCATTGCGTGGGCGCTGCTGAAGCGCGGCAGCGATGTAAGGCTGGAGGTAGGAACGTCAATCGAGATGGAGATTCAAAGGCCCATCACCATAGATGCAAGCCGCATCGCGGTCGCGAAGGCGACTCCGTAAAATCTTCACTTACCGGTGTGAGCCTCGCATTTCTTATGTGGGGATAGCCGCCCTCAGCCTGCCTTGAGCGAAGTCGAAAGGCTGTCCCCGCCGAACGTAGCGAGGCGCAACTGCACCTACTTCAAATTGAAAAGAGCGTTCACGTGCGCCGTCACGGTCACGTTTTGCGGCGTGAATTCCTCCGTTGGCGGAGGTGTGGCATTGCCCATCGCCGCCATGGCG
>JBAWBG010000041.1:0-4798 GCA_049589695.1 Candidatus Sulfotelmatobacter sp. | reverse complement strand
GGCAATAGCCGAGCAAGGCAACCTTGCCGTTGCATTCCGGAAGACTGCGTGCTGCGTCAATGGTGCCCTTTATGTCCCTTACGCCCGCATCTCTGTCATAAGCTGAATTGAGGCGAAGGCCGTGGTCCCAGTCGGCTTGGGAGGTGACGTTCAGGTCGACGCCTGGCTCCTGCCGCCAGTACAGGTCTGGAGCGAGCGCGATGTAACCTTGTTCCGCCAATTCATCGCAGTGCCTGCGAATGTCGGCGTTCACCCCGAACAGCTCCTGCAGAACGACAACGGCCGGAGCCGGTACTGTCTCCGGCCGCGCGATATAGGCGGCAAACTTGCCGTCCTGCCCTTGTACGGTGATGTGATCTTTCATGGTGTACTCCTCAGGCAGCTATCTTGATCCGTTCGGAGGTGGCAGCCGCTTCGATGAGCTTGGCTGCTTCCTTCGAATGAGACATGTAGGCCACGTGGCTCGACTTCACCTCGACCGTCTCTGCCTTCGCGCGCTTCGCCATCATGCGCTCCTGGTCCGGATTGATCGATCGGTCTTCGCTGGCTACCATGTACCAGGTGGGCTTGTGCTTCCACGCGGGATTCTTTACCTGATGCGTGAACGAGTCGGTGGAGATCGGCACCTGCGCTATTGCCATGAACTCCGCTTCATCCCGTGGGATGTCCGCTGCGAAGTCGGCGACGAAGTGGGCCTCGTCGATCCACCAAAGCCCATTGCTGTCCGCTTTAAACGCCTTCGATGCTTGCGGCAACGCCGTTTCGATCGACGCACAACTCTCGCCTTCATCGAGAGCGAAGGCGGCAATATAGACCAGTGCTGCAACGTTTGGATGATTGCCGGCCTCGGTGATGATGGACCCGCCATAACTATGGCCGACCAGCACAACCGGCCCGCCCATGGCATCGATGGCGGCCTTTGTGTACTTTTGATCGTCGGCGTACGAAGTCTCGGGAGGCTGTGCCACCGACACTCTGTAGCCGTCATTCTTGAGGATGTCCGCGACTCTCTTCCAGCCAGAGCCATCTGCGAAAGCTCCATGCACCAGAACTACATTCTTAATATGCTGACTCACGATTATTCTCCTTTGCAGTAGAGATCCAGACGGATCATTTGATTTTCGATTTCAATCTTGCGCGCCTCCGCGTCAAATCGCTCTTGCTTCGCGCGGGGGACGCACATTTCACTTGCAACGTAAACATTTACCGGCTGCTAGTTGGCGTGCGCGGAGGCAGCAGCCTCTTCGATGAGCTTGGCTGCTTCCTTCGGGTGAGACATGTAGGCCACGTGGCTCGCATTCACTTCGACAGTCTTAGCATTCGCGCGCTTGGCCATCATGCGTTCCTGAATCGGATTGATCGAGCGGTCTGAACTGGCCACCATGTACCATGTCGGCTTGTTCTTCCAGGCCGGATTCGTTACCTTGTGGGTGAATGCGTCGGTGGAGATCGGTACCTGCGATATGGCCATGAAGTGAGCCTGGGCCGGGGGAATATCCGCTGCGAAATCGGCGGCGAAATGGTCCTGCTCTATCCACCAGTTCCCGTTGCTATCCGGCTTGAATGCCTTGGAGGCTTGCGGCACGGCCGTTTCGATCGACGCACAGCTCTCACCCTCATCAAGTGCGAATGCAGCGATATATACCAGTGCCGCTACGTTTGGATCGTTGCCGGCTTCGCAGATGATAGACCCGCCGTAGCTATGGCCGACCAGCACGACCGGGCCGCCCATGGCGTCGATGGCGGCCTTCGTGTACTTTTGGTCGTCGGCGTACGAGGTCTCGGGGGGTTGCGCAACCGATACCGTGTAGCCATCCTTCTCAAGGATCTTTGCGACCGCGTCCCAGCCCGAGCCATCGGCGAATGCACCGTGGACCAGAACGACGTTTTTGACGCCAGTCGGCGGAGGACCCGCCGCGGCGGCATTTAAAGCCGCACTCATCAGTACAGCAGCGACAGTTACAACCCAGTAAGCCTTCTTCATGATCATTTTCCTCCCCGGTGAACTTTCACCGAATCGCATGTTTAGCCTCGGACTTGCAAACGCAACATATCTGGAAACCACGACGACATGATTGAAGGCTCAGACCACTTTTGTGAATTCCTGCTCCAATGTGGATTGAAAGCGGGCGAGAAGACTACTTCCGGATCTGAATCAGAACGAAGACCCTAATCGGATGCCGAATCGGCGGCGATGTCGCATCCCCGGAAAACTAAAGAGGAACACGTCAACGGCGGATTGATCTGAGGATGGGACCTATTCCAGTGTTTGAAGGGATTGACCTTTGGACATTTCGACAAAGATCCTACGGCTTGAGTTTTCGCGCCTCCATTTTGCCGGAGTCGCGCCAACGATGTTTGCAAACGTCCGGGTAAGGGCAGCTTGATCGGAGAACCCGGCCTGCGCGGCAATTTCCACCAACGAGTTATTGGTTTCTGATAAAAGGCTCTTCGCGATTTCAACGCGCTGCAGAATCAGGTAATGATGTGCGGAAGTCCCAAACGATCTCCTGAACGATCGCGCAAAATGGCTGACGGAAAGCCTACATTCCTCGGCAAGTGTTTCCAATTTCACCTCGCCGTCCAAGTGCTCCTTGAACAATTCCACAACGCGGCGTTTTTGCCACGGAGCCAGACCGCCTTTGAACTGCGAAACGGCTTCAGGCGTCCGACCATACTGCCCGACAAGGTGCGAACAAATCGTCATGGTGAAAGAATCCATGAAGAGCTGAGAAAACATCTCCGGCCTATTTAGGCACGGCAAGATCGTTTGCGTTAGGTGATGGAGTGTCGGGTCGGGGGTTCCGTAAACGCAGTAGAGACGCTTAGCTCTACGCACTCCGGCATCGTCGGAGAGTGAATCTAAAGTTGCACGTGGGACGTGGTAGTGGATCCAGTCGATTGGGCCCGGATTTCGAATGGTGGTATTTGACTCCAGGTCGCACATTGCGACTCCGCCCACCGGCCATGCCCCAGTCTTTGTGTACTTATCATTGGTCCAAAGTTCCCATTCCCCTGAATTCGCATGATTCAGATGAAGCGAGACAACGTAGGCCTTTTCAGGCGGGATGGATGCAGTTCGTTCCGGGATGCCGCTCCGTGCAATCAGCCGGGTAATCGCCATTTGCGGCCGGACGACGGAAACCACAGAATCGAGGGCAACATGGGGCGGTTGATTCATGATGAAATACTTCGCCATCTGCGCGCCATGGGCGCTTCCCGCGTTCGATGATGTCGTCATGGATAGCTCTACTCCGGCAAGCGATTTTGGCTGAGAGTCTCAGATCAGACTCAACATGGGACAACGCGGACGTCAGATTGCCCGAGGTGTAGCGTAGCGCTAAAAAGAACGGTCATTCTTGTACAAAATGACCGCGGTTGAATGAGATAGCTCCCAGAAATGCTGGTGCTGAGCAGGATTTATGGTGCTCTCACTAATTAATGCGCTTCGTTTGGAGTCGAAAACTGAGTCCGAATCGACAAATAGGAGGGATATTGGCAATCTCCCAAGATGGTGAACCGCGTACCATACCTCTCGGAGTCGCCTGGCGGCGTAGCGTACCTCGTCGGGAATGAGAAGAGCTTTTGTAGTGGACAAGTAGGCCGATCAGTGTCTGGTCAAGTGACTAGAACCCGCATCCTTCGGGTAGGGCTTGATTTGGCAAGCGCAGAGGGGCTCTGCAGGATCACCTTTGGTTCGGTTGCCGAACGCGCGAGCCTGTCAAAGAGTGGCGTCGTCGCGCATTTCCCTCATTTGGGCGACCTAAAACGGTCCATTCTTGATGTTGCATTGGACCTTTGGAGTCGTACCTGCCTCGGAACCGACACTGGCGTTGGAGGTGGGTTGCCGTCGCTAATTCGCTACCTAAATGTATGGATTGGATGGACGAGGAGGGCAGGACTCCCGGGCAGTTGTCCGATCGCTCAAGCCATTGTTGAATTGAGTTTCTTGCCGGGACCTGTTCGGGAGGCTGCCGCGGCGGCCGAATCTGTCTGGCGGCAAACCCTCATTATGCTGATCCGCGATGCGATCGACAAGCGACACCTATTGCAGGATACCGACGTCGTCCAGGTGGCGTGGGATTTGCTCGGGATCTATCTGAGCCACCATGTCTCCAGTCATTCTCTTCGAGACCCGGATGCGAACAGAAAAGCACAGTTCTCGGTGAAGCGGATCGTTGCTTCTATGGAAGGCACTAGTGAGAGCGCAGCTCACCATAGACAAGGTGGTCAGTAGCAACTGCGCCACGACCGTTCAGTTTGCGCCAGCGAAACGGCGTTGTCCCTTCGAGCGTGGTAAACGCGCGTGTGAAGGCAGCCTGATCGCAGAATCCCGACCGAAATCCCACCTCTGCCAGACTCAGGTGGGATTCGCGAAGCAGATTCTTCGCCGTCTCTATTCGAAGCCTGATGAGCCATTGATGAACTGAAATGCCAAAGCTCTGGCGAAAGCAACGCGAGAAATGACTCGGGGAGAGCTGACAGGCGGTTGCAAGGTCCGCAATTTTTATCTCGCCTTCAAGATGTGCACGTAACATCTCCTCTGCGCGAATCTTTTGCCAGGTCTCAAGGCCCGCTTGTGCCCGGAGAACTCCCTTACCGTTTCCATAGTGTTGCAGAAGATGTGTGCTCACAAGAAGTGAGACATCCTCTAATGCAAGCAGGTTGAGCGGTTCACGGTTGCGCACCTGACTGAGGATGGCCTTGGTCAATTGAGCAACGACGAGGTCCCTTTCAAAGAAGACCATCCGAAATGAATCAACCTGCGCAATCCTGTTGTCTGCTGCAACTCTGTCCA
>JBAWBG010000040.1:0-8891 GCA_049589695.1 Candidatus Sulfotelmatobacter sp. | reverse complement strand
CACTGAGCCAGCGCTTCTTGATTAAAGTTGCAAGAGCTTGCAACTAGTCGCAAAAAGTATCAATCTTGACATTTCTCGTTGTCGTACTACAGTGTGCCTTAAAGGTGCAGGTTGTTCCCGGTTGCATACGTCGAAGGTGCGCGGTAGAGGTGAGTTGTATGAATTCAGCTAAGAATTGTTCTTTACTGCTAATTTCTTTTTTGTTCTTTTGTTTTGCTCCTTGTGCTTTCGGTCAGCCCATCAGCCACTTCCCGTCTCAACCCGTGCAACACAGAGTTACGAGCTATCCCCTGCCTTTAACCTTCCTCTTCAGCTCGCCTGGATGGGATGATCCCGGCAAGAAGGATCATGATCCGCACAAATGCGACCCCGGAAACGATCGCAAAGATTGCGTTGCAGTGCCTGAGGGCGGCTCGGCCTTAGCGTACCTGCTACTCGCCGGTATGACTTGCGCCTGCGTTATAGTTTTGCGTTCGCGTCGGCGAGGTCGGGCAACAGGACCAGCCTAAGAAGCACGCCCCGCTCGGTATTGACCCAACCCCTGCAACCTTCAATCTTAAGAGAGCGCCTGTCAGCTGGCGAAAAATCGCGATTACGCTCAAAACCCCTCGATGAGCGCTATGGTTACGACAGTTACGCCGACGCCACGCACCGAGTGCATTATGATTCAAGTCAGTATGAGGCTGTTTCGTTCTATGGCATGTGCGGCTCTGCTGGCTGTTCTGGGTACGTCAAGCATTGAGGCCCAAGGTGGCGGACGGGCGCAGGCGCAAGGCGAAGTCGCCTATCAATCCACGGTTGAGTCATATTCCAAAACCCTCAAACCGGGGATGTCCCGCAAAGAAGTGGAAAGCAACCTTCGCAGCAAGAAAGCCCGATTTCAGCAAACGTGCTGCTTCGAGGGGAGGCGCACGCCCGATGACCTCGTGAAAATCGGGCAAGAGTCTGCTCCTTGGTACTGCAACAGGACAGACGTCTACGTGGCATTTGAATTTGCTGGCGAGGAACGCCACCCATCCTCACAAGCCCGTGATTCCGACAAGTTGGAGAGGGTCAGCTTGCTCCGCTGGCCACAAGACTGTCTCTGAGGCACATCGCGCCACGGCGACAATTGGTGAAAAATCGCGATATCGCTCATTGACCTGACCTCCCCGAGTTCGGGGGCCAAAACGTGTAATCGCCTGGTTTCACCAGCTATCTCCTCTCTCCTAGCAAAGTGAGCATAGCTGGGAGGACATCCAAGACCACTATTCCACGCTCAGTCCGAACGTCGAACTGCCTACAGACGCACTCGAAGGTCGAGTCGTGGAAGGCGAATACAAGGTGCTGAAGTGTACGGAAGCGTGCTGGCTCATGGGTTCGGTGAACTCGGTTCATCCTCTCCAGCTTGCGAATCCACGATGAACCTTCGATCCGAAAGGCTCCGTATGGGTGGAGGCCGCGGGTAGCTAATGGGTGCCCACTGAAGGCTTCGTCGTTTGGAGGACCAAACATGTGTGCACGGCTTTCAAGACGAACAAGCGCGATGGGTTCTTTCCCCTCTGTATCCTCGATTCGAACAGTCTTTCCGTCCCATATCTCCGCTGACTGTACGCGGTAGGCAAGAATGACGCGCCGCTCATCAGCGATGATCACTGGCTCTGGCGCACCCGCCGAGGACGGTGGAATACCCTCTAGGGCCACCACTCGGTCGTTCTCGTCAACTTCGTACATTGCTCATCTCCGTCCGTCAGGATAGCAGCCGTTCTGAATCGGCGGGGCAACTGTTGAAACATCGCGATTACACTCATTGAGCAGGAATCCCTTCGTCAAGATCAATGTCAGCTTAGGGCTCAACCTGCGGTTTATGATCCCATGCAATAAACTACCTTGATGCCCCGACCCATTTCTTCAAGTAGTGCTTTAAATTCCGCCCCCGTGACCGCCGGCTACCGCATGCCTGCCGAGTGGGAGCCGCATGCCGCCACTTGGCTGGCGTGGCCGCATTATCACGGGGATTGGCCGGGAAAGTTTGAGCCGATTCCGTGGGTTTATACCGAGATTATTCGCAATCTGGCGCGGCACGAGCGGGTTGAGTTGGTCATCAATGACGGCGCTACCGAGCGCAAAGTGCGCAAGTTGCTGGAGAAGGCTGATTCTGCGCTGGCGAACGTTCGTTTTCATCGATGGGCGACGAATCGAGTTTGGATGAGGGACTCCGGCTGCATCTTCGTTTCGGCAAGGTCGGGCTTTGCCCGGCTGGACGGCCGAGGGCGGCCGTCCCCACATGAACCTAAGGACGAGCTTCTCGCTGCTAAGTTTCGGTTTAACGCGTGGGCTAAGTATTCCAACTGGCGGTATGATGAAAAAATTGGAAACTTGATGGCGAGTGCTGCCACTGCTCAGGAAATTCGCCCTCTGTGCCACGATAGCCGTGTGGTGCTCGAGGGTGGCTCGATCGATGTGAATGGCGCCGGCACGCTGCTCACTACGGAAGAATGCCTGCTCAGCAAAGTGCAGCAACGGAATCCGGGAATGGCTCGGAAGGATTATGAAAAGCTTTTTGCGGACTATCTCGGTGCGCCAAACGTTATTTGGCTGGGGCGCGGCATTTTTGGCGATGACACGCACGGCCACATCGATGACCTCAGCCGATTCGTTTCCGCCGACACCGTGGTCACGATGGTGGAAAATAATCCGCGAGATGTGAACCACAAACCACTGCGCGATAATCTTTCGCGACTCCGGGCGGCACGTGATCAAGAGGGCAAGCCCCTGAACATTGTCGAGCTTCCCATGCCCGGGCCGGTGGTATTCGAGCAGCGACGACTGCCCGCAAGCTACGCTAATTTCTATATTGCGAATGGAATTGTTCTTGTGCCGGTGTTCAACGATCCTAACGACCGGATTGCGCTCAACACGCTGGCGGAGTTGTTCCCTGCCCGTGAAATTGTTCCCATTTATTCCGGTGATCTGGTGTGGGGACTCGGCACCATGCACTGTATGACGCAACAGCAGCCGGCAATTTAGTGAGCCGTCATTCTGAGGAGCCATTTTTTTGCAGGCCGGAGGGCCCGTGAAGAAGATCCGAAATGGTTGGGAGCAGTGGTCAGAACCATTTGCATAGATCCTTCGTTGGAATTCCTCGGCGAAGCCGAGGAATTCTCTGCCTCAGGATGACAAGGCTGGATGACAATGGGGTGCTAGATTAGCTTCCTTCATGCAGGAGACGACCAAAGCTCGCCTGGAGTTTTTTAGCGACGGCGTGATGGCAATCATTATCACCATCATGGTGCTGGAGGTACGCGCGCCGACGCAGCCTACGCTGGGCGAACTGTTGAAGATTGCACCGGAATTTCTGACTTATGCAATCAGTTTTATTGTGATCGCCATTATCTGGGTGAATCATCATCCTCTGATTCAGGCTGCGCGCGTTCTCACGGCGCGACTTTTGTGGTCGAATTTTTACCTGCTCTTCTGGATGTCGTTCGTTCCGTTTGTGACGGAGTTCCTGGGCAGAGACTACCGCGAACCGCTGGCGGTGGCGCTTTATGGGCTTGATCTTTTCCTGTGTGCTTCCGGATTTTATTTTCTGCGACTGGAGTTGATCCATCAGAGCGGGGAAGATATGGCGCTGATTAAATATCACAAGGGCATCCAGCGCAGGAACGCTTTTGCGGCGGCGCTGTATCTGCTCTCGGTTCCGCTGGCCTACCTTACGATTTACGCGTCGTTCTGCATTTTCCTGCTGCTTCCCGTAATGTATTTCCTGCCGGAAAAACGACTGTTCGGCGAATGATGCGCCAGCGGAATGGCTGCCTTGTGAAGTCAACCCTTAACGGTAAAATGGAATCGTATTTTCTCACCAGATGATGAAACTACGGCGAACGCTGTAGGCGTAGCAGGCACTACCGCACACAAAACTAGTTGAGGAGAACCGAATGAATGCACTGAAGGTGTTTGTGATAGCTGGCGTTGCGGCACTCTGTTTTATGATAATCGCCCCGAAAACACAGGCTCAGGTAACCATTAACATCGGGCCAGCGCCTGAATGTCCCTATGGGTACTACAACGTCCCACCGTATGATTGCGCGCCCTACGGGTATTACGGGCCCGAGTGGTTTACTGGTGGCGTGTTCATCGGAGCTGGTCCCTGGTTCCACGGTCCGGAAGGTTTTCGCGGCCATGTTAACAATCACTTCCATCCTGAGCACGGATATCACGGCCCACACCCCGCTCACGGAGATCGCCCGGAAGCGGGACGAGCTCCGGGACATGTGGAGCATTTCAAAGGGAATGAAGTTCGGGATGGGCACGGTCACGTAGTAGGAAAGCGGTAGAGTTTTCGAGAATTTATTTTGGGGATCTTGGTCCGGGCGCAAGCCCGGGCCATTTCTTTTTAGAGCTCGAGGTAGAACGCGCGTGGGAGAGGATTGAGGAAATTCTTGCCACAACAAAAAGCGGGCCCGTGAACCGGGCCCGCGAATTGCGGGGGAGTTAAAAACTATCTGGTAGTTATCGGCCGGGACCGGAAGGCGAGGTGCTACCGGAACCGGAGGTGCCAGGGTTTGAACCGGGATTCGAGGTTCCCGGATTTGCGCCGGGATTGGTAGTGCCCGGATTTGTTGTGCCAGGATTTGTTGTGCCAGGATTCGTCCCGCCGTTCGGCGATGCGCCCGGATTCGAAGGCGATCCGGGGTTGGTCGGGGTGGCGTTGGGGCTGGTGCTTGGACTTGGATTAGGATTGTTTGGATTCGTGGTCGATGGTTGCGAACTGCCGTTTGGGTTCGATGGATTCGCTCCGGGCTCGGTGTTTGGTGCAGTGGAGCCGGTCGGGGGCGCGGTGGTGCTGCCCGTTGGAGGTTGCGCGGTGCTGCCGGTCGGCGGTCTGCCCGTGTTGCCGGTGGGTGGAGCTGAGGGCGCCTGGCCAGGTGTGGCGGCTCCGCCTGCCGATCCTGATCCTCCTGCCGATCCCGTTCCTCCGCCTGGCGCAGCCTGCGCCACTACCCAGGTTGCGCAGAACAAAATCACGGACAATAACGTAAGTCTTTTCGCTGACATGGTGAAGCCTCCAGCATTGGATTTGCGGTTCCCTTTTAATGCCGGCGAACCGGCGGGCTCAAGGGATCCATGGCTAGAGTGTGAGCGGGGGTACGTGGGATGAATATCCGGCGGATGCGGTAGGCGGGAGTATGGGATTCCTTAGTAAAATGAAAAACTTCCAGGGCAGACAATATCAAAAATCGCGCAATCGAAGTGGAGCGTCGCTGTGCGAATTACTTTTTATAGAGAGTTGGCTGCGGACCTTTTTCCAGTGTCTTGCGATCCCATATCCAGCCTTCGCGGGTGTAGCTGGCGAGTTCGAAATCCTGCGTGAGTTCGAGAGCGTCAACGGGGCAAGCGTCCTCGCAGAGGCCGCAGAACATGCAGCGGCTCAGATCGTAGGTGAAATTGGTGAGCTCTTTACGGCGGGTTTGCTCGTTGCGGGCGCTGGAGACGACGATCAGATTTTCCGGGCAAGCCAGCGCGCACAAGTCGCAGGCGATGCACATGGTCTCATCGGTATCTGGATTCACGTTCAGCCGGGGCGCGCCGCGGTAACGCTCCGCTACTTGCGGCCGCTCCATGGGATATTGCTCGGTATAAATTTCCTTGGGATCCTGATAACGGAACGTGACCTTCAAACCTTGCAGCAGGTCGATGAGGAGAATTTTGCGGAGCAGGTTGGGAATCCCCATAACGGGGTAAGCATATCACTTGGCAGTTGCCGGTTACTAGTTTACAGATGCACTCTGTCGCGGCTCCCCATGTCTCGCAAAAACAACGAAACCCTTCGACTACGCTCAAGGCAGGCTATGGGCACGCGAACTTGCAGCGAAGAAATTTCCGGGAACTTTTGCGGGCGGGGGCCCGTAGTTTAAGAATAGAGCATGTTTATGCAAGCCTATCTTGCCAAATTGACGCCGAAAACCCGGATGCTGCTGGTGCTACCGCTCGTCGCGATCGTGTACGCTGTCGTGATGATTGTGCTGCCGGCAATCATTCATGCGATGGTTCCGGACGTTGTGCGGTCTGTGTTGAGCTTGATCTGAACCGTCTGAAGGCAGCGCGTCTTCCAGCCAGCAGAAGCGCATGAATGATAATCTGCGCGCAGGGCTATTGCTTGATCATCGCTTGATGATCGGCAGGAACCTTACTGTCGATTCGGAAACGAGCAGAACCGTAACTTAAGAACCATAACTGATGAGCAACGACGAGCTTTGGATGGAGGAGGCTTTGCGGTCGGCGCAGCGGGCGCTGGAGGCGGGAGAAGTTCCGGTTGGGGCCGTCGTGGCATGCGAAGGACGCATCGTCGGCCGGGGATGGAATCGAAACATCGCAGATTGTGATCCGACAGCTCATGCGGAAATTGTTGCGCTGCGCGAGGCGGGCGCAGCTGTGGGGAATCATCGCCTGGGAGAGTGTGACCTGTTTGTTACAATTGAACCGTGCTCAATGTGTGCGGGCGCGATGGTACATGCGCGGATCAAACGATTGATTTATGGTGCAGATGATCCGAAAACGGGCGCGGTTCGTTCGGTTATGCAGTTGCTGGAAAATTCCCAATTGAATCATCGCGTGGAAGTTCGCGGAGGCGTGCTGGCGGGCCGTTGCGCGGAGGTGTTGCAGGAATTCTTTAGAAGCCGGCGCTGACTTTGCTGCTATGTTGTTATTCCGAGCGACGCGAGGAAGCAAGATTCTTGCCGGCGGCTGATAGTTTTTTCATGCGGAGAGGTGCGTGAGTGGTTGAAACGATCCGCCTCGAAAGCGGACATACCTTAACGGGTATCGTGGGTTCAAATCCCACCCTCTCCGCCATAGACATTCAGTTTTTCCCTTCCTAGCAATCTTGAGGAAAAGGACTTCCCTTCCAGGTTTCTTCATTGTGGCAGCGTCGGTTCTGCAGCAGCAATCGTTGAGATATTCCCAGTGCTGGTCGGGAACTCCCGGAGCAGAAGTTGCTAGTTGTTTTAGTTGGCATCGGCTATGATTTCGGCTCCATTCGCCGGACATGAAATATTCAATGTTTGCAGTTGCGGTGCTCGTGTCGCTCTCGACTTTCGCGCCGTCGCCTGGTAATGCGTGGGGCGGCGCGCAGCCACCGGGTCCTGGTGTTCAGACGATTTCCTCCGCCGACGACTTTGACTGGCGCGATATCGTTCCTTATCTTTTTTCTGCCTCCGCTCTGCCCGGAGAACAAGGCATTAAGACGGTGCTGAGAAACTCACGGGTGCTTCGTTCCTATGTTGCGAATGAAATTCGGGCAGAGTGCAGGCCGGATAAAGGCCGGTGCGCGGCAAAGCGCGAAGGGTTTACGCTGGAAGGAGAAGTCAAGAAGCGAATCGACGGGATCGTGGAGGAAGAGATCGTCCATCGAAATACGATAGCAGGCGTCGACTACTCGTTGGCCGGCCAGCGATTTCCTTTCTCTGAGATCGCGGCCTTTAAGAGCGACAAGCACGCGGATGCTCACTTTATTCTTGCACTGACGGACCGCAGTTATACTGCGGCGCAGGTGCAAGCGAAATACGGCGTTCCGTACGATACCGACATCTTTCAGATGTATAGCGTTTTTAAGTACCGCCTGAATAGTCCGAACTACACGAGCAAAGCCGTATTCGAAATCGATCCGGTCGATGGTGCGGTGCTAAAGATAGCGATCAGCCTGAAACCGAAAAAATCCAAGCATTCGCCGCGCCGATAACAGTTCGAAGTTAAATCGCCGCTTAATCCGCTTTGCGCCAGGTTGAGTCTGGATCGTATTTGGTCATGGCCTTCGCCATCACGGGGGTCTTCGGGCCAAGGTCTTTTTCGTAGACAATTCCATCCTGATCGACGATGAAGGTCATCACTCCCGATGCCCGGTACTCTGCGGGATACGCGACGAAGGCGAAACCGCGGGTCATCTTTCCATCGGCGATGTAGCTGTGCGCGCCGCCGGGGGCTTTTGCGCCTTGAGCTTTCAGGATGTGAAAGTAATATCCTTCAAACGGCTGAAGATTTCGATCGGGAGGTTGGGGATAGCCTTCCGTGGCCGCCACTGCGACCAGTGGACCAATCGGACTGTTGGATTGCCCGGAAGCCGTGTCCCAGTAGAGTCCATTTTGCTTACCGGGATCACTGAAGAATTTCTGGGCATACTGTCGACCGGTTTCGCCGTCGTGAGGCTGCGAATAATATTCTTTTTCGGCGTCGACCAGTCCACCACAAGTTTGAATTACCGCCAGCTCATTTTTTCCGACTCTTCGATAAAGAATCTCTTGCTTGCCGGCTGCGGTATCGAAATACCAGGAGCTTCCTTTGTGGACGAGCGGAATCGGGGTTGGCCAGTTTTCCGCACCGATGTAGAGCGTAGTGGTGCCATCCGGTTCCATGACCAGGCGATGCATCTGCTGGTATTTTTTCAGGAACTCATCGCGGTTGTTCTGATCTTCGGCATCGTCGCCGGAAGAGACGATACTTTTGGCGTTCGGTCCCAAGACCTTGAGCAACGGCTGCTGATCGTTGTTCGTCACGGCGTTCTTCATGGCGATGACCAGCCCTTGGCTAGCTTGCTCTGCCGATGAAAACGTTTGCTGGCCGGTTTGCGGCGCGTCGAAATG
Source organism: Candidatus Sulfotelmatobacter sp. (assembly GCA_049589695.1). Taxonomy (GTDB): domain Bacteria; phylum Acidobacteriota; class Terriglobia; order Terriglobales; family Acidobacteriaceae; genus Sulfotelmatobacter. The sequence continues at coordinate 270 of JBAWBG010000040.1, read as the reverse complement.
CCGAGCCGTCGAAGTTTGCGCGGTGGGCGCGGGCTTTTGTGCGTCCGATTGGCCCGCCGCAAAGGTTGCGGAGAAGCCTAAAGCTGCGATAGCAGTAACGGCAAACACATCACGAATGCCAACGAAGTGCCTTTTCGAATCGCTTTTTTCCAATCTCATAGTCAGTTCCTTTCTGCGACTTTGCAACCGTGGTCAATTGTTTTGGGCGGGATCAGCGCCGGCCGCCGCCGTGCATTCCCCCACCACCGCCGTGCGCTCCTCCACCAAAGC
>JBAWBG010000039.1:0-8277 GCA_049589695.1 Candidatus Sulfotelmatobacter sp. | reverse complement strand
GCACTGAGAGCTCCCTCCTGGCACATTGGATTATTGAAGGTTCGCCTCGTGAATCAGAACGTGTGCGCAGTCCAGGAAAGTCGCGGTAAGTCACCGAGAGATATAATTCCCGCGTGCGACAACCTATGCGGCATGTAATGGCGCTTCGCGTTTCCAAAGCGGTTCTCGTTTTTGCAATCGCACTTTTCTACACGATTCTGGTCCTAAACAACATCACGGATTACGGCTCCAACTATGAGTTTGTCCGCCACGTCCTGATGATGGACTCAACCCTTCCGGGGAACCACCTCATGTGGCGCGCCGTCAATGCGCCGCTAGTACATACGGTCTTCTACATCGGCATCATCGCCTGGGAATCCGTCACGATGCTTCTGTGCTGGTGGGCTGGTGTTCGGTTGCTGAAATCGTATCGTGCGGACAGGGAGCAATTCGCCGCTGCGCTGAACCTCGCCGTGATTGCGCTGACGACGAGCCTGCTGATGTGGTTGGTGGCATTCCTCGATGTCGGGGGCGAATGGTTTCTGATGTGGCAGTCGAAAATGTGGAACGGGCAGGAAGAGGCATTCCGAATGTTTACCATCGTCGGTGTGGTGTTTTTGGTGGTGGTGCAACGCGAGCCAACTCCCGATTAGTCGGCAATCCGGAAGCTATGTGTTAGTTGGCGACGAGTCGCCATCTCACGAATTGACCATGGGTCGGCCGTTCCCAATGAATGTAAACGCGGCGAGGCCAGTTGCGCAATTCGGAAGACGGCCCTGAAAAGGCTGGCGGCGGCGGTTAACTCGGTCCCTGGCCACCACATTCCACAAGACCTAATCCAAATCAGTTCGGCGGTGCCAGTCCGCTCTCAGTCCGCGCTCAAAAACGCGCCGAGCACAGTTTTCGTATCTGAATGAAAAGTGAAGAACTTAGGCCGGCGCAATTCTTCTTCAGTCCGCTCTCAGTCCGCTTTAATCGACCGCGTGAAAATCGCACTTCCTGCTGTGTGTGGGTCGTAGTTCAGCTAGTTAGATCGTCTGTCACGCACGAGTCCGCAGGTTCGAGTCCCCGTCGCTCCCGCCAAGTTCTTTCTTGAGACCATATTTGTCGTCAAAGCGTGACGGCTTAGATCACGTTGGCAAGCGGCCGAACGAAAAAGAACACCGCTAAGAAACGCTGGACGAAGTGGGACGGTCACCGCTACTCAAGTCCGTCTAGGTAGAATTAGGAGGACGGGCGATCCGCAACGGGCGCTCTCCGAACGTTTATCGATCGAGGGAACGCCAGAGACTTGAGCTATGGCGCATTGGGGAATTTCCAGGTTGACTGCGCGTGCGGCATTGGCCGTTGCCTTGCGTTACGGACCGGCTGTTGCTTCCGTGGCGACGGCGCTAGGGACAACCCTGATCCTGCGGTATTACGGTTTCCCGCCTCGGTTCATCTCCCACTTCACCTTGATCGCAATCGCTGTCACTTTTTGGTGCACCGGGACGGGTCCAGGACTGCTCGCTCTCTTTCTTTCTTGTTTGGGGATGAGCGTCTTGGCGAGAGACCATCTCCTTCTTCCAGGTTTCCCATTGGAATCCTTCCTTATCTTTTATGTGGTATTCAGTTTGTTGATGAGCTGGTTCGCCCCGACAGATTCTGCCGTTCTGATCCTTGGTGAAACCGGAACGGGTAAGGAATTGATTGCTCGTGCCATTCACAACCGGTCAAATCGCTCAAAGCGTGCATTCGTTCGCGTAAATTGCGCAGCGGTTCCTGCGTCGCTCATTGCCTCCGAGCGTTTTGGGCATGAGAAGGGGGCCTTCACCGGAGCGACAGCGACGTCTGGGGCGCTTTGAATTGGCGAACGGTGGAACCATTTTCCTGGACGAGATCGGGGAATTTCCGCCTGAGACTCAGACTACTCTGTTGCGAGTGCTCCAGGAGCGAGAATTCGAACGCGTTGGCGGCGGCCAGTCGATTTCGGTAGATGTCCGCGTGCTGGCAGCGACGAACCGTGACCTGAATGCTGCCATTGCTGCCGGAACATTCCGGAGGATCTTTTCTACAGGCTGAATGTTTTTCCGATTCAGATACCCGCGCTCCGCGAACGCAGAGACGACATTGCCCTCCTGCTCGAATATTTCATCGAACGCTATGCGAAAAAGGTTGGGAAGCGAATTAAAACGATAAGAAAGCGCACGTTGGAATTATTTCAGGCGTACGATTGGCCGGGCAACATCCGCGAACTGCAGAACGTGGTGGAGCGAGCAGTCGTACTCTGCGATGACGATACGTTCTCTGTAGACGAAACTTGGTTAAAACGCAAATTGCCCGAGAGTTGCCGTTGAGCATGCCGGCCAGCGCACTCGGTCGTTTAGACGCGGATCAAGAAAAACGAATCATCGAATCTGCCTTGGCCGAAACCGGGGGACGGGTCGCGGGTCCGTCCGGCGCCGCCGCCAAGCTTGGAATTCCGCGGCAGACTCTCGACTCGAAGATCAGCACCTTGGGAATCGACAAGCGCGGTTTAAGTCTGCATAATCTGTGAGTCATCATGAAGGCGTGGAAAGCGTTTGTTCTCGCATTGCTGCTGGTTTTCCTCATCGCCCTAATCGGTGCGGCGCTTCTCATTCATCGCGGTTTTCGTGCCACAAACCAGCCCTCGCGTCTTGAGGCGACGCTGGCGCACGCAGCGCGTGATTTCTCGATTCCCAGTGCCGTGCGCCATGAGACAAATCCTTTAGAGTCCTCACTGCAAAATCTTAACGAAAGCCGCGAGGCTTTTCTCGCTCGATGCCAAACTTGCCACGGGCATGATGGAAGCGGATTGACGCCAATGGGGCAATCACTCTATCCCCGCGTCCCAGACCTTCGCGCGACGGCAACACAGGAACTAACAGATGGCGAAATTCACTACATTATCGAGAATGGCGTGGAGCTTACCGGGATGCCTGCCTGGGGGAATCCACACCAGGTGCAGAACGTCGATAGCTGGAAACTTGTTCTTTATATTCGCAGTCTTCGGCCCCTAACGAAGCAGGAGCAGCTTCAGCAGACGCAAGCTTCCGCTTCGGCACACTATGTCGGCTCGCAAGCTTGCGAAAAGTGTCATGCGGAAATTTACGAGCATTGGCGGAAAACGCCGATGGCCAACGTTGTACGCGATCCGCGTCAGCATCCTGATGCAATTATCCCTGATCTCGCAACGAACAACGTGTACAAGTTCTCCAAAGGTCAAGTTGCTTTCGTTTACGGAAGCATCTGGAAGCAGCGCTACTTCACGAAAGTCGGCGACGACTATTTTCCGCTCCCCGCGCAATGGGAAGTTGTAAACAAGAAGTGGAGCAAGTACCAAGTGCCGCCGACCGGAGGCGATTGGTGGGCGCCCTTCTATCCCGGCGACAACATGCACCGTCCAACCGGGCCGCTCTGCGACGGATGCCACTCGGTTGGCTATGACATTCGCACCAAGCAAGTAGCTGAGTGGAATGTTGGCTGCGAGCGCTGCCACGGCCCCGGTAGTGAACATGTCGCGCATCCCACACGCGATAACACCCTCAATCCCGCACACATGAATTACGTCGCGGCCAGCGACACTTGCATTCAATGCCACTCGCAAGGCCAGCCGGTTTCCAACCCAATCGAAGGAAAATATTACGACTGGCCCGTTGGCTATCACTTGGGATTGAAGCTCGCGGATTATTGGAAGCTGGAAGGCCACACTCTGGGTGAACCGCAGAATTTCCTTTATTTCCCTGAGGGCACGGCCCACAAAAACAGGATGCAGGGCAACGACTTTGTGCAGATCGTGATGTATCGGCGCGGCGTAACGTGTTTCGATTGCCACGACGTTCACGGCACGTCGAACTACGCGCAACTGCACAAGCCCGCCAGTACGCTCTGCCTTGATTGTCATGGGCCATCATCACCGAACGGTCCACGAACAGCGACTATCGAGGAACACACGCACCACAAGGAAGGAAGTGCAGGCAGTCAGTGCGTCGCTTGCCACATGCCCGCGATTGAAACCGAAGGCCCGGCAAATACGATGGTTCACGCTCACACTTTCCGGTTCATTACGCCTGCGATGACCGAGAAATACAAGATTCCCAACCCATGCACTTCGTGCCATACAGATAAGCCCTCGGCGTGGGCCAACAACGCCATGCGACAGTGGAACGAGCGTTCTCCCTGGCGCTTGGGGCAAAACCCGACTTCGAACTGAACAGCAGGGAGCATCCGCGATGCAATTTCCCACGTCCCTTCTTCCATTGTCTTCTGTTTGATCTATTTCGTGTCAGCCAAGTGACGCCGAAAATCAGAATTTCTGAGCATCAGAATCTTCTTTAAGACCAAGAAACCATTCACATTCAATTGTTTACCTTTTGGAATGTCGAATGCACCTATCGAACGCGATGGCCTTGAGAATCACTACTGGATCCGATGGTCAACGAACAACTGTGAAGCTCAGCGGGCGAATTCGCTCGACCGATATCGAGAACATCAGGGATGCAATGAAAGACCATGAAACGACGATCGTTCTTGATCTTGAAGAAGTGACACTCGTCGACGTGGATGTTGTCCGCTTCTTGGATGTGCGCGAAGCGGAGGGTGCGATTTGTAACGGAAGACGAGTTCGACCGCGTGGTCGATCCAGCGAAGATGGTTCACCCGTACGTAGCAAAAGCTAGCTGAGAAATAACTTACTCTTTGCCGATACGGCACCGAAGAACACGAAGGAGAAAACATGACAACCAATAAGCGTGGAATTGAATTGCTTCACGATCCATCCTTGAACAAATCAACAGCCTTTACCGAGGTCGAAAAGCAGGCCCTCGGAATCGTTGGTCTGGTACCCGATGTGACTGAGACTGAAGACTTGCAGTTAAGCCGGGTGATAATGCAACTCGGCCACAAGAACACGGACCTCGATCGCTATATTTACCTGGTCAATCTGCTCGACCACAACGAAACGCTCTTTTATTGAGCACGGCGGTCAAAAAATGATTCCCCCTCGCAAGTTTCGAGTTGAATTCTGCGACGGAATATACGGTCGGGTTGACACGGCGGCCAATTTTTTCTCGACGGTAGAGAGGCGCGTGGCATGGGACGTTCGCAGGCAATCCCGATTGATCCGAGGCAGACAAAGTTTGCGCGCGGCCGGCTTGATATGCCATGACAAGATGTAACCTCCTTTTAGTTTTAGCTGTTGTGGCCTTGAACGATGAGCGCTGCCGGCCTTATCAATGTCCGGAATCTCGACCGATTGAGTCGAGCTCGGCAACTACTTCCGAAGGAATTTGAAGCGTCGCAGCCTTGAGGTTCTCGCGCAGATGTCCGACTGAAGATGTGCCCGGAATCAGCAAGATATTGGGCGAGCGCTGAAGAAGCCAGGCAAGCGCAACCTGCATTGGGGTGGCCTTTAGTCGCGCGGCGACGTCAGACAAGGCAGCCGACTGCAACGGGCTGAAGCCGCCGAGTGGAAAGAATGGCACGTAGGCGATGCGGTCGCGGGCAAAATCGTCGATCAAGGCATCGTCGGCTCGTTGCGCCAGGTTGTACATGTTCTGCACACAGACAATCGGAGCGATCCGTCGCGCCTCCGCGATCTGCGCCGCGGTGACGTTGCTCAGCCCAATGTGACGTATCAAACCCTTTTGCTGGAGCTCGGCCAGGACTGTGAATGGCGCCTCGATTGACCCTTCTGCCGGCTCATGGACGTTAAACATGCTGCGCAGGTTGACCACATCGAGCACATCCAGGCCCAAATTGCGAAGGTTATCGTGAACCTGTGCAGTCAGCTCTTCGCGCGAGAACGCCGGAATCCATGATCCATCGTCACCCCGCCGCGCGCTGACCTTTGTAACAATTACCAGTTTGTCGGGATAGGGCGAAAGCGCTTTTCTTATGATTTGGTTCGTGATGTGAGGACCATAAAAATCGGCTGTATCGATATGATTCACGCCGCTTGCGACGGCCTCTCGCAGCAGGGCGATGGCTCCCTCGACATCTCTGGGAGGTCCCCATACCAGCTTGTCGCCATCTCGACCGGAAAGTTGCATGGCACCGTAACCCATCCTGTTTACGGCTGTCGATGTGCCAGGCAGAATGAAGCTGCCGCCGAGATCAGTTTGTTCAATCATTGGTTTCTCCTTGCTACAATCATTGGATGAAGGATTCTTCAGGTTTGGAGTTCGCATATGGCGGTTGATGCGCTGGTTGCATTTGAACCAAGAAAGACGCCCATTCAAGCAAGGTCGACGGTAACGGTGGAGGCGATTTCTGAAGCGACTATTCAGGTTTTGCTGAGCCATGGGGTAGAGCGATTGACGACGACGCGCGTCGCTGACCGCGCCGGAGTTTCCGTCGGTACTTTGTATCAGTATTATCCGAACAAGCAGTCATTGCTGTTCGCGGTGCTGGAAAATCATTTCAGTAACGTGGTGGCAAGGGTTGAGGCTGCTTGTGAGAGCGCGTGTCATAAGCCGCTAGCCGAAATGATAAAAGAAATGGTGGAGGCGTTCGTGGACGCTAAGATGGAGCGCTCCGATGTCTCGATGGCGCTTTACCGAGTTGCGGCTGACGTGGGTGGGCCCACGTTGATAAAACGGATTAGTCAGCGCTCTCGGCGAGCCGTTGAAGCGATGCTTGAGACAGCGCCTGATATCGATGCTCCACCCGACAAATTCGCCGTCGACATAATGCTTGCAGCGATGGCGGGGGCGATGCGTTCCCTGCTTGAGGCTGGACCAACCTCTTTCACGGTCCGCAAATCGCGAGAGCAACTCGTGCTTCTTTGTCAGTCCTATATGGCGGCCGCGACAGTTAAGCGCGGTTAGAGCACTCAACACGATTGCTCCCGATTTTTGCGAGCAACCTCCTATGTGAATATCAACTGCACGAGTAGTCAGCAATTCGGAAGAATAACTTCTGAGTAGCCCGTCACTCTGACATATATACGCACGATGGGCTCAGGTGAACCCATACGACGTTATAATGTTGTTATGTCAGTGGCGCATGACTCTCTTCTTCTCTATGCCCGAGTCGAAACAGTACTCGCTGGCGAGATTAGCGATGGAGACCTGAAGATCGGCGACCAACTGCCGACCGAAGAGAGCCTCATTGCGCGATTCGGGGTCAGTCGCATCACCGTCCGTCGGGCTATTCAGAATCTTGTGAACCGCGGTCTGGTCGAGATTCGTCGCGGCAAGGGCACATTCGTCGCTCCGCCAAAGATCACGCAGGACCTTAAAGAGCTGAGCGGATTTGTAGAAGATATGCACGCACTTGGCCGCAAGCCGACGGCCCGCGTAATCGGCAAAGAAATTGTCCCTGCTAACGCGACCGTCGCGCGTCAGCTTGCGCTGACAAGGGGCGAGCGCGTCGTTAGAATTCGTCGCGTGCGCCTGGCGGACGGCCTTCCCCTCTCCTTCGACGAGACCTACTTACCCTTGGAGATCGGCAAGAAGATCATCACCGACGATCTGAAGATCGAGCCGATTTTTGCGCTTCTCGAACGCAAATACAATGTTCCGCTGATCGAGGCGGAGTACAAATTGGACGCAGTGGCCGCTGAGAACGAGGTTGCCACGGCGCTAAAAGTGAAACCACGGAGCCCGATTTTTCGCATTGAACGAACTTCCTACTCGACAGGCAACCGTCCCGTCGATTACGAAACACTGCACTACCGAGGAGATCTCGTCCAATTCGTCACACGCCTTGTCCGGAAGACTTCTCGCTAAGACTCTTCCGATGCCCTGCGTGGGCTATGAAAGCATCTATCGTTTTTTCCTGAGATAGTGGTCGATCGCCATCGGCCCAGATCCACCGATTACGAGCGTCGCAAGGCACGCAAGATAGAGCAGATCAAGCTCGTAGCCCGGCGGCCCGAACTGGGCCCGGCCCGACGTCACACTCAGCAGCTTAATCGAGCTGAAACCATAGGGGAGATGGACCGTGAGCATCGCTACGAGCAGAACCGCAGCCATCGGCAGACTTACAAGCGGGATGAAAGCTCCGACCAAGACGGCGAAACCGCCGATGAGTTCGGTCAGAATCGTGAGCCATGCCATGAGGTGCGGGGCGGGCACGCCCATCGTATGCAGGATGGCGGCGAAGGCTTCAGGCCCCCTCGAGAGTTTCGCGAAGCCATGCTCCATGAAACCATAGCCAACAATCAGCCGTAGCGGAATAGCCGCCCAAACAGCTACCGAAGGCCTTGCCAGGAATGCACGACCTCGGCGTAAGAATACAAACCGGCTGCTTCCTTCGCGTTCCAATGATTGAGTAAGTTGGGTCATATTTAAAAAA
>JBAWBG010000038.1:0-42731 GCA_049589695.1 Candidatus Sulfotelmatobacter sp. | reverse complement strand
TGCCGTCGCACGATTCTCTGCACTGTCGCCAGGCCGATGCCATTGCCGGGAAACTCGGCACTTGGATGAAGCCTCTGGAATGGCTGAAACAGTCGGTCCGCCGAACGGGGATCGAATCCCGCGCCATCGTCGCGCACGAAATAAACCGTTCCTCCATTTTCTACCGTAAAGCCGAACTCAATGCAGGCGCGCGTGTGAGTAGAGGTGTACTTCCATGAATTTCGTAGTAGATTCTCCAGCACAATCTTCAGCAGCCGCGGGTCCCCGTCAACTTTTTCGACCGTTGCTATAGCGAAGTCTATTTCGCGGTTTGGTTCCAGACTTTTCAACTCTTCTGCCACGGAGCGGGCAATGGCAGTCAAGTCTACCGGCTCCGACTGCAACACGCTGCTGGTCACTCGTGAAAGATTCAGCAGGTCATCGATCAACTGCATCATGCGCTTTCCCGAGTTCCGTATATGCTCGAGCAGTTCTTTCGCCTTGGCATCGAGTTTGCTTCCGTACTCCTTCAGCAGCACGTATGTGAAACCATTGAGCGCATCCACCGGTCCACGCAAGTCATGAGAAACGGAATAGGAAAATGATTCCAGCTCACGGTTTGCGAAGAGCAGTTCGCGAGTGCGTTGCGCTACGCGATCTTCCAGTTCGTCGTGCGCCTTGCGCAATTCGTCATCGCGCTTCTGAATTTCTGCGAGCATCTCGTTGAAGGCGGTAATCAGCAGGCCCACTTCATCTGCTTCCTGGCTAGGCGTAGCCCGTGCTGAATAGTTTTTGTCCTGGGAAACAGCGGCTGCTACCTGCGCCAGGTCCACTATTGGCTGAGCTACGGATCTTCCGAACAGCGACGAAACCAGCAGGGCTGCAACCAGGGAAAGCAAAAGCACGGCCAGTGCAATGGCAGCATAACGCTTCAATCGCCGGTCGATTTCCCGCAGATCGGCACGAATGTAGACCAGCCCCACAGGTTTGCCCTGAAACATGATCTTGCGCACGAGAACGAGGTGGGAGTTGGTGAAGCGATAAGTTTCGACTTGATTCCCCGGAATATTCGGAATGCTCAGGATGTTTTCGCCATTCTCGCGCGCATAAGTCGCGAACGGTTTTCCATCGAGCGTAAAAATACCGGCGGTGGTCACACTCTGCGAACTCTTCAAAGCGGAAAGAGTGTTACTGGCAGATTGCGGATCGTTGAACAACATTGCCGAGACGCTATTGGAACCGACGATATCCGCTTGCGCAGACAGCGTTCGGACCAGGCCCTGCCGGAAGGTAATCTGGTCATAAGTAAAGAATGCCAGACAAGCTAAGGACAGCGCCGCCCCGCTCACCAGCATGTTCATGAGGGTGAGCTTTCTCAAAATCGAGCGGCGGCGCGCCAGGCTCATCTATTCGCCTCCCCCGCGTTTGCGAATTACCCGCAACGCTACTTTCAGCAACTCGGAACTCACGGTTAATCCGGAGTCTTCGATCGGAGCAACATTCACCTCGAACCGGATTCTGTCCTCCTGTTTCACGAGTCCGATCATTCCTCCCCGCTCGGCAAAACGCGGAATATCACTAACCGTCAGAACCGGCAACCGCCGGGTACTTGCGAGAACGGTATTAAGACGAGTTTCCTCCGACATACTCACAAATAAAATGTGACAGCCTTCGGCTTCGTGCATGCTGGGAATGCTTCGCGTAGTGACCGGCTTGCCGGAAATCGCCTCACCTTTTACGGTGGCATCCAACACCTTTCCAAGAGAATTCTTACCCAGCACGCAGATTTGTAAGGAGTCAACACTGTTGGCCAGGACAGGCCAGCGAACGAATTTTCCGAAGTTGAATAAGTAAGCGGCTTTTACCTGCGATTCGGTTGGCCGAGCCTGTTGCGCTTCAGAGTTAGTAGTAATCGAGGCGACAAACAGTGCGAGCAAAAATGCGGAGAGAAATCGCAAGGTTAGAAATCGCAAATAGCCAGCCAGCAAGCCACGATGAGCCGCTCCAGGGATGCGATCTTTTAATTTCGAGCCGTCGACGGCGTATTGCAAATTCAGCGTGTCCACGTTATTTGCCCGTAGGCGCTTCTTTTGATCCCGACCAGAGGTCCGGGATCGCCGTTCGATTCATAATGATAAGGCTGGAAGAGATTGCGTCCCACAACCGACAATTGCCAGTGCTCTTTTACTTTCCATGCGAATCGCCCGTCCGCAGTGGAGTAGGCATTCACCATTTCGCCCGGCAAAGCGCCAATGTAGCGGTAATCCAGATCAAGACTAAATGCCTTCGACAAATCAAAAGCGGATTGGATCATCACTTCATGCTTTGGGCTCGATTTCTCAGTGATAGGAGCAGTGCCTATGTCCATCGAGCCAGTACCTTTTTTCAGGTCCATCTGCAGGTACGAATACGACGCCTGGAGCCGCCACCAGCCTGTGACCTCCCACGCGGGCGCGATCTCCGCTCCCTTGGTTGTACCCACAAGGCCATTGCCAAACTCCGCCGGGATTAAAATGTGTGGCGGACCCGGAATGGTCTCCACAAAGGGGCCACCAATAACGTCCTCGCTGAAGAGATCGCCGTAATGATTATAAAAAGCGGCTACGTCCACATACAGATTCTTGGCGATCAAGCGTCGGTAGCCTGCTTCGTAACCGTTGAGTTCTTCGGAACGAAAATTAGGGTTCGCGTTGAATCTTGCCAGTACCGGCAATCCGTCCAACGCAGAGCCCGTGTCGCCTAAAAGATAAAAATCTCGTTCTCCGTCTGATGGCGTGCGCAAGGCGTGAGTGAAAGCCGCCCACACGGATTGGTGCGCAGTGGGGGTCCACAGCAAGCGTCCGGTAGGTTCGAGTTGTACTCCGGTGTAATTTGTTTTCAGCGCCTTTGTACCGACCAAAAAGGAAAGCCTGTTGGCAACGAGCGCAATTTCATCCTGCAAAAACGCCGTGAAGAGCAAGTCGGTTCGATTGTAAGGAACGAAGGCGAGGCCTGAGTTTACGACCCGATCATCGCCTCTGCTGGAACGTGCCCCCAGCCCCCAGGAAATCTGTTGCCTCGCAGGGAGTCGGAACCGGTCCATAAAATCCACGTCGAAGGTATTTCGAATGTCGCTGAAGTCCGCTTCTTGCCGGTTCGTTCGGTCGAAATACGCCTCCAGCTGAATATCATTTCCTTCGCTGAATACCCTTTTCCATTGCCCGGTGAGATTAGCGCCAAAAAGAGGCGCCGTAGAGTAAACAATTTGCGAGTAAGGCGGCGCGTAGCTGGTCACATCGACGCTTTCACCATTCCCCTGGTCGTACATGTCCCCATGCAAACTGAAAGTGTCGCGGTTTTTCGCGCTCCAATCCATGCGGAATCCGAACTGCGCGGCGCGCCAACGGTCAAAATTTATGTTGTCGGTGTGGTACTCTGGCCCGCGGTTGAAGCCCTTGGCGTACATGCGATAGTCGAGAGTCTTCCCGTCGCCGCCGCCGTAGCGGGCGTTGAAAAAGCCCTCTTCCATGTTCCCGCCGCCCACGCTCACGTAATCGCCATGGGTCTCTCTGCTGTTCTTGGTAATAATATTGATAACGCCGTTCAGCGCGTTCGGCCCCCAGATGGTCCCGCCGGGTCCGCGGATGACTTCGATGCGGTCGATATCCTCCAGCACATAATCCTGAACTTCCCAGTAGGTGCCCGCAATCAGAGTGGTGTAGACGGTTCGCCCGTCAATCAGCACCAGCACGTCCCGGCAAAGCCTGCTGCCGAAGCCGCGAATGCCAATAGCCCATTTGCTGCTATCGATTCTCGCTACTTCCACTCCGGGAGCCAGGCGCAACGCCTCTGGAATGCTGGTTGCCCCGGAGCGCTCAATATCGTCATGAGTGATGACATAGACCGCGGCGGCAGTATTCCATACTTCTTCCGGCTCCTTGGAAGCCGTTGTCACTTCGACGCTGCCAAGTTCTGCCAGGCTCAGATGCTTCAAAGGATTTTCGGACTGATCCGGCTGAGCGCTTGCCACGAAGCTCGTCGACGACAGGAAAAATAGAGCCACGACGAATCGCAGGATTCTCCTTCCTCCTCCGAGCGTACACCGGCTGATTTTGTTTTGCATTTGCGAGAGTGCTCGAATCGAGTTAACTCAACCGCTACCGCAACTACTCGTCTATTCCAACGAGAGAATCAGCCCGCTGCGTTCTTCTCTATCAGTCTGTTCACTTCCGCCAATAGTTCGCCTGGTTCCACATCCCGCTTTTGTAACCATGTATCGACAATGCCAATCGTCTCATCCGGCAGCGAAGAGAATCCTGATAGGACGAGAATCGGTATGTTGGGCCGCAACTGCTTCATTTCGCGTGCTACGGATAGTCCCTTCATGCGCGGCATCCAGTAATCCAGGACCACAGCGTCCACAGAGTGAGCCTGGAACAACTGCAAAGCTTCCGCTCCGGAACGCGCCAGCAGCACATCGAAACCCGCGGATTCAAATACCATTTTTCGCGAAATCAGTTGATCTTCATCATCTTCGGCACAAAGCACTGTCTTACGACCCAAGTTGGAGCTTTCCATTGGTGCGCCCTCTCTGCTGCGCGACGTCAAAATCTTCAACACGGTGCCCAGCAGAACATCAGGATCTTGTCCCTTTTGCACATAGCCATCGATCATGGTTAACAATCCCTGAGGGAGTTGGGCCACGGCAGACACGACGACTACTGGCAACTGCGGATTCTGTTTCTTGAGTTCTTGAGCGACCTCGTCTCCGTCCATTCCAGGCATCATGTAATCGAGAAGTACCAGGTCAATTCCCTGAGCCTCAGACAATGCTTGCAGACCCTCCACTCCGGAGGATGCCGTGACCACAGAATATCCAGAACTTTGCAGGAAATGCCGACGCAGAGCCAGCGTCTCGGAATCGTCGTCTATACAGAGGATTGTCGGAACGCGATCTTGCATTTTCCCTTTGGAACACGATAGCCGCACGAGGTGCGGTAATAATTGCAGGGGCTTACACTCCGTCGCCATACAGGAGTTGCTGTATGCGCGAACTAGCGAAACGTCCCAATCCTCTCCTCCGGGGATTATGAGTTTTCCCTGAATTAAAAGGCTGAGAAAAAAATGCGACCCTCACAATAATTAAGAAATCGCTGGGCGAATTAACAGAACGATACCCGCTGAACCCGATTCTCGTTCCTCGCGACGCGGCTCATACTCTGAAGTATCTGGCCCGCAAGATCCGGTTCGGGTCTTTCGCCTATATTCCCTAAAATTCTGGAGGCTTTAATGAAGATGAAGGCCGTTACTTACAAGGGTGTTCGGCAAATGTCAGTGTCCAATGAAGTGAAACCAAAAATAAATTCTCCTACGGATGCCATTCTAAAAGTTACGACCACCGGTATCTGCGGCAGCGACTTGCATATGTATGACGGCCGCACCCCTCTTGAGGAAGGCACCGTGGTTGGTCACGAAATTATGGGCGTCATAGAAGAAGTCGGCGATGCGGTACAAAGCATCAAGAAAGGCGACCGGGTAGTTCTCCCTTTCAATGTCGCCTGCGGATATTGTTTCAACTGCCATCGCGGGCACACCGAAGCTTGCCTGGTGATGAATCCCGACCAACCGCACGCTGCTTACGGTTATGCCGGAATGGGCCCCTACAAAGGCGGCCAGGCGGAGTTCGTTCTGGTGCCCTATGCGGATTTTAATTGTCTGAAGCTTCCCGGAAAGCCCGGCGACGAGTGGGAAGACGATTTCCTCCTGCTCTCCGACGTCTTTCCCACGGCATATCACGCGACCGAATTAGCCTGTGTGGCTCCCGGCAAAACCGTCGCCGTATTTGGCGCCGGTCCTGTAGGTTTGCTTTCCGCATACTGTTCGCTTCTCAAAGGCGCGTCCGAAGTGTACGTGGTCGATAACATTCCTGAACGTCTGCAAAAAGCAGAAGAGCTGGGAGCGACTCCTGTCGACTTCTCCAAAGACGATCCCGTGGAGCAGATCTTCAAGCTGCGAAAGAAGAACCGCGGAATCCAGCAAAGCCTTCGCCCCGGTGAGGAAAAGATGAAAGGTGTCGACTGTGCTATCGATGCCGTGGGCTATCAGGCGCGCGATGACGAGAGTCCAGACAAAGAGAAAGCTACGCAGGTGTTGGAGAATTGTGTCCGTGTAGTCAACCCAACCGGAAGCATTGGAATGATTGGCGTCTATATTGCCCCCGATCCGGGAGCCAGGAATGATGCCGCCAAGAAGGGCATCTTCCCATTTCCTTTGGCCGATTATTTTGACAAGGGAATCTCGATGGGAAGCGGGCAAGCTCCGGTCAAGAAATACAACGAATACTTGCGCGATCTCATTGTCAATGGCCGTGCTAAACCTAGCCAGATCGTCAGCCATCGCATCCATATCGATGACGCTCCCGACGCATACGATAAGTTCGATAAGCGCATCGATGGATATACGAAGGTCCTGATCAAGTTCGACGAAAAGGCCGCGGCATAATCCAGCCCGCAAAGCTCGCGAGCCTCGAGGCTATCCAGCTTTGAGGCCCGGGGGCATGCGGGAGTTTATTCGTCCGCTCCGCTTTCTGAAAAGTTTCTCGATGCTTAGCGATCTCAACCATCCGCCCGGCAAGCTTCCGCAACTAACGGAACATAAACGAGCCGCTGTTTTGGGGCAAATTCTGAATACGAGGGGAACATGAGCAAAAATTCTTTGAAAGAGCTGTATGTCGAAGAACTTAAGGATTTATTGAGTGCCGAAAATCAATTGACCAAGGCTTTGCCGAAGATGGCCAAGGCGGCATCGTCCGATGAATTGCGCCAGGGCTTTGAGGACCACCTGGAGCAAACTCGGGGACACGTCGAGCGCCTGCAACAGATTTTCGAACAGTTGGGAGAAAAAGCCACAGGCAAGAAATGTTTGGGAATGGAAGGCCTGATCAAAGAGGGCGCCGAGATCATGGGCGAGGATTTCGAAGACGCAATGATGGATGCCGCCCTCATCTCCGCCGCGCAACGCGTCGAGCACTATGAAATCGCCGGCTACGGTTCGGTGCTCGCTTACGCCGAGCTGCTGGGCGAATCGGAGCAGGCGTCGCTTCTGAAAGAGACGTTGGAAGAGGAAAAGGAAACTGACGAGAAGCTGACCGAACTGGCGAAAGAAATCAATGTCGAAGCTCAGCAGGGCGATTCTGAGAGTGAGGAAGAAGAACAGCCTCGGGATAAACGGAAATCTCGTAAAGCCGCTTAGTTAATTCTCACCGTCGATTAGCGGGGAGTCGATCGCAGACTCCCCGCATTTTTGCTGCTCGTAGAAAGTTGGTTGGAGAGCTAACATCTTGAACTGTCATGCCGGAGGACGCGAATGAAAGATATTCTCTTCAGAATAATCGTCGGAGGGACAGTCGTCTCAGCGTTCGCGCTGATCGGCGAGTTGCTCAAGCCGAAAAGCTTTGCCGGACTTTTCGGCGCCGCGCCTTCCGTCGCCCTCGCTACGCTGGCTCTGACCATCATGAAAGAAGGGAAGGCTTACGCCAGTATCGAAGCCAGGTCGATGATCCTAGGGTCCGTCGCATTTATTATTTACGCCGCCGTGATAAGCCGGTGGATGATGCATCGGCGGGTGCAGGTTCTGTCAGCCACGACCCTCGGGCTGGGCTTGTGGTTGGTGTGCGCCTTAGGCCTGTGGTATGTCGTGTTGAGGTAATCAGTGAAGATCAAAGTTGATACGACCGGCTTAAAAAATTCGAAGTGGTATGAGTACGCCTTACGCTTTTCTTTTGGCGGAGCCGTCACAGCCTTTGCCGGTTTGGTTGCGAAGCGATATGGCCCCGAAGTCGGTGGTCTTTTTCTGGCATTTCCCGTCATCGTCCCCGCGACGGCCACCCTTATCAGGAAGCGCGAACAGCAGAAAAAAGAGCGCGCTGGCTACGAGGGCGCGGAGCGCGGCCGAGCCGCTGCCGCCGTCGATGTGGCCGGAGCCGCCATGGGTGGCTTCGGTCTGGTCGCATTCTCTGTCATCGTTTGGCTGAAACTCACTCAATGGAAAACACCAATTGTGCTCGCCGTCGCTACTGCGGTTTGGTTTTTAGTTGCATTTTCCATCTGGCAACTTCGTGAAGTGCTGTGCCGGCGACTTCGCGCCCACCGCCCCAACGTGCCTACCCACACTCTGCGGGCCCGCGCGGATCGCAAATCCATGGCTAATCGTCATTAGCAGACGGTGGTCCCGTACTTCACATCACGCTGCTTTTCGCTCCGCTGACTTTTTATTCCGCTCGATGCGCTGTGACAGCAGCGCCTTGGCTTTCTCCAACTCGGCCTTGCGTGCGGCGCTCAAACCGCGCCCGGCACGATTGATGAAGTAGGTGAGCATCCTCATCCCTGAGGCTGGTCCTTTCGGAGAAACTTTTTTCGATGCGAGACTGCGCGCTATGGTAGCAGCCTTTCGTGTGAAGAGCTTCGCGGGAGGATGTGTAGAATCCGTCGTCACTTTCGCTACCCAGCGCTTTTTCTTGGTGTTTGCCATGATGCCTCCGGAATGAAACACAAGACTTTCAGATGCACTGGCGTGGAAATAGTGGCCGTATACGAACTGCGTGCGCAGGCGCACCTCAATTCATCCAGCGCACTACAGTCGCCACCGGATGTTAGAGGCTTCCCGTCCAGCCTATGCTTCTAGAGATATGAGTCCAGTCCCGGCAAGTGTGTCCCAATGAAAAGGTCGCTCAAATCACGGGACGTTCCCGCTGAACGTTCCCGACCGCCGAACAGCCCGCTGTCGAAAGCTGCGTCGCATTCGCTCCCCGCCCTTCGCCATGCGGCCCGCGATTGTAAAGCCTGCGATCTCTGGAAAGATGCCACGCAGACTGTCTTCGGCGAAGGTCCACCGGGCGCAAAGCTATTCCTTGTCGGCGAACAGCCAGGAGATCAGGAAGATTTAGCTGGACATCCTTTCGTCGGTCCTGCAGGAAGAATTCTCGACGAAGCGCTACAGCAGGCTGGCATCGATCGCACAGACGTTTATGTCACGAACGTCGTGAAGCACTTCAAATGGGCTCCAGCGCAACGTGGCAAGCGCCGCATTCACAAGAAGCCTCGACACTCTGAGATCGAGGCATGCCGCCCGTGGCTTGATGCAGAATTGCGAACTGTAAGGCCGGTAGTCCTGGTCTGTTTAGGCGCGACCGCCGCTCAAGCCTTACTGGGTAGCGAATTCAGCGTGACTCGTCAGCGCGGCCAGCTAGTTGAATCCCGGCTAGCTCCTAAAGTTGTCGCGACGGTGCATCCATCATCCATACTTCGCGCTCCAGACGCCGCGGCCCGGCTAGCGCAAATGCAGGAGTTCGTGCAGGACTTTACCAAAATCGCCGCCTTGCTGTGATTGCAAAGAGCCGTCAACGCGCGGCGCTTTCCAAAGCATCCAAGAATTCGTAAACCTGGAGAAGCATATGAATCGCGAAAATCACCCTGAGGGAAAAATACGATATGCGGTCGTAGGCCTCGGAGATCTCGCGCAAGTCGCGGTTCTCCCCGCCTTCAAGCGCGCGGAAAATTCTGAGTTAACAGCCATCGTCTCCGGAGATGCCGAAAAGCGAAAGAAACTCGGCAAGAAGTATCGCGTAAAAAGCGTTTTCTCCTACGAGGAGTACGATCAGGCTCTTTCCCTGGTCGACGCCGTTTACCTAGTCGTTCCCAATCACCTTCATCACGATTACGCCGTGCGAGCGGCGAAGACCGGAATTCACGTCCTCTGTGAGAAGCCTATGGCAGTCACGGAAGAAGAGTGCGAATCCATGATCCAGGCCGCGGATGCCAATGGCGTAAAACTGATGATCGCGTATCGCCTCCACTTCGAGAAGGGCAACCTCGAAGCCGCGCAACTGGCGCAAAGCGGCAAGTTGGGAGCCTCGCGAATCTTCAGTTCTGATTTCGCCCAGCAGGTGGCCGAAGGCAATATCCGAGTCACCGAACCTGTCGAGAAGGGGGCGGTCCCGTCTACGACATGGGTGTTTATTGCATCAATGCTGCCCGCAATTTGTTTCGCTCCGAACCGTCCTCAATCCTGGCCCGCAGCGCCAACAGTGGGGACAAACGATTCCAGAAGGTCGAGGAGATGTCCTCGGTCATCCTGCGTTTCCCGGGCGAAAGACTCGCGATGTTCACCTGCAGCTTCGGAGCTGCCGATATCAGTCGCTACACAGTGGTTGCAACCAAAGGCGTTCTAACCGCGGACCCAGCGTACGAATACACGTCGGCAATCAAATATCGGATTACGAAAGATGGCAAGTCGACCAGCAAGACTTTTCCCAAGCGCGACCAGTTCGCTGCCGAGATAGTTTATTTTTCCGACTGTATTCTGCAAAACAGAGAGCCGGAACCTTCTGGACAGGAGGGCCTGGCCGATGTTCGCATCGTTCGCGCCATCTATGAATCAGCTCGTACTGGGAAGACAGTTGACCTGCCCGACTTCCCACACAAGCGTTGGCCAACGCTGCAACAAGAAATACATCGCCCGGCGCATGGCAAACCAGAAACTGTGAATGCGGAGTCCCCTTCGGGAGAAGCTGCTTGATTTATTTGGTTCGTCGCGGAGATTTTTAAAAGAGACTTCAGAGCCTGAGGCTCAGTCGAATTCACTCCAGGTTCAGAGTCATCACTCCGCGCTTGTCGACGGAAACCTGTAGCAGCTTCTCGCTTCCACTGGAAAAGTCTCCGGTCACAGACTGGTCAGAAGAGTTTTCTCCCGAAGTGACTTGCACGCGAAGACGGTGGCTTCCGGCCGGGATCGGCATGGCATGAATTTCGTGGCCTTGAACATGATGGAACAGCACTAAATGTTTCTTGTCAGTTCCTTCCAGAGTGCGCGTATAGCTCAGTCGGTCGTCCACCCACATGGAGAGCTTGGCTTCGGCGAATTTGTGGTCCACTTCAATATCCAAAGTGGCTGAGGCTGGAGTCGTCGCTGCAGGTAATCCCACTGCGTTCGCGCTGGCAGAGGTTACAGTGGCTGCAGAATGCGGGAGGGCTGCGGACTTCTTTATCTTTTTGCTGACTTCTTCTGGCTGAGCAACAGTGGGTCGTTTTGTAACTGTCTTCTCTGCCATCGTGGGGGGAGACAATTCGTTGGGGCTAGGCGCCACTGCTACAGGTGCGGGATTTGGGATCGCTACCTGACCTGGTAGGACCAACGGCGTGTCGACGCTTTTCTCAGATAACTTTCGGGTCGGAGTCTTAGGCCAAAGCACGCGATCAAGGCGAAGCCCGAAAAGCAGCAGTCCCGCCAAAAATACCGCGCCGACAATCGACGTCCTCCCCATCTTGTTCAGCAGTTTTTCCGCCAGGTTCTTCTGCTGAGACTGGAGTCGTTTCGGTAAGCGAGATTTTCCTGCGGTGCTGGCCTTCCCCGTCGCCGACGGCCTATCTTTCTCAGCGGCAAGCGCAGGCGCGCCGCTTGCAGCCGCACCGGGTTGTTTTGCCTTGCTCCACAGCTCGCGGCCTTCCCGCAAATCCTGAATATCCAACGCCATTTCCATCCCGCGCTGGTAGCGCTGAGCTGGGTCTTTCGCCATAGCCCGGGCAATGATGTAATCCAACGCCGGGGGCAACTCGGTATCGAGAACCGTCGCAGGAATCGGATCGCGGTTCACCACTTTGTACGAAACGGTGAGCGCGCTGTTTCCCTGGAATGGCCGGTAACCCGTCAGAATCGTGTACAGTACGACGCCCAACGAGAACAAGTCCGATCGGCCATCCACCGCCTCGCCATTTAATTGTTCGGGCGACATATACGCAGGAGTTCCCAACGCTCGCCCCGCCAGAGTGTGATTGGCAAGATTGAGTTTGGCCACGCCAAAGTCAGCAATCTTGGCGCGCCCATCTTCCGTAAGCAGAATATTGGCAGGTTTTAAGTCACGATGAACCACGCCTTGGCCGTGAGCGCAGTCCAGAGCTTCCGCTAGTTCGTGGGTCAACTGTAGCGCAGTTTCCAGCGGCAACTTCCGGTCTTCCGCTGAAAGCAGTTTGTCCAGTGACTGCCCGCCTACAAATTCCATCACGATGTACGGCGCTCGCGTCTCGGGCTCCTCTCCCACGTCAAAGATAGTGACAATGCCGGGATGAGAAAGGCGGCCCGCGGCTTCGGCTTCGCGGTAGAAGCGCTCTCGATACTCTTGCTCCTCATCCGCGGGCTGCCCGGCGAGAGAAATGGTTTTTACCGCCACCACGCGGTTGATCTTGGGATCGCGAGCCTTGTAGACCACGCCCATGGCTCCGCGTCCCAGTTCGGCCAGGATCTCGTACCGCCCAAAGCGCTCGCTTCTCCGTTCATCCATAAGTGACATTTGCGGCTTTTCAGGGTTTCACGGCAAAGTCATCGTGATTGCTGGAGTAAATGCTTCCAGAATTCACTTCAGTGTTGTAGCGGAAAGCATTCCTGCGTGAGCGGTCGCAGGAAAGCAGTGCTTACGCCTATTGTGTACCGGCGTTGAACGAGCACCAAGTTACCGACGTGTTACCGATGGGGAATCTCAGGAGTATTTCAGGAGTGGGAAAGGGATACCGTTATTTTGCCCAAAACACGAATGCGGACCCGCGTTAGCGAGTCCGCATCTTTAGAACATATACGGGCTTTGCTGAGAAAGCCCATCAAACAATCAAGTTCTTTCCCTCGATACGCCCTATTCATAAGAGAAGGTCAGATCGTCGAGGTATATGTTGTAGGAATTCTGCTTGTTATTCCCATCCTGCTGATAGTTGATGGTTACGCCGTACCAACTGCCAGGTGCAGAGCCATGGCCAAAGGTCCAGTTTAAATTGTGAGTCTCTCCGTTGAGAGTAATCGACTGATACAACAACTCGTTGTTCGACGTGCGTTGCACCTTGATCGTGAGATGGTTCCACGCATTATTGTTGGGATGGCAGGGTATGCCAGTCGGAGTCCAGTGCGCCGATTGGTTATCCCATACGTCCCATTCATTTCCGCCGGCGATGCGGCACTCATGACCCCAGATGAAACCCATGCCGCTAAAGAACTGGTTCATGTCAAACTCCAGCGCCTGCGAAAGCCCCAGGTTGCTTCCGAAGAAATAGACGTCGTAGGTGAAGTCGTGGAGAGTCGGGACCAGCGTATGTTTTGAGTCTGGTATCCCTTGCGATGACGCAGGGCCAATCAAATGGTTATTAAACAGTGCGTCGGAATAAACTTTGCTGCCCCCTACGTTAAATTCGGCGGCGTCTCCGCTCATGGAAGGCGACTTAACCCCCTGGGCCATGGAGAAAGAGATGCCATCGCACGGCGAAGGTGAGCAGTCCACAAAGTTTGGTGGTCCCTGCCCATATTTTCCCCATCCACCGGCGCGCTGAATATTGGAGAATGTCTTTCCACTTCCGCCTCCGCTGCCCACCGTCACTTTGACCGGCGTCGTAGAAGCTCCGCCGCAGTAGTCCCATTCTTCAACTACCGTGTCATAAGTTCCCGAGCCCAATGCCAAGCTTGTATTCAGCTTCGAGCCGTTCACCACGTAAGTTAGAACGCCGGGCGCAGTGTAAATTCCCATGGAAGCCACGCCTTTATCGCATGAACTCGTAGCCGAGGCTGCGTAAGGAACGGATCCCTGATAGGTCGAACCGTTAGCGGGGGAACTGACCGTTACGCCAGCAAACAGCGGTGAAGCGCAAACGGCCGACAGGCACACGACCTGCAACAGATATTTCGACATACATACTTCTCCACATTTTGATTAGCTTGCCGTCCTTGTGGGACTTCGTAAGGAACTACCGCCTGTGCGCGAGCGGGGCGCATCAAGGCTCTCTAAGTGGCTTGATGATGGCGCTGGTTTCGAAACCTACTTGCTTCAACCCTCAGCGATCCAGCGAATCTTGAACTGAGGACCTGCCCGAAACCAATCCAAACTTTGAAGACCATACCAGAAACGCTGTATTCCCTCCAAGCGAAAACCCTGTTTTTCAATACTCAGAAGTACTACCCGGCAGGAGGTCGGAGCTCAAAAGATCAGCCCTCGGTTAGGCCGCTGTTCGGCAACCCTGCTGACATAAATCAGCACTAATATCTTGATCTTTGTGCGTCAAAACAATCGATGCCTGCAATTAAACTCGCAATTGAAAGAAGGAGTGTAAGGTCATGAACAGTGCTGATCAAAAATGTGCACATGAAAAATGTAGTTGTCCAGCCGCCCCGAACAGCCGATACTGCAGCCCGGCCTGCGAAAGCGGCAAGGGCTCTGAGAGTGCATGCGGCTGCGGACATGCAGGTTGTACCGGAGCCAAAGTTGTTGCTGCTTAGTTCTTCTGGCTGTTTGTGCACAATCGTAGTCGTCAACAATGCAAGGAGTGGATTTCCAAACTTAGGCCGAATTCTCACGACAGAACTGGAGTCATACTTTGGCGACTTCCAAGGCGGCTTCAGGCTCTAAATCGTTGGTCCTTATCGCCTTCGTATTGGCGATCGCCGCATTGTATTTTGGCCGTGAGCTTTTCATCCCACTGGCGCTCGCCTTTGTACTGAGCTTCCTGCTTACCCCAATCGTCTCCCTACTGGAAAAAACCCGGATCGGACGTGTCGCTTCCGTTCTAACTGTGCTGATCCTTTCTTTTATTCTGGTCGCAGGCATGACTTGGGGAGTCGCCCGTCAATTGGTCGAGATCATGGTTCAGCTTCCCGATTACAAGTCCAATCTGGATGAGAAAATTAAACTGCTGCATGCCTCGAAGGGCGGAAATCTCAGTAAAGCGACCGCCACCGTTCAAGAGTTAAATAAGGAACTCGCGGCCGTTCCAGGACAAATTGCTTCGGCGAAGCAGGAAAAAGAACAACAAGAAACATCTCGCTCGTCGCGGCCCATTCCTGTGCAAGTGGCCCAGCCTCCATCGAATCTGGTTCAGGATCTTCGCGCCCTCCTCGGTCCGCTTGCCGGCCCGCTCGAGACGGCCGCCATCGTTATCATCTTTACTCTCTTCATGCTGGCTAAACGCGAAGATCTCCGAAATCGCGCTATCCGGCTTGCCGGACACGGACAGCTAAACGTGATGACCCAGGCTCTGGATGACGCCGGTCGCCGCCTCAGCCGTTATCTTGTCTTGCAATTTGCCGTCAATGCCTGTTACGGAGCCGTATTTGGTTTGGCGCTTTACTTTATCGGAATTCCTCACGCGCTGCTGTGGGGCGTCTTCGCAGGAGTTCTGCGTTTTGTTCCCTACGTAGGTATTCTCATCGCTGTTGTTCTTCCCGTTGCCTTAGCCCTGGCCGTATTTCCAGGCTGGCACCACGCCGGACTGGTGTTCCTGGCTTTCGTGACTCTGGAAGTAACCGTCGCCAATTTCATCGAGCCCTTGCTTTATGGTTCTCATACCGGCATATCCTCGCTGGCGATCCTGGTGGCCGCGGTGTTCTGGGCCACGATATGGGGACCAGTAGGACTCATTCTCTCGACTCCTCTTACGGTTTGTCTGATCGTTTTGGGCCGTCATGTTCCGCAGTTGAATTTTCTCGAAGTGCTGTTAGGCGACGAACCCGTGCTGTTGCCGGAGCAGTGCTTCTATCAGCGCCTGCTGGCCATGGATCAGGAAGAGGCGCGCTCCATCGCCGAGGCTCACCTGAAAGAAAACTCTCTGAAAAGTCTGTATGAATCCATCATCCTTCCTGCTCTCAAGCTGGCCGAACACGATCACCAGACGGAAGGTCCGGATGACACTACGAGAAGATTTATGTTCCGAAATGTCAGGGAGTTGATCGAGGACCTGGGAGATCAATACGCCGAGGACGGCAATAACGCTGACGCAGATGATAATGCGCACCGCCAATCGGCGCGAACCGATGTAGGCGCGGCAAGAACCAACACTGCCTGCATTCCGGCCAACAGCGGCGCCGACGAACTAGTGACAATGATGTTGATTCAGTTGCTGCAACAGTCAGGGCTCCCGGCCAGCCAGTTCCGCGCCGAATTGACTGACGCTGCTTTAGCGCAGCTTTCCCAAGACGGCTACGCCGCCGTTTGCATATCCTCGATTTCTCCCTTCGCAGTGGGCGAGGCCCGTTCGGTTTGCCGGCGGCTGCGAAGTGGCGTTTCAGCTTTGCCGGTTGTAATCGGACTCTGGAGTTTCGAAAGCAATCGAGCTCGGCAGCGCCTCGGCCCGGCCTGCTCAGGTCTGGTTTCCATCACGCTCTCGGATGCGCTGGCACAGATCCGCCAACTCACCCAGCCGAACGCCCCGGCAGAATCTCTCACCGAACCCAGCGACGCGCAAAAAACGTCGGTCTAGGTCGGCCACGAGAGCCTCGTTCAGCACGGAAAAATCTACCCCCGGTCTTTCCTGTACCATCTCGAGAAGGCTATAATGCGTTCACAGCGATTCTGCGGTCGTTGGTTTTCCCATTCGACATTCCAGGGAGTTGTATGAGCGAAAAACCCAGTACCACTTTGCCCGCCACGGTCGAAAAAATTATCAAACCTGTTTTCCCTAGTGAACCCGAACGTGCCCAGATTGCCATCCATGCCGCGGACCACCTCTACCGCGAGGTGCGCATCGAGAACAGCTTAACTGACGAGAACGGGGAAAAGGTTCGCTTAAAGCCGGGCGCAGAAGTGGAAGTCACGATCGAAGCAGACCCAGAAGCCACTACTCCCACCGATTGACAGCCTTCGTCGGCGGTTCCAGATCCGAGCCGACCTTTGCCATCCGATCAAGTAATTGCCCATCTAGGAAATATCCCCCTAATACAGTGACCACTGTATGTCCGCCCTGCGCCGCAATCGGCATTATGTGAAGGGCGAAAAGCTGATCACTTTTCAGATTGGGACGGAAACATGCACGGGACACCAACCCGCGGCGCCACAAGTGCGCCAACACCCGTAAACAAAGGCATCTGGTCGCACCACGGCAACCACCAGCACGGTGTTCAGTTTTATTCGCAGGACAAGTTCCTGCTCGAAGAACTCAGCGAATATATCGGTGATGCTTTGCGACTTGGCGATGCCGCCGTGGTGGTGGCAACTGAACCACACCGCAACGCTCTTCTGCAATGGCTCTCCGCTCGGGGACTGGACGTCACTTGTTTGCTCGAGCGCGGTCAGTTCGTTGTCCTGGATGCGAGAGAAGTTTTAGATACCTTCATGTCCGAGGGTTCGCCGAACATGGGTTTGCCGAACGAAGACCGCTTCAATCGCGTGGTCGGCGGGATCATCGCCAAAGCCATTGCCTCTAGGACCGGCGATTCTGCCCGCAGCGAACATCCGCGGATTGCGATATTTGGAGAAATGGTCGCATTGCTATGGGTCGAGGGAAAAGCCGACGCTGCGATTCGCCTTGAACAATTATGGAACGGCTTGGCTCGAATCGAGTCCTTTTCCCTCCTCTGCGCTTACCCCATGAGCTGTTTCGAGCGCGAACAAGATGCGGATTTATTCCTGAAAGTGTGCAATGAGCATTCTTCGGTAATTCCAACCGAAAGTTATATGGGTCTGGCCAGCGAAGATGAGCGCCTTCGCACCATCTCCCAGTTGCAGCAAAAGGCCAACGCCCTGGAGACCGAAGTAGCCGAACACAGGCGGCTTCGCCAGGAATTGGAATTGCATGTTCAAGCTCGCACCGCTGAGCTTCAGAGCAAAAATTCCCAGCTTCTGGAAGAAATCAAACGACGCGAAAATGCTGAAACATCATTGCGCACGCTGACCAGCCAACTTATGTTGATCCGCGATGAGGAGCGTCGCCGAGTTGCCCACGAGCTACATGAAAGCACCGCCCAGGTATTGGCAACGCTGTCCATGAACCTGAGTGTGCTGGGTACCATCGATCGGGAGAATGCCCACGAATCGAAACTGATCTCCGAGAGCGCAGCGTTAGTCGAGGCATTGCTCGGAGAGGTCCGTCAGCTTTCTCATCTGTTGCATCCACCTACCTTGGATGAAATGGGCTTGTCCTCTGCCATTCAGTGGTACTCGGAAAAGTTTGCTCAGCGTACCAGTATCACTGTCGCGGTCGAAATCTCGCCTGACTTCGGGCGCCTTTCACGCGAGAAAGAGATCGCAGTATTTCGTGTGGTGCAGGAGTCTCTGGCCAATGTGCAGGAGCACTCGGGAAGCGCGACCGCATCAGTGCGCATTACCAGATCTGTGGATCACGTCTGCGTGCAAGTCAGCGATTTGGGAAAAGGAATCTCTCACCGATCCTCGCGCACTGCAAGCGGAGTCGGAATTAACGGAATGCGCGAAAGGCTGCGTCAACTAGGTGGAGTTCTCAATATCCACTCCTCCGGCAGCGGCACCCTGGTTACGGCTGATCTACCCATTACTTAGCGGAGTAAGTAGTGGATCAGTTTGAATCTGTTTCGAAAGGCGCGGCTTCAGCGTACCGCCAGCGCCTGATCCACCACGGTTAGTTGGCGCAACGGAGAGACGAGCCGCAGAAACAAATGCAAGTCATGCGTTAATTTCTGAACTCGTACTATCACTCGTGTCGTCCGCTTCCAGACAGGCCTCGAGCCACCGGTTCAGAAAGTCAAGAACCTCTCGCGGAGGACGCAGCCAAAGCCCGGCGGCAGTCGGGCGCCACTCAGGCCGCACCAGTATGCTCAGCCCCGACCCATTAATCGTCGCAAACGCAGCTTCGTCGGTCATATCGTCACCCAAATAAGCAGCAGGAACCGGCGACTTCATCTCACCGAGCAGCGTGCGAACAGCGACGCCTTTATTCGCTCTCGTGCTCCGAATCTCAACCCCACCGTCGAAGTGCAGCAGATCCAAGCCGTACTGCTGCGCGATTTCTGCCCAGCCCAACATCACGCGTCTACCGATGTCCTGCGCTTGATTCTCGCTCAGACCACGCCAATGCACCGCGATGCTTCCCGGTTTAAATTCGGCCGCATTCTGGAGTTGCTGAACACCCAGCCATTCCTCTGCCACTAACAGAGCCGTCCATGTACGCTCGTCAAGCGCGGAGATTTTCACACTGCCATCCACCTTTATTCGCTGAAGTCCATGGCATCCCCAAACCTCAAGGTGCGGCTCAATTCCAAGAAGCGGAATGATCTCGGTTGCGTTCCTTCCAGAAACAATTACAATTCGCGTTTTTCCTGCCGCGCGAATTTCCTGCAGAAGGGAACTGATTCCGGGATGAGGAAACGCCATCATCCGGTCTCGCCGGAACGGCGCCAGGGTTCCATCGAAATCAAGCATCAGCAAAGATTGTGGCGCCCGGCCCACAGTCTGCAGGAAGGATTGAATCTCGCCTTTCGAGTCTTCCACTTTCGCGACGGAGGATTGGCGGCTCTTGCTTTCGCGGGATATCACGCTGCGGTCGTGCTCCCACGAAATTTGCCTTGCGGCCGATCCGTTCCATCGAGCCGCAGTTCGCACAACTCGGTGATCAGATTTCCCGCCCAGCGGTGGATATTGTTTTCCCTGATAATTCTTCGCATTCGGTGTACTCGCATCTGTTTTTCTTCGGGCTCCATCTCGATCGCCAGTCGGATCGCTTCCGCAGTCTGGTCAATGTCGTAAGGATTCACCAGCAAGGCATCGCGCAACTCGCGAGCCGCTCCCGTGAATTGGCTCAGGATCAGGACCCCGCGCTCGTCGCGCCGCGCCGCCAAAAACTCCTTCGCCACCAGGTTCATGCCGTCGTGCAAGGAGGTCACCAGGCAAAGATCCGCGGCACGGTAGTAACGCTCAATCTCTTTGTGACTGTGCTGCTGCTTCAGAAACAGAATGGGTCTCCACTTGCCAGACTGAAACCGCCAGTTGATGCGTTCCGCTTCGGCTTCCAATTCTCCCATTAAGTCGTGATAGCGTTTGATGTGGGTGCGGCTCGGAGCCCCGATCTGTACAAACGTAAACTGTCCCTGGTACTTTGGATATTTCTCAAGAAATCTTTCGATCGCGCGGAAGCGCTCATGAATTCCCTTGGTGTAATCCACCCGATCAACCCCCACTCCTACAAACGCGGCTTCCACGCCCAGGCTGTGCATCAGGGTTGATCGCTCAAGGTAATCCACTCCGTAGCTATCGGCTTCAATCTCCATATCGTCTCCTAAGTCGACGCTGATGGGGAACGGACGCACGATCGTCCGGTGGCTCTGGCGCGTTACTGAAAAGTGTTCCCAGTCGACGCGCGATTCCACCACTCGGTCCACCGTGTGCAGGAAGTTATTGCAATGCGACTGCACGTGAAATCCGATCAGATCCGCACCCAGCAGTCCATCCACCAGTTGGCGTTGCCAGGGGCAGATGCCAAACGCTTCCGGATTGGGCCACGGAATATGCCAGAAGATTGCCACTCGCGCGTCCGGCCTCTTTTCCTTCAGCATGCGCGGCAGCAACGCGAAATGATAATCCTGAACCAGAATCACAGGATTTTCCGTGTCGGCGATCTCTTCGATCACCGCCGCCGCAAACTTCCGATTCACATCCTGATAGAACTGCCAGTCTCCAGCGCGAAATATGGGTCGCGTATGCGCGATATGCGAAAGCGGCCAAAGCCCTTCGTTGGCAAATCCGTAATAGTATCCTTCTTCTTCCTCTTTGGTCAGCCACACTCGCCGCAACGTGTAGTGAGGGCTATCCGGAGGCACGCGCAGCCGGTCGTCCTTGTCCACGACTTCAATATCGGCGTTCCCGCTGCCATGTGCGATCCAGGTGCCATCGCAAGCGGTAAGTACAGGCTCTAAAGCAGTGACCAATCCGCTTGCCGGAACGATCACTTCAAGTGACTTGCCATTCCGCTGGTGAATATAAGGTTCCCGATTGGATACTACAAAAAGGCGTCCGCCGTGAAGCCGCTGCTGGATCTGCACCGCCAGCCGTTCCGGAGTCCAACTCGATTCTCTGGCTTCCCGCAAACGCGCCTCATTCTCCGCGGCGTTCCTTGCCTGGCTGAGGCTCTCGGCCATGGTCACAACTTCCCAAGCCAATGGCTTGAATAGGTCGAGATCCGGCATCTGCTGGCGTGACGAGATCCTTCCCGTACGCAGCGCCCGCATCCACTGCGCGGCTCGCGCAATTGGCCCCACTATGCTCGAGCGGACGATCAGTACCGTGATGAAAACGATCAGGAATACTTGCACCAGCACCGTGAAGAACGCTTCGCGCCAGGTGCGGAGGTTTTGGGCGCGAATGTAATCCACATTGTGGACAACTGCCAGCCCACCGATCACATCGTCGTCCCTATGCAACGGCAAGGCAAAAATGTGGATGCGGTAATTGTCCAGACGGCCAAAGGAACTTTGCCCGTGATTTTCCGTGATCGCACGGGTTACATCGTCCGGTGTCGCTCCGATAATGGGCTTCAGTTCGGGCGTGATTGCAATCAACTTGCCCTGCAGATCGTAAACCGCTACGCCAAGCAGGTGTTCGCGAGTCCCAAAACGCTGCACCGTCCTTTGTAACGTTCGAGCCGATTCCCAGGATTTCTCCGCATTGAGCGCAAAGCTCTCGCCCAGTTCTTCGGAGTTCCGCTCCAGTTGACTCCTCAGCACACGCTTTTCTCGCAGCACTTCGTAGTAAGAAAAACCCAGGGACACCAGCGTGATGCCAACGATGAGAGAGACAATCAGCCTCACACTTAATAGGCGCATGATGATCCTCCCACCTTGAACTCTATCACTACGCAACCAAGAGCCGGCCCGGAAACGGAGATTCGTAAGTACACGCAAATGCAAGTACAGGTATTGGATGCCGTTCCCTTATGAAGCGTAATCAACCCAGGCCCAATTGAGCATGAGTAAATATCGCTGTAGATCGCTGAAAAGGAAGAAAATTACATTCCGTAAACCTCGTTGTTCAAGTGCGCGCAAGTTACTTGAACCTAAAGATCTACAGATGCCATGGCCTACAGTAAAAACCCTAGAGTCAGTCCTGAGTTTTTCGTGTTATCTATCACTATTTGGAACGAAACCTCCCCCTAGGTCGCATCCTAAAGTATGATTCGGATTTCCCTGATCCCGGTAGCATCGACTCCGGTCCCAGCGTGCGTTAGAACCGGGGTTCGTCCTAGTCTCACCCTTACGATGGCTGCTTGCAAAAAGCCGCCCGCGCAAACCAGAAACGGGATGTCCAAGCTTTGAGAAATTTAAGAATTCTTGCTCAGTCATTTTTCGCGCAGTCATTCTTTGCTTAGTTGAGGAGCCTTGGTTTATGAAGAGAAACAGCCGCGACGCAACCACAGCCGTTGCCAATGGCGCGTTCGAAGAAGGCGCGAACAATAGCAGCAAGAGCAACGGCGGTTCGAAGAGCACCGCCGGTTCGGTTGCAGGTGCCCAGCCGCCTGTCGCTGATCTCAGCTTAATTCTCGCCGGCCTGCAAACCATGCGGGATGGAGATTTCTCCGTTCGGCTCCCCGGATCCTGGACCGGAATCGAAGGCAAGATTGCCGACACCTTTAATTCCATCGTCGCCGCCAACCAACAGATGGCGCACGAATTGAAACGTGTTGGTCAGGTGGTCGGAAAAGAAGGCCGCACTCGCGAACGTACGCGCTTCCATGAATCCAAAGGCGCTTGGGGCGATATGGAAGTATCGGTCAACACGCTGGTAGAAGACTTGCTTCGACCCACCGCCGAAGTTACCCGCGCTATCGCCGCCGTCGCACAAGGAAATCTGACCCAAACCGTTCGCCTCGACGTCGACGGCCGTCCTCTCGAAGGCGAGTTCCTGCGTTCCGCCAGCATCGTCAACACCATGATTCAGCAGCTCGGCGTTTTTACCGCCGAAGTAACACGTGTGGCTCGCGAAGTTGGTACCGATGGAAAACTCGGCGGCCAAGCGCAAGTTCCCGGTGTCGCCGGAACCTGGAAAGATCTTACCGATTCCGTCAACTCCATGGCCAGCAACCTCACCGGGCAGGTCCGAAACATCGCAGAGGTCGCAACCGCCGTCGCCAGCGGCGATCTCTCGCGCAAGATCACGGTCGATGTCCGCGGCGAAATTCTCCAGCTCAAAGAAGCCATCAATACGATGGTCGATCAGCTCCGCTCCTTCGCCTCCGAAGTGACACGCGTAGCCCGTGAAGTTGGAACCGATGGCAAACTTGGCGGCCAAGCCGTCGTCGTAGGCGTGGCCGGAACATGGAAAGATCTCACCGACTCCGTCAATGCCATGGCCGGCAATCTAACAGCTCAAGTCCGCAACATCGCCGAAGTGACTACGGCCGTAGCCCGCGGCGATCTATCCCGGAAAATTACGGTCGACGTAAAGGGTGAAATTCTCGAACTCAAAGACACCATCAACACGATGGTCGATCAGCTCAATGCGTTCGCCGGAGAGGTAACCCGCGTAGCCCGCGAAGTCGGCACTGAGGGCAAGCTCGGCGGACAAGCCCAAGTCCCCGGCGTCGGGGGCACCTGGAAAGATCTCACCGACAACGTTAACTTCATGGCCAGCAACCTCACCGGCCAGGTGCGAAACATTGCCGAAGTCGCAACGGCGATCGCCAATGGGGATCTTTCGCGCAAAATCACGGTAGACGTCCGTGGCGAAATCCTGCAGCTCAAAGAAACGCTGAACACGATGGTCGATCAACTCAACCGCTTCGCCGGAGAAGTCACCCGCGTGGCCCGCGAAGTCGGCACCGAAGGCCGTCTCGGCGGACAAGCCAACGTCCCCGGCGTCGCCGGTACATGGAAAGATCTCACGGACTCCGTAAACTCGATGGGCGGAAACCTAACCGGTCAGGTTCGAAACATTGCTGAGGTTACAACCGCCGTGGCTCGCGGCGACTTATCCCGCAAAATCACCGTTGACGTGAAAGGTGAAATTCTCGAACTCAAAAACACCATTAACACCATGGTGGACCAGCTGAATGGGTTTGCAGGAGAAGTGACGCGCGTAGCCCGCGAAGTGGGAACCGAAGGAAAACTCGGCGGCCAGGCGCAAGTCCCGGGCGTCGCTGGAACCTGGAAAGATCTCACTGATAACGTCAACTTCATGGCCAGCAACCTCACCGGCCAGGTTCGAAACATCGCCGAAGTCGCGACCGCCGTGGCACGCGGCGATTTGTCCCGCAAAATCACGGTCGACGTCAAAGGCGAAATTCTCGAACTCAAAGACACGCTGAACACGATGGTCGATCAGCTACGCTCATTCGCCTCCGAAGTAACTCGCGTTGCGCGCGAAGTCGGCACCGACGGCAAACTCGGTGGCCAGGCGCAAGTCCCCGGCGTCGGCGGCACGTGGAAAGATCTCACCGACTCCGTCAATTCCATGGCCAGCAACCTCACCGGCCAGGTGCGAAACATCGCAGAGGTCGCAACCGCAATCGCCAGCGGCGACTTGTCGAAGAAGATCACGGTCAACGTCAGCGGAGAAATTCTGCTGCTCAAAGAAACCATCAACACCATGGTGGATCAGCTCAACGCGTTCGCGGGAGAAGTGACGCGCGTGGCCCGCGAAGTGGGTAGCGAGGGTCGCCTCGGCGGTCAAGCCAACGTGCCCGGCGTCGCAGGAACCTGGAAGGATCTCACCGACTCGGTCAACTCGATGGCCGGAAACCTCACCGGCCAAGTCCGCAACATCGCAGAAGTAACCACTGCCGTCGCCCGCGGCGACTTGTCGCGCAAGATTACGGTCGATGTGAAAGGCGAAATTCTCGAACTCAAAAACACCATCAACACCATGGTGGATCAGCTCAACGCGTTCGCCGGCGAAGTCACTCGCGTGGCCCGCGAAGTCGGCACTGACGGCAAACTTGGCGGCCAGGCGCAAGTACCGGGCGTGGCCGGCACGTGGAAAGATCTCACCGACAACGTCAACTTCATGGCCAGCAACCTCACCGGCCAGGTGCGTAACATCGCTGAAGTCGCGACTGCCATCGCGAACGGTGATCTCTCGAAGAAGATTACGGTCGATGTTCGCGGCGAAATCCTACAGCTTAAAGAGACTCTGAACACAATGGTCGAGCAGTTACGCTCATTCGCCGCTGAAGTAACCCGCGTGGCCCGCGAAGTCGGCAGCGAAGGCCGTCTCGGTGGACAGGCTAATGTCTCTGGCGTCGCCGGAACATGGAAAGATCTTACGGACTCCGTCAACGCGATGGCAGGAAACCTCACCGGTCAGGTGCGTAACATCGCCGAAGTAACCACCGCCGTGGCCCGCGGCGACTTGTCGCGCAAAATCACGGTCGACGTGAAGGGAGAAATTCTCGAACTCAAGAACACCATCAACACGATGGTCGATCAGCTCAACGCCTTCGCGGCTGAAGTCACCCGCGTGGCCCGCGAAGTAGGTACGGAAGGCAAACTCGGCGGGCAGGCGCAGGTTCCGGGCGTGGCTGGAACTTGGAAAGATCTAACCGATAACGTCAACGTGATGGCCGCCAACCTCACCGAGCAAGTGCGCGGCATCGTGAAAGTCGTAACCGCGGTAGCCAACGGTGAACTCACGCAGAAGCTAACTGTGAATGCCAAAGGCGAAGTCGCCGCGCTCGCCGAAACCATCAACAATATGACGAATACGCTCGCCACCTTCGCCGACCAGGTAACTACAGTTGCCCGCGAAGTCGGCGTGGAAGGCCGTCTCGGCGGACAAGCAAACGTGCCCGGCGCCGCCGGTACTTGGAAGGATCTCACCGGAAACGTGAACCTTCTCGCCGACAATTTAACCAACCAAGTGCGCGCCATCGCTGAGGTCGCCACCGCCGTCACCAAAGGCGATCTCACCCGTTCGATTCAGGTGGAAGCCAGCGGCGAGGTTGCGGATTTGAAAGACAACCTCAACACCATGATCGATAATCTCCGCTTAACCACGGACCGCAACACCGAACAGGACTGGTTAAAGACGAATCTGGCCCGCTTCACTGGAATGTTGCAGGGCCAGCGCGATCTGGCCACCGTAGGCCGCATGTTGCTCTCCGAGCTTGCCCCGCTGGTGAGCGCACAGCAAGGCGTCATCTACCAGATGGGCGGCGAGGAATCAGCCGAAATGGTTTTGCTCTCTGCCTTCGCTGGCGATGGTGAAGATGGTCATTTGCGCCGGCTGAAGCTGGGCGAAGGGCTGGTCGGACAATGCGCCGCGGAAAAGCGCCGCATGCTGATCTCTGAGCTTCCTCCAAACACAATTTCGATTCGCTCCGGATTGTTCGAAGCCGTCCCGCGAAACGTAATTGTTCTTCCGGTTCTCTTTGAAGATCGCGTCAAAGCGGTCATCGAACTGGCATCTCTGAGCAGCTTTACAACTTCGCATCTGGCGTTTCTTGAGCAATTGACGGCAAGCATCGGCATCGTGCTAAACAGTATTGAGGCCACCATGCAGACCGAAGGCCTGCTGAAACAGTCGCAGCAGCTAGCCACTGAACTTCAAATGCAGCAGAAGGAATTGCAGCAAACCAACGAGCAGCTGGCGCAAAAAGCGCAGCAGCTCGCCGAGCAAAACGTAGAAGTCGAACGCAAGAACCAGGAAATCGAACAAGCCCGGCGTGCTCTGGAAGATAAAGCCAAAGAGCTGGCGCTCACCTCGAAATACAAATCAGAGTTCCTGGCCAACATGTCGCACGAGTTGCGCACACCGCTCAACAGCATTCTGGTCCTTGGACAGCAACTCAGCGACAACCCGGATGCGAACCTCACTCCTAAGCAAGTCGAATTCGCCCGCACCATTCATGGCGCTGGAACCGACTTGCTCAACCTGATCACCGACATTCTCGATTTGTCGAAAATCGAATCTGGAACGGTATCGGTCGAAGCCGAGGAAGTTTTCTTTGCCAGCCTGCTGGATGCGGTCGGCCGCCCGTTCCGGCACGAGGCAGAAAATCGTCGTCTCACCTTTGAAGTGCAAAGCGATCCGCATCTCGCACGCAGCGTGGTAACAGACTCGAAGCGTCTGCAACAGGTTTTAAAGAATTTACTCTCGAACGCCTTCAAGTTCACCGAAGTCGGTGGCGTTCGCATGTCGGTCTCTCTGGCGCGCAGCGGCTGGAGCGAGGATCATCCCATTCTTGGCAACGCGGGGTCGGTCGTTGCTTTCGAAGTGTCTGATACCGGCATCGGCATACCCTTCGAAAAACAGCGCATCATCTTCGAAGCCTTCCAGCAGGCCGATGCAGGCACCAGCCGCAAGTACGGCGGAACCGGTCTCGGTCTGGCCATCAGCCGCGAACTGGCCAGCTTGCTCGGTGGAGAAATCCAGTTGCGCAGCGCGCCCGGTCGAGGCAGCACCTTCACGCTGTACTTGCCGCAGACTTATGTGGGACCATCCACCTCGAACGCAGCTACGGTGGAAGCCCGAGTGTCCTCGGCCATTTCGCCGGCTCAGATGATGGTTACCGGCATCACTGAGCACACGGTCGAAAAGATTGAGGACGATCGTGATAACCTGCAACCCGACGACGCCATCTTGCTCATCGTCGAAGATGACGTCCACTACGCGCGCGTCCTGTGTGATCTGTCTCGCGACAAGGGTTTCAAAGTGCTCATAGCCACGCGCGGCGCCGAGGCACTCGCTCTCGCTCACGAGTATCATCCGACCGCGGTTTCGCTTGACGTGTTTCTTCCCGACATGCTGGGCTGGACCGTGCTGAATCACCTGAAGCAGGATCCCGCCACTCGTCACATTCCTGTGCAGATGCTCACGCTCGACGAAGATCGGCACCATGGACTGGCTCGCGGCGCCTTTGCTTTCGTCACGAAACCAACCACCCCCGAAGGGCTGGAGTCGGCGCTGTCGCGCATTAAGGAATATGCCGCGCCGCGCCGGAAGCGTCTGCTGGTTGTGGAAGACAATCCCGGTGAGCAACTCAGCATCAGGGAATTGCTCGGCTACAACGACATCGACGTCACCGTCGTTTCCACCGGCGCCGATGCCATCAAAGCCGTTACGGAAGAAACTTTCGACTGCGTGGTCCTCGATCTGCGGCTTCCCGACATCTCTGGTTTCGACGTCCTGGAGCGCTTCGGAAACACGCCGACCCTAGGTGATCTCCCGGTTGTAGTCTTCACCGGAAAGGAACTCTCGCCGGAAGAAGACGCTCGACTCCACTCCCTCGCGCGGAGTGTTGTAGTCAAAGGCGTAGAGTCACCCGAACGCCTGTTGGACGAGACCGCGTTATTTCTTCATCGCGTGGTCTCCGATCTTCCGGTCGAGAAGCAGAGATTGCTCGATCGCCTGCATCGCTCCGACGACGCTCTGGTGGGAAAGAAAGTATTAGTCGTCGACGACGACGTGCGTAACATCTTCGCTCTCAGCAGCGTGATCGAACGCCGTGGTATGACGGTAATCACCGCCGGAACCGGGCGCGAGGCCATTGCCAAGCTCGAATCCACTCCAGACATCGCGATCGTCCTCATGGATATCATGATGCCAGAAATGGATGGCTATGAGACGATGCAAGTCATCCGGCAGAACGCTTCCTTCCGCCGCTTACCCATCATTGCCCTCACGGCGAAGGCAATGAAAGGAGATCGTGAGAAATGTCTTGAGGCTGGGGCTTCGGAGTATCTGGCGAAGCCCGTCAATACCGAACAACTCCTTTCCTCGCTAAGGATGTGGCTCCATCGCTAGATCATGAAGCACGCAGCTGTTCGGTAAACGCGGAGATTACGAAATGGGCAATGACGAAAAGGTCAATATCCTGATGGTGGACGATCAGCCCGCCAAGCTTCTCAGCTACGAGGTCATGCTGGGCGAGCTAGGGGAGAACCTTATCCAAGCCACCTCACCCAAGCAAGCCCTCGAAGTCCTGCTTAAGACTGAGATCGCAGTTGTGCTGATGGATGTAAGCATGCCGGAACTGGATGGGTTCCAACTGGCTGCAATGATTCGTCAGCATCCGCGTTTCCAGCGCACCGCCATCATTTTTGTCTCCGCCGTTCACCTCACCGACCTCGACCAGCTCAAAGGTTACGAGCACGGCGCGGTCGATTACATTTCTGTCCCGGTTATTCCAGAACTGCTGCGCGCCAAAGTCCGCGTATTCGCCGATCTCCACCGCAAGACCCGGTTACTCGAGACTTTAAATCGCGATCTGGAGCAGCGTGTTCTGGAGCGCACCGAAGAGCTGGCGACCAAAGCCAATCTTCTTACTCGTTTGAATGGCGAACTCACGGAAAGAAACCAGGAGCTCGATGCCATCTTCAGCACCGCCCCGGACATGATCTTCAGTCGCAGAGCCGATGGTTCGGGTGGTTATGTTAGCGACCGCTTTTATGACTTCACGGGCGCACCTGCGGACGCGGGGAATGGTTTCAGCTGGCTTGATTATGTCTATTCCGAGGATAAGGACCAGGTGGCGGCGGACTGGATGCGCTGTATCGAAACCGGTACGGACTATGAAGCCGAATATCGCCTTCGTTCCAAAGATGGCGCCTATCGCTGGTTCCGGGCACGCGCCGTTCCCATTCGCGACGATGGCAAAGTGGCCAAGTGGTACGGTACCTGTTCCGATATCCACGATAGCAAGCTGCTCGAGCAATCTATTCGCGACAATGCCGCGCAACTGGAAAAAATGGTAGACAACAGGACCGACGAATTGCGCCGCCTTTCCGTCCGCCTCATGACCCTGCAGGATCAAGAGCGCCGCCGCATCGCCCGCGACCTCCACGATGGCCTGGGACAAGAGCTCGCCGTGGCCAAGATGGTGTTGGACAAAATGCTTCTCCAGAAATCCTCGCAACCTCTGGATGAAGCATGGTCGCAGGCCAGCACCATCATCGACCGCGCCATTCAGCAAGTCCGCACCATGTCTCATCTCTTGCATCCGCCGTTGCTCGATGAAGTGGGTCTGCTTTCCGCTCTTGCCTGGTATACCGATGGCCTCACCAAACGCAGCGGTATTCAAACCTCGCTCGATGTGCAGCCTCGTGACTTCCCCCGCCTGGCCACGGAAGTGGAGACCGCGATCTTCCGCATTGTGCAGGAAGCTCTCACCAATGTTTTCCGCCATTCGGAAGCACATCAGGTGTGGATTACTCTAAGCAAGAATAACGGCGTGATCTTGGTCGCGGTTCGCGACGACGGGAAAGGAATCGCTCAGAAGGTTGCAGATCTGCGGCCGGATAGCATTGGCGTCGGCATCGGAGGTATGAGACAGCGTGCTCGGGAACTTGGTGGCGAACTCAAGCTATCCGTCCTTGACCCCGGGACGCTTCTCGAACTTCAAATTCCTTATAATTCAGTAAACCGCGAACCGAGCGAGATTCTCAACGGATGTGCCTCAAATTGAATTCTTCGTCCGTGTCCCTCACCTAGCCCGAAGCTGCTTTTCCGCTAGAAACTTCCGCGACTGGCAGTTTCCAGCCACTTCCAGCGAACGCCCTTTTTCTTGCTGCTCAAATCCGCATTGCGATACTGCTCTCACTGTACGCGCCCAACCTAAATCCATTACAGCGCCGTTAGGGAACGTGATAACGCCTCGGAACTATCGGGCTCGCGCCGGGTCGAATTTACATGTTCGACCGGATGGAAGCACCACTGTAGGGACGTTACGGTTAACGTCGTAAGAATTCTAAAAAACAGTTGCTCGCTTCGAGCACGGAAGAGGTCGGTTATGGCAAGAATCAATTCCACACTACCGAGATTTGTCCTGGTGCTCGGCGCTAGTCTCCTTCTGCTCGCCAGCATGGCGTGGTCTCAGGACGATAAGGATGAATCCAGCATTCAAAAACGGATCGTCGCGTCAGCCCACGTGCTCGACGAAATTATGGGTACTCCAGATAAAGCGATACCAGACAAGGTAATGCACGATGCCAAGTGCATCGCAGTGATTCCCTCAATGGTGAAAATTGCGGTTGGTTTCGGCGGAAACCACGGCAAAGGTGTTGCTGTTTGCCGTTTGGAAAATGGTCGGTGGAGCCCTCCCGCACCAATCACGATCACCGGTGGAAGCTGGGGCTTGCAGCTCGGCGGTCAAGCTGTCGACCTGGTATTGGTCATAATGAATCAACAGGGAATGGATCATCTCCTATCCAGCAAGTTCAAGATTGGCGCAGAGGCATCGGCAGCAGCAGGCCCCGTAGGCCGTGACGCTGGCGCGGATACAGACTGGAAAATGAAAGCGGAAATGCTTACTTACTCTCGGGCGCGCGGGCTCTTCGCCGGCGTCGACCTGAGTGGTGCGGCGGTCACCCAGGATAAAGACGAAACCCGCCTTCTCTACGGTAAGTTTGTGCCGTTCCAGGAGATTTTGACGGGCAAAGTTGCTCGGCCTGCGGGCACCGGTCAATTCGAAGCAGTCGTGAGGAAATACGCCAACCAAGCCGACAACCACGCGCATGGCAAGCTGGAGTCACCCAGCACCAGGGAATCGGGCAGTCTCTGATCTCTTGAACGGTTGGAAGCGCGGTGTATTCCGCGCTTTCTTCCGTCCATCGAAAATTTAATATTTGCTCGCATCGAGCATGAAAAGAGGGCTTCGCATGAAAAGTATCAACATCGTAATGTCGCGTTACATGATGGTGGTTTCTGCCAGCATCCTGCTTCTCGGCAGCCTCGCTTGGGGCGCCGACAGTCAGTCCGATGTCGACAAACGTCTGGATGAGTCCGCGAAGGTTCTTAACGAAATCATGGGAGTCCCTGATAAGGCGATCCCTGACAAAGTGATGCACGAGGCGAAGTGCATTGCAGTCATACCTTCGATGGTTAAGATCGCCGTCGGTTTCGGCGGTAGCCATGGCAAGGGTGTCGCGACATGCCGCACCGAGAGTGGAGCCTGGAGCGCGCCAGCGCCTATCACTATGACCGGTGGAAGCTGGGGATTGCAGCTCGGCGGCCAAGCCGTTGACGTTGTCATGATCGTTACAAACGAGCAGGGAATGCAGCACTTGCTCGCCGGTAAATTCAAGCTCGGTGCGGATGCCTCGGCCGCCGCTGGTCCCGTGGGCCGCGATGCCGGCGCCGATACCGACTGGAAGATGAAGGCCGAAGTCTTGACCTACTCTCGAGCCCGTGGCGTGTTCGCCGGAATCGATCTTAATGGCGCCGCCGTCACCCAGGACAAGGACGAGACGAGGCTTCTCTACGGCAAGTTCGTGCCCTTCTCCGAAATACTCGAAGGAAAAGTGCATGCCCAACAGACTGGTGATGCGTTCCTGGATGCGGTCAGGAAATATTCCGGCCAAGCCAGCGGCGCACTCCGGACTCCGGCGACGAACTCGGAGGCCGCGAGTCGATAACTGATCCAACATAACTTTGGGCCCGGTTGATCTGGTCAAGCCGGGCCAGTTTTTTCGGTGAACTCAAATCAGATCCTCGGAGGGTGGTAATGTCAACAATTCTACTGATCGTTTTGGTATTGTTACTCGTGGGCGCGCTGCCGGCTTGGCCCTACAGCCGGGGTTGGGGTTATTACCCCAGCGGTGGACTTGGACTGGTGGTCGTAATTCTGCTCGTACTGCTTTTAGCCGGACGGTTATAAGCGCAGACTTTTCGTCTAAGGGAGGGCGGTGCAATTCACTTTGCACCGTTCTCCCCTCTTTCTGTCGAAAACTTTACACGCCTCTGTGCGGGAATGTGACGGAATGCCACACCGAGAAGACCTCGGCGCCGAATGGCGACGACACCGAGACAGGGCCTGGCTTGTCAGTGGTGCCACCGAGAGCACAAAAGGTTCGGATTTAGCTGCTGAGGTCTTTCGCCCGTGCTGAGTGGCGAGCAAGACCGGGTTTTATCTTCGCAAGCTACTTCTTTTCAGGCTGATTTTCAGAAACGTGCTGCGCATCCCCGTGCGGCTGTCCCGATTGGGCCGCCGGTTCGGTTGCCTTTCGGTCGGGTTGATCCTTGCGCTCTGCTGGCTCTTGCTCAGGTCGCACCACTGGCTGCGGCTTCTGTAACTCTGACCACGCAATGAGTTGAGGTCCAATGATGATTTTGGAAGGAGGCACAGGATCCGGCCGGCCTTGCAGATCCTGCGCGAAGATCGGAGGGGCAATCGCTGAGAGTAAACCTAGGGTCAAAAAGAGGCTTGTCTCCCGTTTCATATGTGTACCTCGAAAGACGAAGCGGCCAGAGGCAGATACGATCGGAGTCTGATGCGGATAGTGAGAAACTTCACTGACCGCCTTCAACGCCGGTACCATGCTTTTGTACAGTCCGGCAAGGTCCCCGTCCATACATCGTTTCCTGTAACAAAATAGGCTTCTCAGGCGTCGAGGGCTGTGAAGCTCTCGCATTGAGATGAGACGAACGAGGAGTATTCTCTCCGCTAAATACAAAGTTTACGGTATGGGCAGCGACGGCAACCTCGGTTAATCTGCCGTTCTACTCGACAGACGCCCCCATCGAGCAAGTGCCGGTTCTTGGAATCGGCACTTGCTCCCTCCTCAAGATAGTCCCAAACGTTCGAAGGTTACAGTCGCCGTCCTCTCCAAATACAGAGTCAAGGGGATTCGTGCTGCCACGTATCACGCTTATCGTTGGGTGGCAGGATTCACTTTAGGAGGAAGCTCATGCTTTACTGGACGATAGTTTTCTTGGTGGTGGCGCTGATCGCGGGAGTTCTGGGCTTTACCGGCGTAGCGGTTGCAGCAGCGGGCATTGCGAAACTGATCTTCTTCATTTTCCTCGTGCTGTTTGTAATTTCCCTGGTCAGTCACCTCACGCGCCGCGGAAGTGTTTAGCGCATCGAGAGTCGGTAGCTGAAATGTTGTGGCGGAACGGGGGCGCAGTCGTGGCGCCTCCTTCCACCCTTATCTCTCTCAGCGAATCAGCGGGACTCATCGTCCCATCGTGACGACTGCTGCACCAGAGCCTCGTAGCACTCGCACGCGGCTGCTTCCAATCCTTTGGAATCTACGATGTTAACCTGGCCGCGAGTGTAGTTGATCAAGTCTGCCTTTTGTAGAATCGAAGCAGCCACAGTCACACTGGAACGCCGCGTCCCCAACATGTGCGCCAGAAATTCCTGCGTTAAGGGCACCAGATCGGAGCCGATTCTATCCCGGCTCATGAGCAGCCAGCGCGCCAATCTTTCATCCACTTCATGCAACCGGTTACAAGCCGCAATCTGCGCCGCCTGCGCCGCCAACACTTGCGCAAAACGGTGCAATCGCCTTTCCAGAGTGCGACATTTAGGCAAAATGTCGATCAACGCGCTAGCACTGATGCGATACCCCGACCCCGCAATCTGCACGATCACCCGCGACGGGCTGGTCTTGAAGCCTACGATCAGCGGCAATCCTACAAAGCCTTCCTTACCTGTTAATCCCACTTCAACGCTTTTTCCGTCTTGCATGACATTCAGAACGGAAGCTAGCCCAGTGTTCATGAAATATGCATATTGAATAGATGCTCCATCTTCGTTGAGAACATCATGTGTTCTCAACGGAAGGAAGACCAGCTGAGCATAGACAGCCTGGCACTCCCTCTCGGGTAGATCGAGGAGGAGTTCATTTTCCAGCGTATTTCCGTCCACCTCCATGACACCGGCCTGGAGGCGGAAATTGCGCACCGTTTTGGCCATCACCACGCTCTCGCGAAAATCCTATCCGATGGCCCCCAGCAGTCAATGTCTTCGGCGCAACCGGAATTTCCCGGCAGCGGAAGCCCATTTTCTTTATTTGAACCGGAATCGACCAGCGAACCCGAGATAGTACGGCTCGGCGGCTAATCTGTCTGTACGCTATAGAGCGCAAATGTGTGCCATATGGAACATACAAGCGGTCCCGAAGAGAGTACGGTTGAGTTGTCTCTTCTAGCACCTGTCCGTTATTCCATAGCTGGTTGACGGTTCCTGCGAAATCGGACGGCTTCATGCTGTGTGATGGAAAGGAACCTATGGCCCAGCAATCTCGGGTCCAACTCAACAAATTTGAAGCAGACTCTGAGGATGGACGCGGCACTGGCAACTTGATTCTGCGCGCGCTACCTCGGTCCGAGAGCGCCCGAGTCTTTTCCTCGCTTGAGTTCGTGCGCCTCAGACTTCATCAAGTGCTGCACGAGACGGGGGAAGCCATCAAGTCAGGCTATTTCCTGAACGACGGAATGTCTTCCGTCCTCACAGTTCAACCCGATGGTGAAAGTGTGGAAGTCGGTCTGATCGGCAAAGAAGGCTTCGTAGGTCTGCCGGTAATTTTCGGTTTCAAAACCAGCGCCTTAAGAATCATCACGCAAGGGGATGGAACCGCCTATCGCATCGATGCTGGAATCTTGCAAAGCCTTCTGCCGGAATGTCCCGCGCTCGAGCGCGAGCTGCGGCGCTATTCCATGATCCTCGGTATCCAGTCCACCCAGCTCGCCGCCTGCAATCGCCTGCATGACGTGGAAGAACGGCTGGCGCGATGGTTGCTGATGAGCCACGAGCGCATCGGCGGCAAAACTCTTCCGCTGACACAGGAATTCCTTTCCCAGATGCTCGGAACCCGGCGGTCCACCGTCAGCGTCGCAGCTAGTTTGCTTCAAAGAGCTGGAATGATCTCCTATACCCGCGGCAACGTAACCATTCTGAATAAGGTCAAGCTGGAAAAGGCGGCATGCGATTGCTACGAGCTCATCCGCCAGCAAAGAGATCGATGGCAGTCGGAAAATTCGTAAACTCTTCCCCACCGTGATCGCACATCACCTCGATAAATCTGATGGATAGTCCTTAAACCTGCTGCGCAATACATCGGGCAACACTTCCCTAGCACGGTGAATCCAAGCCTGACCAACCAAACTTGGCTAAGGACAAATTATGAAACTCCCCAAAGTGCTCGGACGTGTTGTCTTCGGCGGATTCTTTCTCTACAACGGAATCCATCATTTCATGGAGCGCAAGGCCATGGCGCAATATGTGGATGCGAAGGGCATTCCCATGCCTGACGTGGCGGTAACCGCTACGGGCGTGGCTCTTACGCTGGGTGGCGCCAGCATCGCCCTGGGCATAAAGCCCGAGCTGGGCGCTGTTGCAGTGGCGAGTTTTTTGGCCGGGGTCTCCCCCATGATGCACGATTTCTGGAAGGTGGAGGATCCGCAGAAGCGGCAGAGCGAAATGATCAGCTTCAGCAAGAATATGGCTCTTCTCGGCGCTGCCCTTGTTTTGATGGGCGCTGAAGATGGGAAACGACATTGCCGCTAATCATCGCCGTCGACAAACGCAAATTCGTCAAGCAGTTTGCTAGAGCAACAATCACAATTTTCGATCCGGCAAATCTCTT
This sequence comes from Candidatus Sulfotelmatobacter sp., assembly GCA_049589695.1. GTDB lineage: Bacteria > Acidobacteriota > Terriglobia > Terriglobales > Acidobacteriaceae > Sulfotelmatobacter. The sequence goes on along the minus strand of JBAWBG010000038.1, from coordinate 6,707 downwards.
CGATGATTTTTCTGCATTTTCCGCGCAGATAGCCAATCCGGTAAATCACGTAGAGCCCAAACGGAATTTGCTTACGCCGCTCCGAAATATTCTGGATGTGCGTTTCTAATTCCATCCCCGGGTAAACCGCCCTTTCCGCGCTGGCATCTATACGACGGTCGGAAATTTTGTCAGCACGCCACTTCCACTTCCGACAAATTTTAAGGAGCGTCAATGTCGAACGAGCACGGTACAAATCAGACTGCTCTATCTCCTCTCTCTTCATTTGACTCGCTCAATCGTCTGTATGTCGCCCCCCGACCCTACGATGGACGCGATCGCGCAGGTAGGTCTATGCAAAGGAGCACCCAGGTGCGAGACCAGAGGCAGTTAGGCCCGGATGCAATCTGGGGTCACTACAACAATTATCGATCGAATGGTCTCGTTGGCTCGGCTATTGTGCATGCTGCACTGTTGGCTGCGCTTCTGGGCGGTACCCTGTTAAGTCATAAAGTTGTGACGCAGGTTCAGCAGCACGAAACGGTCACGCTGGTCGCCCCTTCGCCTGATTCCTACGCACTTCCAGTTGCCAAGAAAGTGGTCAGCGGCGGCGGTGGTGGCGGAGAACACGATGTGTTAGAAGCGCCCAAGGGAAGGTTGCCGAAAGTGGCGATGCAACAAATTACTCCGCCTTCGATCATTCTGCGAAACTCGCATCCCAAGCTGGCTGTAGAGCCCACCGTAGTGGTGCCTCCGCAAATCCACCTGGCTGATAACCACATGCCAACCCTAGGTATTCCAACTGCCGCAGCTGCTTTGCCCTCAGCTCCGCCCTCGAACGGCACTGGTTCTGGCGCTGGGATTGGTTCGGGCTCAGGCGGCGGAGTAGGCGTGGGCCATGGCCCTGGCGTTGGCGCAGGCAGCGGTGGCGGAATTGGTGGAGGAGTATTCAAAGTGGGCGGCGGTATTTCCGCTCCTCAACCAGTCTCGACTCCCGATCCCGAATATACCGAGCAGGCGCGCGTTGCCAAAACGCAAGGCACATGCATTCTGTGGCTGATCGTTGACGATCAGGGACGCCCGCGTGACATTCGTGTGGTGCGCGGTCTTGGCATGGGACTCGACGCCAAAGCCATCGAAGCCGTCAAGCAATGGAAGTTCCAGCCCGCTATGAAGGATGGTCGCCCGGTAAATGTGCAAATCAGCGTCGAGGTCGGCTTTAAACTTTATTAGAAAAAATCTGACATTAGAAAAAAGCTGACTCTCTGAAATTTCGCCGGCAAGCCCTCATCAAAATAGTTAGGGCTTGCCGGTAGCCTTTTGGCAGAAAGACTGCAACCAGTCGTAAAACAGCCGGTAATACTGGGAGCGCAGCGAAGTTTCGCTAACCTGCAGAAAACATTTCCTTATTTCTCGGTACAGGAAATCTCACATTCAATTACAGGAGCACCCTGATGGGACCCGAGACGGGGGTCCGCTAGTCTCACAATCGACGCTGCATGTTCTCAGTATTTCCGGGAACAGCAAAAGCCAGCGCAGCCGATCGTAAGGAGACTGAAAGTGGCCACTTGCGTAATTTCCGCGACAGAAACAGATTTGATCCCCGCCCGGACCGAAACCCTGCGCGACGATTCTGAACGCAGTCTGGTTCAACGCGCTCAGCGCGGCGATCAGGAGGCCTTTGCCACGTTGTTTCAACTGCATAAGAAGCGCGTCTATTCCGTCTGCCTGCAAATGACGAAGGATGTGGCCGATGCGGAGGATTTAACTCAGGAAGCTTTTCTGCAGGTCTTCCGCAATGTCAACTCGTTCCGTGGCGATTCCGCTTTCTCCACCTGGCTTTATCGAATTGCTGTGAACACTGTGCTGATGAAGTTGCGTCGACGTAAAGCTCCTCCGCTACTGTCGTTGGACGAGCCGGTCTCGGCCGAGTCGCCCTCGCTTAAGCGAGACGTAGGCAAAGCCGATCCCAACCTCTCCGGTGCCGTCGATCGCATTGCGTTGCGCCGGGCCATCGAAGAACTGCCGGAAGGCTGCCGCCAAATTTTTGATCTCCACGAAGTTCAGGGATATCAGCATCACGAAATCGCGCGCCAGTTGCAATGCTCTGTAGGAAACTCTAAATCGCAACTTCACAAGGCCAAGATGAAAATGCGCGACTTGCTGTTTCCGAAGACCGGCTCTGCGCGGCCATGCAAGGCCGGTGCCAGCACCGCGGCCGCAAGATTTTGAGCTACGCTTTGTCGGCGAAAGATTAGGAGATCGATGAGCTTTGGCAAGGCGACGCGCCTGGGAAATGTAAACGGTTTGCGTTTGCCAGCGGCTGAGAGGGGAAGAAAGTCCGTGGGGCTGGGAGTTGTTCTAACGATTAGCGGGAAGAATCAGGAATGGGCCCAGGAAGCCACCCGCTCGCCTGAACTCGCGGGTTCGGGAAGCCTGAGTTTTCTTGATGCCCCTCTCGAATGCGTTGAGTTGGTTGGCTCTTCAGTTCTTGAACGCCTGATCGAACGCTTCGTCGCGATCGAAGTCCAGTGCATTTCGGTTCTTGCCGAAGCAAGCAGTTTGACCCGCATTCCACTCTTTCGCGCGGCTTTTGGAAACGTCACAATAAAAGCGGTAAAAGATCTCGATTCTGCGATCAGCGAGGAGCTGGGGCTGTTTTCGCAAAAGGGAATCACCCACTCGTTCGTGAACTCGGCTAACGCTTACGCCGAAACCGATCTTCTCGACTTGTTCTGCTTTCATCGCGAATCGCGGCAGCCTATCACTCGCACTTTCGATAAGGAAGGGCCTCTCGATCTATGGGTAGTCGATTGTTCCAAGCTGCAGCGCCCCGAATTCGAGACTTCTCTGAACCACGTCGGTCAGAATGGCGCGCCAAAATATTTCATCCGGGAATATGTAAACCGCCTGTTTTCTCCCCTGGATATGCGCCGTCTCTCCGCCGACATTCTTCGCCGAAGCTGCGAGACTGCGCCCTGCGGCAAACAAGTCAGGCCCGGGGTCTGGATCGATCAGGGGGGCGAGGTGCATCGGCGCGCACGTATCGTGGCTCCTGCCTACATCGGTTGTGGATCCAAAATTCGCGCCGACGCTCTTGTCACTCGCTTCAGTGACATCGAAAGAGATTGCTGCATTGACAGTGGCACGGTAATCGAGGACAGTTCCATCCTCGCTAACACCACGGTTGGAATCTGTCTCGATCTCTGCCATGCGGTCGCCAGTGGAAATCAGTTGTGGAATCTCGAACGCAATGTAGCGGTCGAAATTGTCGATCCCAAAGTCATGCGTTTCACCACCGCGCCTCGCCACTATCTCAGGCCTACCAACGAGCCGATCGAAGTACCGGAAGATGCCGTAGTTTCACAGAAACCAACAATGCCAGGCACATGGCAGTTCGGAAACAACTTTTCCCAGGAGTAATTGAAATGTATACGCGGGGCCCCGTAATTGTGATGGAGTTACCAGAACGACTGAATCATGAGGAAGCAAAATCCTTTCTGAATGAGTTGCAGCCGTTTTTGGAAGGCGATCGTCCGAGCATTGTTCTTGACTGCTCGGAGATAAAACATATGGACAGCGCGGGAGTGGAAATGCTTCTCCAGTGTCTGGAACAGGCCATGAAACGCGACGGGGACTTGAAGCTGGCCGCGGTTTCGCCCGCTTCGGCGGTAATTCTGGAATTGATGCGTGTGGATCGGCTTTTCGAAGTGTTCGCAACCTCCGACGAAGCCGTGCGTAGCTTCCAGATTTTTGCGCCGGCAACGGTTCCGCAAACTCAGCCTTGGTATGCCGCACCTCAGGGGCTTACCGATCTGAAAGCTGCAAGTTAAGTGTCCTTCGTGTGGCGTCGGAGGGTGCCCATGCAAGTATGGAAAAATCGAGTCGATTACGCGGCTCGGAGCGTAATTCTGTTCGGTACCCTTTTTGGGCTGGCCGCCTCGGCGGTTGCGCAACAGACTGCCGGTCCTCAATTGCCCGACAGTCCTGGCACCACTCTCGCGAAATCGCAACCTCCCGCGTTCCCGCAAAGCGCTGTACTACAATCGCCCAGCTCGTCAGCTCCAACTTCATCGCCAAATCAAACCAGCCCGCCCCCGCCGTCGCAAGGGCAGCCCGCTCCACAAAAGCCGGTTGGAACCGCGGCTGCGGAGCCTACTAATGCTGGCGGCATCGCAGCTTCTCAACCCGCGGGCGTGGCCATTGCGCCCGCCAAGCAGCGGCGGACGCGTACCGTCGTGATCCGGACTGCTGCGATCATCGGCGCCGCAGTCGCCGTCGGAACCGTTGTTGCTCTGACTGAAGCCACCGGCAGCAAGCCTCCAGGGGCGCATTAACTACTAATTGGCGACTGTTGCGAAACCAGGTTGAGCATTTGGGGGCGAATTTGCTGTGATGATCGTCAGCTTTTCTGGAATCGATGGTGCCGGCAAGAGCACGCAAATTGTTGCTCTCGAAACCTGGCTGAACGAATCCGGGTTGCGCACAACGCTTCTCACCTTCTGGGACAATGTTGTCTGTTTCTCCCGCTGGCGCGAGTTCATGAGCTTAAGAGCGTTCAAGGGCGATGCCGGCGTCGGCAGCCCGGAAAAGCCTCTGCAGAGGCGCGACAAGAACGTATCCTCGTGGCCGGTTACCGTGATTCGGTTCGGGCTCTACTTCGCCGACGCATTGAATCTCCGTATACGGGTTCGTCAGTCCCGGAAAAGCGGCGCGGACGTTGTCATCTTCGACCGCTACATCTACGATGAGCTCGCCAATCTTCCTCTCGACCGCAAGCCCACTGCAACTTTTGCTCGGCTCATACTAAAGCTCGTGCCCAAGCCTGACCTTGCTTTGGTAATCGACGCCGACCCGGCTGCCGCGCACGCCAGGAAACCTGAATACCCTTTGGAATTTGTTCGTCGTAACCGGGAATCTTACCTTCATCTGGCTCAGATCTCAGGCACCATGACGGTTATCGAACCTGATTCTGTCGAGGCTATGAAAACCAGCATCAGGAGCAAAATGCTGGAAGCGCTCGAGCAAAAGCGTCTTTGCCTCGCGGAACGAGATTCCGCTGTTTCCCTCCCCAAGCCAGCCAACGTCTCCCCCGGCGAACTCATCAAACCTTGATCGTTCGAAGCCCAAAGTTCCTGGCTTCAATTGTCGTAGCGTGGATGGCCGTAGCTGGATCGGCGACGGTTGATCGACGGGGGCCGATCGATGAATTTTTTGATCGACCTCAACCGGAGACTGAATGAAGATTTGTCTGGTTACAACCTTCCCGCCAAGCCAGGGGGGGCTCAGCGAATACGGGCTTCATATCGCGCGCGAACTGCAGCGCAATCCCTTTATTCGTCTCACAGTTCTCGCCGACACACTTTCTTCGCCTGCGCCCGAATTGGCGGAATTTGCCGTGGAGCGCTGCTGGTCTTTTAATGATGCGGCCAGTTCCGCGCGCATTTTGAACGCGATCCGCAAACAGAAACCTGATGTTGTCTGGTTCAATCTGCTCTTCAGCACTTTCGGCCGCAATCCGCTGATTGCTTTTGCCGGACTCGTCACTCCACTGCTTTCGCGCCTCAGCGGTTGCTACACTCATGTCACACTTCATCACCTTATCGACACGGTCAATCTTCAGGATGCCGGCGTACGCTACGCGCGCACCTATCGCCTGGCCGGCGCCGTCGCCACCCGCATGCTTCTTCTGGCCAACTCCGTTTCTGTGCTCATGCCCGGGTATCGCAAGATTCTGCACGAAAAATACGGCCGCGATAATGTGCATCTCCGTTCCCACGGCATACTTTCTCGCGAACCGCAATTCCCGGATATGTCGCGGCGCGGCAAATCCGGGCACCGCATTCTGGCCTTCGGCAAATGGGGAACCTATAAACGGTTGGAGCTGATGGTGGAAGCCTTTCAACATATTTCCGAGGCTCTGCCTCATACGAAGTTAGTGGTAGCTGGTGGTAACCACCCGCAAGCCGCGGGCTACGTCGAATCGATGAGGAAGAAATGTGCGGCAAATCCGAAAATCGAATTCACCGGCTATGTCGATGAAGACGATTTGCCCGATCTTTTCCAAAGTTGTTCGGTCGCGGTCATGCCTTACTCTTCCTCCACTGGGTGCAGCGGAGTTGCGCACCTGGCCTGCGCCTACGGAGTTCCGATTGTCTGCGCAGACCTGGAAGATTTTCGCCAGATGTCTGATGGCGAAGGAATGGCAATCGAATTTTACAAGCCCGGGGATGCCAAAGACCTGGCAGATTGTCTGATCCGCTTTCTGTCCGATCCTACAAAACAACAGAACATGGCGGAGCAGAATTTCTCCGCAGCTCTGCGCATGACCATGCCAAACATTGTCCTGAAATATTTGCGTCATTTCGAACTGGAACAGCGGACGTTGGCACTGCGCCACATCACTCGATTCCGCAACCTGCCGAGTTGGGTACCTTCGAAGTCGCTCCTGTTAAGACTGATGACCGGAAAATCTCTTGGCTGGGTTCACCGCTCCGCACTTCATCGTCCCGCGCCCAGTGCTCCGAGCAACGGCCACTCATCTAACCATCACTCATTGAACGATCACGTTGACGGTGGTGGAAAGCTGGCCGGCACTCGAATTCCCGTGAATGGTAACGGAATAATGAACCGGGGTGGCAGCAGCGACGGAGCTTCCGTTTCCCACGCTCCTGGCACTTCCGCACGAAGCGCCGAGCATACTCAAAGCGAGGATAGCGCAGAAAGCG
>JBAWBG010000037.1:0-5224 GCA_049589695.1 Candidatus Sulfotelmatobacter sp. | reverse complement strand
CTCCCATAGGCGTGCAGCAGAAACTCATGCGGCACGCTGACATCCGCACCACCATGAATATCTACGGTGATGCGGCTTCGGCAGACATGCGGCGGGCGCACAGCAAAATAGTGCAACTGGCGATGCGGTCAGAGTGAGCGGCAGGTTAAACGGCAGGGGCGGATTCGTAACCTACTGAAAGAATGGCTCCTCAGGTAGGACTCGAACCTACAACCCTCCGGTTAACAGCCGGATGCTCTGCCATTGAGCTACTGAGGAGTGGTGGAAACAGCGCGCGCGGAGCGCGCGCTGATCGCTGGTTCATCATAACATTTGGGGGCGCGGGTGAAAACTCTTCCGTTGGATTTGGTAGGCTGAATGCTTGCGAGGTGAGTATGGGCGTGGGGGTGCGTTTGGTTTTGATTATTTTTTCTTTGATTGTCTGCGCGGCGGCGGTTTTCGCGAATGACAATGCTAAGTCCGCTGACAAAGAGGCTGCGGGACCGCCGAAGGCGGAGAAGCGTCCGCTGGAAGAGACGATGCAGGGAGTGAAGATTGTTGATAACTACCGGTGGCTGGAAGATGGAAGCTCTCCGGATACGCAAAAGTGGGTGGCGGAAGAAATGGCCTACACGCAGAGCGTGCTCGATCCGCTGCCGGGGCGCGATGCGATTCGCAAACGGCTGACGGAGTTGTTAAGCATCGGCAGCATCACCCAGCCGGAGATTGGCGGGAAATATTATTTCTACACGCGGCGCGAAGGGATGCAGAACCAGCCAGTGCTTTATGTGCGGGAAGGTGTGGAGGGAAAAGATCGAGTCCTGCTGGATCCGAATCAGCTGGCGGCCGATGGAACTATCGCGCTCGATTGGTATCACGCTTCGGAGAATGGAAAATATTTGGCTTACGGAACTTCGCCGAGCGGCTCGGAGATGAGCACGCTGCACATTCTTGAAACGAAGACGGGCAAGCTGCTGCCCGATACGATTGAGCGGACGCGGGCGTGCAGCATTGCGTGGATGCATGACAACTCGGGATTTTATTACACGCGATATCCAAAGAAAGGCGACGTGCCGGAGGGACAGGAGATGTACAACCGGCATGTGTTCTATCACGAACTGGGAACCGATCCGGTGACCGATACGCCGATTTTTGGCGAGGGGCGCGATCCGGAAGACTGGCCCAGCGTGAGTCTCGACAATGATGGCCGCTTGCTGTTGATCAGCGTGTCGCAGGGCTGGACTAAGACCGAACTGTTTTTAATGGATCTGAAAGCAGGCACGCCACCCACGCGCATCACCACGGGAAAGAATTTTCTCTATAGCGGGTCGATTTACAACGGAAGGCTCTACATCGTCACTAATGAAGATGCTCCGCGTTATCGCATGTTTATGGCGGAAGCCGGCAACTATGAGCGCGACGACTGGACAGAAATCATTCCACAAACGGAAGCAGTGTTGCAGGGTGCGGCGCTGTGGGGCGGAAAAATATTTGCACAATACGAGCAGAATGCAAGTTCGCAACTGCGGCTTTTCGATCTCGAGGGGAAAGTGATCAGCAACATTCATCTCCCCGCGCTAGGCACGGTTTTCGGGTCGGAAGGGAAATGGAATCATGACGAGATTTTTTACGGATTCCTGTCGTTCACGGTTCCACCCACGGTCTACCGGTACGATTTGAAAACTGGCTCGACATCCTTGTGGGCGAAGGTGGATGCGCCTTCGATTGATCCTTCGGCTTATGAAGTGCAGCAGGAGTGGTACCACTCGAAGGATGGGACGAAGGTGCCGATGTTTGTTGTGTACAAGAAGGGATTGAAGAAAGATGGGCACAACCCGACGCTGCTTACGGGTTACGGCGGATTCAACATCAGCATGTTGCCGTCTTTCAGCCGCACGGCTTATTTGTGGATGGAGCATGGCGGAATTTATGCGGTCGCGAATTTGCGCGGCGGGGCGGAGTTTGGAGAAGACTGGCACCGGGCGGGGATGCTTGACAAGAAGCAGAATGTTTTTGACGACATGATTGCGGGCGCGGAACATCTGATCGCGGAAAAATATACGGACAAGGATCATCTGGCGATCCAGGGAGGGTCGAATGGCGGGCTGCTGATGGGAGCGATGATTACACAGAGGCCGGATTTGTTTCGCGCGGTGGTGTGCCAGGTTCCGCTGCTCGATATGTTGCGCTACCAGTATTTTCAGATCGCCAAGTTGTGGATTCCGGAGTACGGGAGTTCGGACAATCCCGCGCAGTTCAAGTGGCTCTATGCCTATTCGCCGTATCACCACGTGAAGGCGGGGACGGAATATCCGGCGATTTTATTTATGACTGCCGATACGGATACGCGGGTCGATCCGATGCACGCGAAGAAGATGGCGGCTCTCATGCAGGATGAAGCTGAGAACGGGAAGAGCAGGACGCGTCCTATTTTGTTGCGGATTGAAGCGAAGGCGGGGCATGGTGCGGGGAAACCGGTGACGAAGCAGATTGAGGAGTTCACGGACGTTTATTCGTTCTTGTTTTGGCAGTTGGGGGTGAAGGAGTAATGGGCAAGGATGACCCGCACCGCGTTGATGAAGTTTGTCCATTTTCCGACCCCCCGTACACGGGGTTTACGGACGATCACGTCTTTCCACAGTTTCTAGGTGGTCGGAGGTCAATTCGCGTTTGTGCCGACTGCAACAGTCGGTTCGGACATTCGTTTGAGGCTGGCGCGGCAAAACAGCTCAGGCGACTGCAGGTCTTTATTTCTCACTTCGGGCTTGATCTGTCCCGAAGTCCGGCGACATGGCCCTCTGCTCTGGTGATTGGTGATGCAACGTATAGTCTCAAAAGCGGGCCACAAGGCGTGCAGTATGAGCTTGCGCAGCCGATCATTCGGCGCGACGAATGGGGCAATATTGTTGGCGGGAGCGCGCGATCTCACGGGGAGGCAAAGCGGATTGGCGCCAGCCTGGTCAGGAAGGGAAAGGCAAAAAAGGTTGAGGTAGAGGAGAGCCCGCCAACCACCTTTGAGGACGTCAAACTTACCGTCGGTCTAGGCTATGACGACGATATCTTTAGGTTTAGTGCTAAGTTGACAAGCAATGCCGTAGTTGCGATGGGTCGGGGCCCGTTAGTGAAGGCTTCCAGTATAGGTCGGTATTTAAGGGGCAGTGGCGAATGGGGGACATGTATCGCCTTCTGTGATACTTCCGCCATTCGCCTTCTGCGGCCGCCGCTGAGTCATACGATCTACGTCGAATTCGGCGTTCAAAGTTACGCGATCGTTGTAGTATTCGGTTACTTCCAGGTTTACGTGCCTCTGCCCGGATCAGAGTCCGGCGCCGCAATCGGATTTCTTGATCCACTTACGGGCGAGGAATCGTTTGGTGATGCGGCTCCGATTGGAATCGCGCCTCCTGCGAAGTTCGTGAGTCGCCAGCAGATCGCGCTCCACCTCCAATATATCAACCGCCAGCTTACCGACGAGGCGAATGCGCGTGGAGCCCTTCACCCTCCCAATTTGCAGATGTCGGAATTTGATCCCGGGCTTCCGTCTCTCTCCCCTAGTTGGACGGACGGTACTCATAGGTTTTATCGGAAGCCCTGAGGTTCGACCAGCCTGATGCTGCCGGACGGCACCGGAATCAAGTGCGGCGCAAAAAGAAACGGACGAGGGTGTCCGTTCCAGCCGCCATGTGGGGCTAGCATTTCTAATGTCGCTGACGGGCTCGGTTGCTTTTTTCTCTGCTTTCCCAGGACTTACGTCCTTCGACTTCGCTCAGGACTGGCTCAGGGCTATTATCTGTAGCACCTACGGGCCTTGGTTGGCGGATTGCGCTCTTTGAACTTTGAGTGATGGAATCCCATGTCTCGCAAAGGAAGCGAGACATGGGGCACCCGCAGCGACACGGTCTGAGGCTGACGGGGGGCGCGTGTGGGGGTAGGGATCTTTCGACTGCTCCCTAGATGGGTGTGAATGGTGGGCTCCTTCGGGGCTGAAGCCCTCAGTCGAGGGATGGCTTATCGCACCGCTGAAGCGCTGCGCCACCCAAGAAGCGACGCCAAAATCAACGTCCAATGCAACGGACAAGCGCGTGCGTTCCATAACGGCCATGGCGGGAGCGGACAGCAGGTTCCTCCCCATTCTCGCCGCTTCGCGGCTGCGAATGGCTCGGAATGACAACGGTAATTTGAAGTCGTGCCCTTCCCGATCGATTTAGCGACAAAGTCAAGATCAGGGAAGCGAGTAATGGAATCCCATGTCTCGCAAAGGAAGCGAGACATGGGGCACCCGCAGCGACACGGTCTGAGGCTGACGGGGGAGTGCGACAGCGGGGGAGCTTCAGCTAGCATTTATTTTGACGCTTATCGCAGCGCTGAAGCGCGGCGCCACCCAAAAGCAAGACCAAATTCAACGTCAAAGGCAACGGACAGGAGTGTCCGTTCTACACTTGCTCAGCTTTGGGCTTCCATGTAGGCGCGCAGGATGGCGTTGATGCGGGTTTGGTAGCCGCGGTGTTGGCGGAACCAGCGGAGCAGGTCGGCATCGAGGCGCATGGTGACGATTTCTTTCGGCGTGGGCAGAACGACTTTTGCAGTTCTCCAGAAAGCTTCGTCTGTAGGATGGGCCTCGGGGTCGGCGAGGATGCCCTTGCGAATAGCGGTGGGGCTCATGCTATCCAGTCTGCGCCAGTCAGTGCCAGCTTCGCGGCGCCGGGATGTGGAGCTATTGCGCTTCGTTGTCTTGCTATTCGAGATTCCGCCAGTAGTGGCGCCTCTCGTGCGGCTCCGAGCGCCACGCTGAGATGATGCGTCTTTCATTATTTTCTCTGTCGGCATAGATGACCGTTATCTCCCGTCCGTTTACAAATCCGATGGCGTAGATTCGCTTCTCGCCGTAGTCGAAGCGGTCGTCGATTCGTTCGATGGTTGGCCCATCGAAGATTTGTGCGGCGTCTGCGAACGATATTCCCCGCAATGCCAGGTTGCGGCGGTTTTTCTTTTCATCCCAAGTATACTGCATTATTTGTATTTACACAATGTAAATATCAGAAAAGAGGAGATCAAAACCCATACATTGTCTTCTTACGGGGAAAGGAAAGCCTGTGATGGATGAACATGGCGGGGCTGTGGGAATCCTGCATAAATCATCTTGCGCTCGATTGGGATGCCGGATAGGCTATAACTATCGGATAACATCATTATGTCTTGATTTGCTGTGCTGGCTGGCGGCGAGCGCAGAGGGAGAGATACGGGA
>JBAWBG010000036.1:0-17853 GCA_049589695.1 Candidatus Sulfotelmatobacter sp. | reverse complement strand
TGGGACTCGATGCTACGCGTCTCGTTCTCTCTTATTGCAGTCTGTTTCCTGTCAGTCTCACTCGCTCTAGCACAGGACGCCGCAACTGGCGCCATCCACGGCACCGTGCTCGATCCGGCGGGAGCCCACATCGCGCAGGCTTCCATCGTCGTCGTCAACTCCGACACCGGAGCCCGTTTCTCCGCCACCACAAATTCCGATGGCCGCTTCTCGCTCGATCTTTTACCACCCGGCGATTACACCGCCCGCGCTGTCGCCGACAAAATGTCTCCGCAACAAACCCCTCCGCTCCATGTCGATGTCGGTCTCGCCACCGACATCGAATTCCACCTTGCCATCGCCGGCCGGCAAGAAAACGTCACCGTATCCGGGGAACCTAAACTTGTCGATACCAATCCCAGCGCCGTTTCCACCCTCATTGACGAGCGCGCTATCGCCGATCTTCCACTCAATGGACGCCGATTCTCCGACCTGATGCTGCTCTCGCCGGGAGTGACGCAAGATCCGCGCAGCCTCACTTCCTCCACCAACGGCGATCTTTCCTTTGGTGGCTTGCGCGGATTCCAGAACAGCTTCCTCGTCGATGGCGGCGATTTCAACAACGCCTTCTTCGCCCAGGCGCGCGGTCTCTATCGCACGCCGTATCAGTTTTCTAATGAAGTCGTCCAGGAGTTCCGCGTCTCCACAAACTCCTATGGCGCCGAACTCGGGCGCGCTGGCGGCGCAGTCGTGAATGTCGTAACCAAGTCCGGCTCCAATCACTGGCATGGAACCGGCCTCTATTACATCCGCGACAGCGGATTCGGTGCAGCCGATCCCATGATGACCTTCAAGCCGCACAGCCGCCAACAGCAGGGCGGAGGGACAATCGGCGGCCCCATCAAGAAAAATAAAGTTTTCTTCTTCGGAGGTTTCGACCAGCACTACTTCCACGTCCCCGACGTGGTCGAGTTCCTCGACGGGACGATGCAAGTCGTTCCCCAAGCCGGAACCGGACCTTACACCCACGGCGATTACGAAGCCAGCGACCAGGCCCTGGTCTTCGCCGCCGCCGCTAAACTCAGCTCCTACGCCGGATCCTTTCCCGCCACGCAGATCGGCAACGCTGCCTATGCCAAACTCGATATCAATCTCACTCCGCGGAACCAACTCGCCCTGCGCTATAACTCTTCCCGCTATTGGGGATCGAATAACGTCTTCCTCGACCCCGCCAGCCCCGTCACATACGATTCGATCTCCGACAACGGCGAAGAAACCGTCTCTACGGATACCGGCTCGGCCTCGCTCACCTCAGGCCTAACTCCACGTTTCATTAGTCATCTCCGCGCCCAGTTCTCGCGCGATCTCCGCCAGTCCTACACCAACACCAACGACACACTGATCAAGGTGACTGACATCATCGACGGTATCGGTCGCTCCGACCAACTCCCCCGCGCCACTCGCGAACATCGTGCTCAGCTCGCCGAAACTCTGAGCCTCGATACCAGCCGCCACTCCTTCAAATTCGGCGGCGATTCCCTCATCACATGGATCTACGATTTCTTTCCCAGCCAGCAAAGCGGCGAGTATCTTTTCGATGAAATCAAAGTGAATCCTTTCACCTTCGAACCGCAGGAAGCCGGACTCCCACTCACTCCGCTTCGCGCTTATGCTCACGCCGTCCCTCACTATTATCTGCAGAATTTCGGCCAAGCCGCTTCGAACCCCAACAGCAACGACTATGCGGCCTTCGCGCAGGACACCATGCGTGTCACCGATCATCTCGCCGTAAACCTCGGGGTTCGCTGGGATCTGCAAACTTTCACCGCCGCCGGACTCCAATCCAACCCGCTGTTCCCGCCATCCGGTAAAGTCCCGTACAACCCGCGCAATTTCGGGCCTCGCGCCGGACTCGCATATTCCATTGCCAAGAATCACCCGCTCGTCGTCCGCGCCGGCTACGGATTGTTCTACGTCCGCATTCCGCAGATCTACAACTCAGCCATCGCCACGGAAAACGGCATCAACGATGCCCAGGTTTTCCTCAACAACAATACCTATGCGGATCGCCAGGTTTTCCCCACCTACCCAAATCCGCTCGTCACTTGCTCGCTTACCTCAGCAAACTGCAATCTTCCACAGGGATTCACCGAAGGCGTCACCAACGATGTCTCCGCTTTCGCGCCGAACTTCGTCACCCCGCGCGTCCAGCAAGCCAGCCTCACCCTCGAACGCGAGGTAGCCGGCCACACTACCGTCGCTGTTTCGTATCTTTACGTCCACGGCGAACATCTCATCCGCGCACTCGACGTCAACCTCCCGCAACCGGTCGCGCTCACTTATCCGATCTTCGATTCCACCGGCTCGATATTTCAGAACGGCTACTACACCGTCGATTCCTTCGCCACGTGGCAATACACTCAATCGGCCACCTGCACATTTCCCCCGTGCATTAATCCTCTCGGGCGTCCCATCGCCCAGCTCGGCGAGATCGACGAATTCCAGAGCGCCGCCTCCAGCGTCTACAATGGCGCGACCCTTTCCATCAACCGCCGCATGGCTCGCGGGACTTATCTTCGCATCTCCTATACCTACGCCCACGCCATTGACGACGGTCAGGATGCCCTGGTCGCGGGCGAACCTGCCACGGTCCAGAATTCCTACCAGCCCAACGCCGAGCGCGGACCCAGCGTAACCGACCAGCGGAACCGGTTTGTCGCTGCATTCTCCGCCGAGCCGCGATTCTTCCATCGTGGCCACGAATTCCTCGGCCATGTTTTTAATGACTGGAAAATCTCCAGCATCGTCACCGCCGGCAGCGGGCGCCCCGTTAACGCCACCGTGTCTGGCGATCCCAATCAGGACGGCAACGACCTCAACGATCGTCTCCCCGGTTACAGCCGCAATGGATTCACCGGACCCGATTACTCCTCCACTGACTTGCGCCTGGTTCGCAAAATCCACGTGGGCCACAGTTACCGCCTGGAATTCACTGCTGACTCTTTCAATCTCTTCAACCGCGACAACCAACGTGTCACCATCACCTCCAACGGCCTCACCGCCGAAGCCACCACCTTCACGCAGTACACTACCTACGTAAACGGAACACCCTATCCCGCCTACTACCAGCAGCCGCAAAATTTCATGAAGCCCGACGCGGCCTTCGCACCCCGCCAGATCCAACTCGGTCTGAAGTTCGTGTTCTAGATGTTCATCGTTCTGGTAGTGAATCTCTGCCCTGGTAGTGAATCTTTGCCGCAAAACAATCGCTTCCGCAGTAAGGGTAGCCCTCACAGATCATGGGGGACAGCCGTCCTCGGCTGTCTGCGGAGCGCAGCTCCGCCCACGCTGGACTGGGCCAAAAAGTGAATTTCAACTCACCCTGGCTGATAAGTCGGCTAGAACGTAACCAGGAACCTACCTCCACGTTCAATTGGAGACCTAAGTTTGAGCCCACGCCTCATGGAGCCGAGAGACGCCCTTGCCCTCGGTTCTGTGCAACTTGTGCAACTTTTTTCCCGCTCTTCCCTTGACTTCCATTAGAATCCTTGTAATAACTATTCGGTCCTTCCGGACGGGTTTGGGGGTGTGTTTGTTTGGCGGAAATTCGACTGCAGGAGGGTGAATCCCTCGAAAACGCTTTGCGCCGCTTTAAGCGCAAAGTGCAGCAGGAAGACATTATCAAAGAGGTCAAGCGCCACTCCTTTTACCTGAAACCCGGTGAAAAAAAACGCGTGAAGGCCGCTCTAGCTCGGAAGCGCGCTCGTAAGAAGGTTCGCAAAGAGCAGGATTGAGGATACAGATCCGAAACAGCAAGACCTGAAGGAGTAACACGGCATTGAAGGGTCGTCCCTTTCCCGGGGCGGCCCTGCTCCATCTGGCCCCCCACCAGAAAGAGTTGCAGCTGGGATCATTCATTTACTCATGATTCATTCGGCATTCAAGCAGGAAAAGCTGTATCCACGCTCCGTTCCAGGCGCGTGGCGGGCCGAGTCCAGGGGCAGTTTGAGGGGGGATGTAGACAACCTGTTTTGCTTTATGCCAGCGCCTCCCCGCGTGTGGCAAATGCAAACCGGGCACAAGGGAGCCGTCCTCAATGGAATTTCAGGATAAAGTACTGACCTGCATCGACTGCGGCACTGACTTTGTCTTTACCGCCGGGGAACAAATGTTCTTTCACGACAAACAATTCAAGAACCAGCCCAAGCGCTGCAAAACCTGCAAATCCAAGCGCGTGGCTGTCCTCACCTCGCCCCACGCGTCAGGAAACGGGAACCACCACTCCCGTGTTGAAACCCGCGCCACCTGCTCACAATGCGGAAAAGAGACGACCGTCCCTTTTCGTCCCACGCAGGGCCGGCCTATTCTCTGTCGCGAGTGCTTCACTCAGAAGAGAAATGTAGCTACCGCCTGACCGTTTCATCCGCCCGATGACGGCGCACATCTTGGCATGAACCGGAATCGCGCCGATGTGTGTCCGTTAAGGCGTCCGCAAGCGGCTCCAATTGCGCTACCATGATCGTGTGTCGACTTACTACCTACAAAACTTCGGTTGCCGCGCCACTCAAGCCGATGGCGCCGCCATCGAGCGCCAGTTCCAGACTCGCGGCCTCGTTCCCGCCCCGGCCAACCGGGCCGGCCTGATCATTCTTAACACCTGTACCGTTACAAACTCCGCCGACCAAGACGCACGTGCCGCTATACGGCGCATCCAGCGGCAGAATCCGCTGGCAAGGATCATCGTCACCGGATGTTACGCCCAGCGTGCTCCGGAAGAAGTCGCCGCTCTTCCCGGTGTTAATGCGGTGATTGGCAACTCGCACAAACACCAGCTTGCCGATCTGGTGCTGGGCGAAAATTTCGTACCGGGCAAAGGCTTTGTTCCCATCAGTGCGCTTGCCGAGAACCAAGAACTGAGCCGTCCGAGCTCGATTTTCGTCTCCGACATCTTCGCTCACACTGAACTCCTCGCCGCGCCGGTTTTCGAATCCGTGGACAACATTGGTGGTCATGCGCACGACCGCACCCGCCCAAACCTCAAGATCCAGGACGGATGCGATAACCGCTGCTCCTTCTGTGTGATCCCGAGCGTCCGTGGACAAAGTCGCTCCCTTCCCGCATCGCAAATCATTGCCGAGGTGAATTGCCTCGTAGCCGCGGGCTACCGTGAAGTGGTCATCAGCGGCATTAACCTCGGCCGCTGGGGACGTGATCTGGAAAACCAGCTTCCGGAATCCGGCTTACGCAAATCGCTTTTCGAGGATCTAATCCGCCGTATTCTCAGCGAAACCACACTCGAAAAGTTGCGCATCTCGTCCGTCGAACCAATGGATTGGTCCGATGAACTTATTGCGCTCGTCGCTGCTTCACCTCGAATCGCGAAGCATGCCCACGTCCCCCTGCAATCCGGCAGTGACGCGGTTTTGCGCCGCATGCATCGCAAATATCGGCCGTGGCACTATCGCGAAAAAATTGAAAAGATCCACTCTTCCATGTCCACTGCCGCTATCGGAGCCGATGTCATGACTGGCTTCCCGGGCGAGACTGAGGCTGAATTCGAATCCACGCGCCGCCTCATCGAAGAGCTGCCATTTACTTATCTGCACGTCTTCACTTACTCCGCGCGACCTGGCACAGCCGCCGCGGCCATGTTGAATCAAGTCACCATCCATGTGGCTCGCGAGCGGAACCAAGTCCTGCGTGAATTGGCCACGTCAAAAAAGCAAACCTTCATGCAGTCATTTATTGGAAAGCGATTGGAGGCGATCACACTGAGCGCGATGAAGAAAAGACCTGATGGCGATTTCACCGAGGCCCTCACCGACAACTATCAGAAGCTGTTTCTGAAAGGACGCCACGAAGCGAATCGATGGATTCGTGCAGACATCGCGGCAGTGGAGGATGGAGCTTTCGTGGGAAACGTGACAGTCTCTACGCCATCCCCAAGCCTTGGTCCAGTCTCCTTAGGACTGGCAGATACTTTCGCCTCCGCCAGTACCACCAGTTAAGCGAAAATCAAATCTGCTCCGGTTCATCCGGATCAGGCTCCCGCACCGGCGCGTCGGGATTCTCCATTGGAGAAGGTGGTTCCTTAATCGGTGGCGGCATCGGCTCCGCAGGCTGGCGGAGAAAAAAAGGCGCGGCGCGAGGCATTTCAAATTGCATTTCGAGATTCATGCCACTCAGATGCGAAGCGCGGTCTAAGGGAAGCCGTCCCCATTCCCGGGGCCGAACGTGGCCATCAAACTCATTGACTACACTTCCCACCGAGATCGGAATCAACAGAACCAGATGGTCACCCGCTGGTTGAGAACCACCAGGCTGGTGGAACTGGGCCACCAGTTGAGGATTAGCGAGAGGATCAAGCGGGGTCGCCTCGCCTTAACCTGCCACAAACAAAAGCAATTGGCGGATCGCGATTGAACGCGCTCATTGGTACGCAAGTTGCTAGTTTTCAAGGGTAAGAACAGCTTCCACTTCGCCTCGTGTCTTTAATTTCTGCTGTGACCATACTTTCATGCAATCAAACAAGAGGATGCTGATGATTGACCCTGATTTTTCAACGGCCTAGAATGTTAAGTACCCACAGTGGCAGCGAGAGCTCGAAGCTGCCGTTCTGAGCATGACCCGCAGATGCTAAGGGTGCGTGTGGATTCAGCGGAGGCCGCTAATTTTTCTGCGCCTGCAAATGTTGGCTAACGACGTACAGGGAAAACCCGAGCGCGAAGCCTTTGAGGATGCCATTCGAATTCTGACCGCTAGCTTGAAACAAAGTGTTGCGCCTTCACGGATCTACCTGATGCCAGGATATTCTGGAACACCACTTCCAAAAAAATTGGGAATCAAGCCGGGATTTCACGTGCAGTTATTGAACGTGCCGGCTGAGGTCGGCGCCGAACTGTCCGACGCGTTGGCAAAATGCAGCATCGACCACCGCAAATCATTGCTGGATTTTGTCATGCTGTTCACCCGATCACGTCTGGAGCTAACCAGGGAATTCAGCCGGATGACCAAACAACTCGCTCCGGCGGGGATGTTCTGGGTAAGCTGGCCGAAAAAGAGCTCTGGAGTCGCCACCGATGTGGATGAAAATGTCGTGCGCGAAATTGGTTTAGCCGTGGGTCTGGTGGATGTAAAGGTTTGCGCTGTCACCGACGTGTGGTCGGGATTGAAATTCGTTCGGCGTCTGCAGGATCGTAAGAAATAGGATCGCAAGAATAAGGCGGCCAA
The DNA here is from genome assembly GCA_049589695.1 of Candidatus Sulfotelmatobacter sp. Lineage (GTDB taxonomy): Bacteria > Acidobacteriota > Terriglobia > Terriglobales > Acidobacteriaceae > Sulfotelmatobacter. The sequence goes on along the minus strand of JBAWBG010000036.1, from coordinate 10,644 downwards.
AGCAATAAAAAAGGCCGCCCTGCGAAGGGAAGCCTTGAGAAAACTCGAGCCGAAGTTGCCGGCGATGGAGCCGGTTAGCTTGATCGACAGCAACTTCGGCTCGAACTTTAAGCCGTTCTCGCGCCCATAACCAGATGGGCCACAAACGAAATTACTGCAAACAGCAGCAGTAGATGAATCAGTCCGCTGGCTACGTGGAACATCAGAAAGCCACCGGCCCACAGAATGAGCAACAACAGTGCAATCACTAGAAATGGTCCGAATCGCATCTATGCCTCCTAAGACGTTGGCTTCTCAGTTCGACCAAGCAGCGGAAGAACTCTTCATCGTTATACGATGACGCCGCACCCCGCAATATAGGCAAAACGCTGTAAATTGATAAGGCGGTCGTAGTATTTAGCGCCGAGAAATAAAGGAGCCGGCATGGTGCGAGTGGGATTAATCGGATTTGGCATGGCGGGCCAGGCCTTTCATGCGCCCGTAATACGAGGGGTCGCTGGGATGGAACTCGCCTGCATTCTGGAGCGCAGAGGAACGCGCGCTCAGGAAAAATATCCAGCCGTCCGCGTCGTGCGGACTCTGGATGAAATGCTGGCCGATAAGCGGATTCAGCTGTGCGTGATCGCGACTCCGAATGATTCGCACTTCGATCTGGCGCGTGCGTGCCTGCTTGCCGACCGGGATGTGGTGGTGGATAAGCCTTTCACCCCGACCCTGCGAGAGTCCGAAGAACTGGTGCGATTGGCGGCCGAGCGCGGAAGATTGATCACTGTCTATCAGGATCGCCGCTGGGATGGTGATTTTGGCACAATAAGGAAACTTGTCCAGTCGGGCCGCTTAGGCACGATTGCCGAATATGAATGCCGCTTCGACCGTTTTCGGCCCGAGCCGAAGCCGAATGCGTGGCGCGAAAAAGCCGATCAGCCCGGCGCCGGCGTCTTGTTCGATCTCGGCCCGCACGTCATCGATCAGGCGCTCGTATTGTTCGGCGAACCAAAATCGATCACGGCTTCCGCGTTTTGCGAGCGCCCAACTTCGCAGGTGGATGATTCGTTCGATATTTGCCTGGAGTATCCTCACCTGCGCGCGATGGGCCGCGCTCGCATTATCGCCTACGCGCCCGGCCCACATTTCCTTATTCATGGCACGAAGGGATCTTTTGTAAAGTATGGAATGGATCCGCAGGAAGCGCGTCTGCGTTCCGATGATTATCCGCAAGGCACTGACTGGGGTGCCGATTGGGGTATGGAACCGGATGAATTGTGGGGAACGCTTAGCGTTGTCGGAGAGTCGGCCGTGAAAGTAAAAACGGATCGCGGCGACTACCGCGGCTTCTACGCGAACGTGCGAGATGCGATCGAACAAAGAGCGCCATTAGAAGTAACGCCCGAGCAAGCGTTGCGCACCATGCGAGCGGTAATCCTTGCGCACAAGAGCAGCCGTGAGAAGCGTACCGTTTCCTGGGAAGAAGCTGCCGAGTGACTTCACACTGAGGGATAGCTAAATTGTGTCGGCGCCGTCTTCTGAAGACTTTCGGCTTTAGAGGGCCTTCCTGAGGGAAGTTTTTGAAGTGTTGAGCTGACAACTTCGAACGTCTTGACGTAAGGGCGCCCATCTAAAAGTCCTTCCAGAATTCCCAGCACTTCTGGATAGCCGCTTGTGTTGTAGGCCTCAGCATTCGCAGGCTGATCCCAGAAGCTGATGGTTGCGACTTCGTTGCCATCTGGGACGACCAGAATAATTAAATCTAGAAATCCTTTTTGCTTTCGCAGCCAAGGAAGCACCTCGGACTCCATGAGTTTTGCGAAGTCCGAAACTGAGTTCGGCTTTAGGAGAGCAGAAACCTTACGGGCAAACATGTCCACCTCACCGATCGTGCTGGCGTGCTCGCCTGCGATCAATCACACGCACGACACCGTCTACCGAGTAGTGCATTTCAACGCTGAATCGTTACATTTAAGGCGAAAGTAATCGGAGTTTGGCCTAAGCGCCACCCGGCGCCGCTAGACTAGAAAAACGTCAGACGCACGGCAATCAAGACGGCAAAGTTCGCATTCGCCGAGCTTCGCCGGAGGGATTTTCCGGCTGCGGGAAGAATGCCGTTGTTCCACGCATTGCTTTTTGCAGCGCAGTCTGGAACTGTGCCATTTCATCGTGCGTGCCCACGGTGATGCGGACCCAGGTGGGCATGATCGGCCAGATGCGGCCAATGTAAACCTTCTGCTTCGCCATGGCGTCAATTACTTCTTTTCCCGGACGTTTCGTATCCAGCAAGAAACAGTTCGATTCCGAAGGGATGTAGGTGTAGCCATTGCTGTCGAGCCACTGAAAAGTTGCCTGGCGCACGCTGGTGTTAATGCGCTTTCTTTCCGGAACCAGGTTCGGATCTTTCAAGCTGGCCGAAGCGGCGGCGACAGCGGTGACAGGCATAAAGTTCCAGCCCGCGCGGGCCATCAATTTTTCCAGCAAGTCGGGACGCGCGACAGCGAGTCCGCAGCGTAATCCCGCCATGCCATACGTTTTAGAAAACGTCCGAAGCACGATCACATCTTTTCCCGCCTTGACGAAATCCAGCGTCGAAGGCGCATCGCAAAAGTGGATATAGGCCTCGTCGACCATCACCACCGATCCCCTGGGTTTGTTTTCGACAAGGTATTCGATATCGGATTGCGGCGTGAGAGTGCCGGTCGGATTGTTGGGATTACAGATGTAAAACAATCCAGCGTCTGGAGCTGCGGCAATCATGCCCTTTACGTCGTGCGCGTAGGTTCTGGTGAGCGGAACTTTCACCGCGCGGGCTTCGGCTGCCGCTGCCGCGAACATGCCAGCTTCATAGCCGGGGTCTGCCGTCACATAGGTTCGTTGCGGCGAAGTAAAAGTAATCACTCCAAAGTGGAGCGCTGGAGTGGATCCGGGAAAAACGTGAACCCAATCGGGGTTGAGCTCCTGCTGCTGGGCAAACAGGTGGATGAGATCGTCGGTGAGATTGTCGAGATAGCGTCCACCCAGAGGGATGATGCCGGAAATCGCCTCGCGCGCCGACTGGCCGGGCCCTAGCGGATTCTCATTGGAGTCGATCATCACCGCGTCTTTCGAGAATGCTCTGGGCCGGGCGGCGGCCGCCAGCATCGGCTCGGTCATCATTTGAAGCGCCGCGGCGGCAGCTGAAAGCTGTAGAAAAGAACGGCGGGAAAAAGGCGAGATGCTTTTTGAAGGCATGGCGAACCTCCGGTTCATCCAGCGTGAACAGGCTAAATGTTTTACGAGGAAAGCGAAAGAGGATATGAAACCAAAGATCGGCGGTGCGTAGGGAGCGCCGCCGCCCTCCACAATAATTCTTATTGCGGCAACGGCTCGCGTGCGGTTGCATAGTATCCAGCGCGGGTTTGAATCTTGTAACCCTGCTTGTTCTTGATTTCCAGTTTGCGGTAGGTGCCATCGAGTTTGGGGTTGGTCGACGTGTATCCCAGGTTGTACTGGCTGCGAAGTTCGGCGGCAATCTGGTCGAAGGCTTCTTTCAGTTTGTCGAATTTGTTTCCCACGTTGATCATGCGACCGCCGGTGGCTTCGGTGAGTTTTTCCATTTCGCTCGAACCCGAGTATCCCATCCCAAAGCCCCCGTAAAACCCGCGATCCGCGCAGAGCAATACATAAACGATGGCATCGGCTTTCTGGGCGGCTTCAATAGCATCCCTGATTTTCAGCTTGCTGCCTTCATCCTCACCGTCGGTAAGCAGGATCATCGCCTTCCGTCCAACTTCTTTGGCCAGCATGTCATGTGCGGAAAGATAAACTGCGTCGTAGAGCACTGTACCGGGAGCATTATGGACTGGAACCGGGCCTTGTCCCAGGCCGGGTATTCCGCTGCCGCCACTGACTACCCCGCTTTGGATCTTTACTTTGTTCAATGCGGCTTGTAAACGGTGAACGTCGCGAGTGTAATCCTGCACCAGTTCGGACTCCACGTTGAAGTCGATTACGAAAGCTTCGTCCTTGTCGGTGAGGATCTGGCGAAGGAATGCGCCGCCCACTTCTTTCTCCATGTCGAGGACTCTTACCTGGCTGCCGGAGGAATCGATGAGGATGCCAAGGGTGAGGGGCAAGTTTGATTCAGCCGCAAAATACTTGATGGTTTGCGGTTTGCCGTCTTCAAGAACCTGGAAATCGTCTTTCGTCTGATTGGGAATCAGCATGCCGTGTTTGTCCTTAACGTTGAAAAACACCCCCACCACGTTGACATTAACTTTCAAGGTCTCATCGGATTTCTCGGGAGACTGTTGGGCGTCACTGGAATTCGAAGGTGTCGAATTCGAACTCTGAGCCACAACTGCACCCGAGATAGTCAGGAAAAATAGAATACCGAAGGCCAAACTAGGCAAAAATCCTTGGTAAGCGGATAATCGGGACATGGAATAATCTCTCTTGGGGCTTTTTGTTAGTCTAGTCCTGAACGTTAGATGCACCAAGTGGGCGGCTCCAGGCATCCCAAGATCAATCGGGATGACTTTATTTTCAGCACGACAACTTTTGGGAGACTGGGAAGGTGAGTGTGAGCGGCAAAACGTCGGCTCGTATCGGAAGCGTTACCGTGCCATCCATTTTGGTGACCAGTCTTTTGGTTGTCGCGTGTCTTGCCATCTGCTTCAGCCTGGGTTCTTTGGGAGTCTCGGCGCAGACCTCTGAAACCCAAGCTCAGCAACCCCAGACGCAGCAACCCCAGGCGTCGCAAAGCCAGTCGACCCAGAGTTCCGATATTCCGGATGCGCCTACGGTCCAGCCTTCGGCCACACCGGCAGAGCCTCCGCCGCCGCCGAAGCCGGAAAAGAAACAGCCGAATGCAGACCGAAATCCCTGGACGAATCAGCCCAACACCCCTCCGCCCAACACCGGAGCTGCCCAGCAGAACGAAAACTCTACGGCTCCGCCCATGCCTCCGGTCCAGACCCTCCCGCCAGGCACACCGGTAAAGACCTCGAACGCCCAGCAGCAGCTCTATACACTCAGAATCAACCCTACTTTTGTACAGTTTCCAGTCACTGTAAGGGACGGTGACGGCCGCAGAGTCGATGGTCTTCTGCCCACCGACTTCATCGTCAAGGAAAATGGGATTGTGCAGAAGCTTAGCTATTTCACCCAGGATCCGTTCGCTCTTTCGGTGGCGATCGTGATGGACTTGGGGATGTCGGATTCAACGGTGCAGAAGGTTAACCAGACTTTCCCTGCTTTGATAGGCGCGTTCGCACCCTATGACGAGATAGCCCTTTATACGTTCAGCAGCACGGTAAGCGAGGTCAGCGATTTTACAGCCCCCACACAAAAGCTGACGGCAGTCTTCAACCAGATCAAGACCGAACGAGGCAGCAATAACGGCCCAGCCGTACTGAGCGGCCCGCTTGCGCCAAATGGACCCATCATTAATGGAATCCCCGTCGGCAGTCCGACTCAGCCGGTGTACACCCCTCCGAAGCAATCTCGCGTGCTCAATGACGCCATTCTGGAAGCTGCCCTCGACCTGAGCAAACGCGATCGCACTCGGCGAAAGATCATTTTTGTCATCAGCGACGGCCGTGAGTATGGCAGCCAGGCGAGCTATCGCGACGTTCTCAAGTTATTGTTATCCAAGGAGATCCAGGTTAAGGCCGTTGCTGTCGGAAGCGCAGCGCTTCCGGTGTATGACAAGGTCGAACGGCTGCACCTGCCGCGCCAGGGTTACGACGACCTTCTGCCTAAGTACGTCTCCGCAACCGGCGGTCTCCCAGTCTATCGCGAACTTTCCCTGAGTGCGATTGAAGACACCTACGCGCAGGCGATGAGTGATGCCCGAAACCAGTACACTTTGGGCTATACTCCGGCCCGGCCGAAGACCCCCACGACCTCCGCCTACCGCAATATCGAAGTGCTGGTTGATCGCCCGCACTTGAAGATATATGCGAAGGACGGATACTATCCAGCCGTTGCAGCACGTTAGGAAGTAGCCACTTGTTGACGGAACGTTCCGAACCGTTTCGACCGGATTACGCCGTCCGATTTTTAATCAACAATAATAATCAAGCAATCCAGCGCCATTGCAGTTTCTCAGTTCGATTCTGGCGAGGGGTCACCTGAGTAACCTGCGTGCGGTCCCCCGCGTGTGATATAAAAGCCCCGAGCCCCCAAAGGGATATTTTTTGCGCGCGGGATGGTGTGCGGTCCGCGCTTTTGAGGAAAGCCTTGAGTTTCATCAACTTCGCAGCCCGCGAGATCAATTGCAAAATCGTGTACTACGGCGCCGGACTGGGCGGCAAAACCACGAACTTGCAGGTGATCTACCAGAAGACCGCGGAACAGCAGAAGGGCAAGATGATCTCGCTCGCCACTGAAACCGAGCGCACCCTGTTCTTCGATTTTCTGCCGCTCGATCTCGGATCGGTGCGCGGCTTCAAGACCAGAATCCATCTTTACACCGTACCTGGGCAGGTCTTCTACGACGCCAGCCGTAAATTGATTCTCCGCGGCGTCGATGGCATCGTCTTTGTTGCCGATTCCCAGGAACAACGGATGGACGCCAATGTAGAAGCTCTCGACAACCTGATGTCGAACCTGAAAGAACACGGCTACGACTTCAACAAAATTCCTTACGTGCTTCAGCTCAACAAGCGCGACCTGCCGAATATTTTATCCACTGAAGTTTTGAGCAAAGAACTCCGCAAAAAAAACGAAGCGGTAATCGAAGCCGTCGCCTTTCAGGGCACCGGAGTTTTTGAAACTTTGAAGGAAATTGCCAAGCAAGTCCTCACTGAATTGAAAGCCGGCGGATAAGTTCTGTTGCTGCTTTTTCGAACTAGGTATCTCCCTCGAACCGCCTACAGTTTCTCACCGATAGACTTTTTCTCCCGCCGCGACGATTCTCTCTGGTTATACGGTTCACCGGATTGGATGTGTTTTAGCAAGTAAGTCGGGCCCGAAACATAACACGTGGTCCTTCGAGCTGTCTCCCGCAGCACTTCTACACACTGATTTCGGATCCGCAGTGGACTCAACACTCCGCTCGATCGTGGTTCGTCATGTCAGTCTCTTCGTGGTATACCGCTCTCGTTGTAACACTTGCCGGAGGTACGAATTTATGAAAACGCAATCCCTTTCCTTTTTTCGCACGATGGAATTTGCTCTTCTCTTTCTTTTATTCGTCGCCCTAACTCTCTTCCCAAACTTTTCAGTGGCGCAATCCCTCACCTCCGGGGATATCGCTGGTACGGTGCTTGATCCCACTGGAGCCGCCGTTCCTGGCGCCACGGTTACCCTCACCAATACCGATACCGGCGCCAAGCAAACCGCAACCACCTCTTCAAGTGGCGCCTACCGCTTCGCACTGCTCAATCCCGGCAACTACTCAGTGGCAATTACTGCCTCAGGATTCCAATCCGCTCAACAAAAAACAGTTGTGAGTGTTGGCCAGGCCAGCACTGTGAACGTAAAACTCGAGTTGGCCTCGGCCAACACTACGGTCGTCGAAGTTACGGCTGGCGGCAATGTCGTCCAAACTGAAAACGGAAACGTTTCCACCAGTGTCACTCCGGAAGCCATCGCCAACATGCCAAACCCGGGCAATGATCTCACCTACTTTGCGCAAACCGCTCCCGGTGCAACCATGAATACGCAAGCTGGTTACGGCAACAGCGCCACCTTCGGCATTTCGGGAACTTCGAATCTGTTCACGGTCGATGGCATGAACGAGAACGATCCTTTCCTCAACCTGAGTAACTCGGGAGCCACCAACCTGCTGCTCGGCGCAAACGATGTTCGCGAAGCAACTATCGTCAACAACGGCTACTCGGGAGAGTACGGCGAACTGGCGGGCATGAATGTGAATTATGTGACCAAGTCGGGCAGCAACAGGTTCCACGGCAATGCGGAATATTTCTGGAACGGCCGCGTGCTGAATGCCAATGATTGGTTCAATAATAACGCGGGAGCGCCCCGTCCGTTTGACAATGCCAATCAGTGGGCAGCGTCTATTGGTGGGCCGATTCGCAAGGACAAGACTTTCTTTTTTGTGGACACCGAAGGCCTGCGTTTGCTGATACCCACGGTGGGACCGGTGAACGTCCCCAGCCCGCAGTTCGAAACAGCGACTTTGGCGAATCTAACCAGGGTTGGCAACGCCGCTGAGGTCCCGTTCTACACAAACTTCTTCTCCATCTACAACGGCGCTTCTGGGTACAGTCGTGCGGCAAATATTCTGCCGGCTGGCGGCTGCGATGGCGGCATCACGTTGGCGGGAGGCGCGCCCTGCGCGTTGCAATTCCAATCTTCTCTCGATAATCTCACCGACGAATGGTTGATCACAGCGCGCGTGGATCAAAACATCGGCAACAAGGATCGCGCCTTCTTCCATTTCCGCAGTGACCATGGATTGCAGGCGACATTCACAGATCCGCTGAACCCCATCCTCAACGCTCAGAGTAAGCAGCCGCAATACGAAGGTCAATTTCAAGAGACACACACCGTCGGCGCAAACGGCATCAACCAGTTAATTCTGTCGGGCTCCTGGTACAGCGCGATTTTCTCCACGGCAAATCTCGCTGCCTCGCAAGCGCTGGTTCCTTATGATCTGGATTTTCTCGGCGGAGAACTGCAAAGCCCGGGTTCGGCGACCGGCTCCGCGGAATATTCCAGCTGGCCGCAAGGTAGAAACGTTACGCAGTATCAGATCTCCGACGACTACGGCTGGCAGAAGGGCAAACACAGCTTAAAGTTTGGTGCAAACTTCCGGCGTAACGACATCACCGATTACACTCCCGGAGGCTTCCAGGCTACTGTGCCTCTGGCTCAATTTTCTGATCTATCCAGCTTCTACAATGGCACAGCCACCAGCTACGTGCAGTCCTTCGCTACCAGGCCAACCGAGCCGATCGCTCTCTATGCGCTCGGACTTTACGCTCAGGATGAATGGGCGGTCAAGCCGAACCTGAAGATCACGCTCGCCCTGCGCGCCGAGCACAATTCGAATCCGGTCTGCCAGACGAATTGCTTTGCACGCTTGAGCAACGCTTTCGACAGCATCTCGCACGATCCCACTCAGCCTTATAATCAGGCCATACAGACGGGCCTTCATCAGGCCTTCCCCAATTATCAGAACATTAGTTGGGAACCGCGCGTTGGCTTTGCCTGGCAACCCTTCGGAAGCGGTAGAACTGTCATCCGCGGAGGCGTCGGCATCTTCGCTGATGTTTTCCCCGGAACTATTGCCAGCAGCTTCGACACGAACTCGCCCTTGAAGAACACTTTTGTCGCATCCGGTGTGGGCACAAACCCCTTGACCGGCGCAAGTACATACACCCCACTGGCGCCCGGCGTAGCCGGCAACCTCCAATCGATCGCGACTGGAGCGAACGCCGCATTCACTAGCGGCTTCAGTTCTGGACTCAACATCGCCCAGATCGAGGCTGGTCCCGGAGGAACACTATTTAGTCCACCCACCATCACCAACTCCGCGAACAACATCCACTACCCGACCTACCAGGAGTGGAATTTCGAGGTGCAACAACCTCTGGGATCGAAGATGTCTTTTTCCATCAACTATGTGGGAAACCATGGAACCTACCTGGCCCTGGTGAACCCACTCCTGAACTCCTATTGCAATGCAACTCCGGTGGCCTACGATCCCTCCAGCGCGACTCCCTGCTTAGGCGCGTTGGGAGTGTCCGCTTTCGTGGGTCTGCCAGCCACTCCGCCGGATGCCCGTTTCTCCACCGTCAGCGAAGCTTCCAATCCGGGTGTATCGAATTACAACGGCATGTCCGTTGTTTTTACGCGCCACGTATCCAGCGCACTCCAAGTGCAAGCTAGCTATACTTGGAGCCACGCGCTCGATGACATCTCCAATGGCGGTTTCCTGCCGTACAACTTCGATACCAATACCAGCATTCTCTCGCCGCAAGCTCCTAACAACTTCCGGACCTACAACTACGGCAATGCCGATTACGACGCCCGCCAGCAATTCAATGCCAACTACGTCTACAACACGCCAAATCTCCACGGCTTGTGGGGCGCCCTGCTCGATTGGACAGTCTCCGGAACTTTCTTCGTACGCACCGGCCTGCCCTTTACCGTGATCGATTCGGCTAGCACGGGCGTACTGGGCAGCTATAACTACGGTCCATCCGCCACCGGATTCCCCGTAGACCTGTTCGCCAACTCATCCGTGGGCCCACTCTCCTGCGGTCCCTCCGCAGCCACTACTCCTTGCTTGACTCCATCTGAATTCAGCTCCGCGGTCGGCCCCGGCGGCATCGCGACCTTCGGGAACCAGCGCCGTAATCAAGTCTACGGTCCCAAGTTTTTCGATACCGACTTGACCCTGATGAAGACGATTCCTATCCCGCACTGGGAGGGTGCAAAATTCCAGTTCGGGGCACAAGCCTTCAACGTTCTCAACCATCCCAACTTCGATCAGCCGGTTGGCGACATTGCGAATCCGCAATTCGGATCGATCGTTCGCACTGTAGCTACGCCGACCAGCATCTTCGGTTCATTCCTGGGTGCCGACGCTTCGCCTCGCTCTCTGCAAATCAAGGGCGAGATCACCTTCTAGTCCCGTTGTCCTGCTGTACTGTTCGCGGCCCGGTTTCCCCCGGGCCGCTTTTTTCTGTAATGAACTGTTAC
>JBAWBG010000035.1:0-30539 GCA_049589695.1 Candidatus Sulfotelmatobacter sp. | reverse complement strand
TTTAACACGGGGGGCACAGGGGTACACAGGGTAAGGCCGAAGATATGCTTGGCGATCGGGTTGGCAGTTTGGAGGGGCGAGATTTTATTCCGGGGATTGTGGTCTGACGCCGGCAAGGGCCGCGAGGATGTTGAAGGCGCATCTGGTGCAGCATGCGCCTTGCTGTCGTGATCGCTCCTGGTCGGAAAGGATATCAAACTGAAGTACCGCGCGATTGACTGAACAAAGGTCGCAATTCGCCTGGCTGTTCAGCGCGCGAAAGGTCATTGAGTCCTGCACCGACTGCTCCTATGAACAATTAGTAGCGATGAGCTGCGGTTAGACGCGGTGATAGGAAGCATAGTTGTATGTGAGTTTGGTCACAACCAAAAAGAGCTGGCGGTTAGGCTGCGGAGGCTACGTCATCGTTAGCAGGCGCGGGAGGTGCGAGTGGACGCTTGGCGGCGTGATCCGGGACAGGTGCCGATGGGTTCCCTATTTGGGAAAGAACGGCAATGGCGCGGCGGTATTTTGCTCCGGTGACGTTGTGGAGTTCGGCGACTAAGGGCGACTCGCGGACGTCGCCGAGGTGAGCCGAGGCGGTCTGGGTCAAGGTGAGCCAGTCGTGCCAATCGCCGAGAGCATCCTGTATGCGTTTTATTTGAACGATGAAGTTGCTGGACGCGGGAGATGGTACGGCGAACTCGGCGGCGTAGCGAGCGCGTTTGCTGAGAATGCGGTATTGGTGCAGAACCGTTTCGGTGAGAGGAGCGCCGGTTCGATGTAGGGCATCGAGCATTGCGCGGGCGACGGCCAACGGGTCGCGACCGGGCTCGGGACGGAAGTGCCTGGCGGCGCGTTTGAGGCGCTTGCGAATTTCGCGGACGGTAGCTTTATCCATCTGCCTGCGAAGCTTTTTTTCCTGCTGGCCGCGAATTTCGAACAACTCGTTTAGCAGCTGAGATTTGCGCCGCGGCTCCCGGGGAACCTTCAGGCTGCGTAAGGCTGTGGCTTGCATATCGAGATCGCGCACCTTGCCGGCTCGCTTGCGAATCCGGCCTAATTGTTTCAAAAGCTTTTTGTCGCTGCGATCGAGCCTGGTCGAAAGTTCGGAGAGCAGTATTTGGAGCCGGCGCGTTCCGGTACGGAAACGATGCACCGTCTTCGCATGAGGTTTTGAAGCGAGCTTGACGAGATCCCGTTCAAGGTTATGAAAAACCTCGCGGCTGCGTTTTGGAGCGATCGACATAAGGCAAAACGAAATGGTAGACGAAAATACAGGCTTGTCTGCGGAAAGGCAATCCCGAAAAGCTTGACCATTTTAACATCCTGTTAACAGGATTCTGCTAGGCTGGAGCGGAATGGCATTACCCGCGCAACCTCGGCCCGATATGCCTGCTCCGCAACCGATAGAATCCACGAAGGTTAGCTATCAGACATCGGCAAAAAGACAACCTGCCCATTTGTTTCTGAAAAAAGGCGAAATCGGCGACCAAATCTTCAAGATTGCCATGCTGCTGTGCGGTTTGGCGGTGCTGGGGACGCTGGTGCTCATCGTCTATGAACTTGTGCTGCGTTCCGGACCTTCGTGGCACGCTTTTGGGTTCAAGTTTTTTGCCGGGCGTGACTGGGATCCGGTCAACGAACAATTTGGGGCGCTGCCGTTCATTTATGGAACCCTAGTCTCCTCTCTGTTAGCTCTGATTATTGCCGTGCCGTTGTCGATCGGTGTCGCGGTATTCACCACGGAAATGTGCCCAAAGGCGTTGCGCGGGCCGCTATCGTTTTTTGTCGAGCTGCTGGCGGCGATTCCGAGCGTGGTTTATGGGCTTTGGGCGATCTTTGTGCTGGTGCCGATCCTAAGCAATTATGTGGAACCTTTCCTGGCGCGGACGTTGGGCTGGACGGGATTTTTTGATGGTCCACCGTACGGGATCAGCATGCTGGCCGCGGGAATTATTCTGGCGATCATGATCGTCCCGATTATTTCGTCGATCACGCGGGAAGTCCTGATGGTGGTGCCGCAGCATCAGCGGGAGGCGGCGCTCGCGCTGGGCGCGACCAGGTGGGAGATGATCCGGCTGGGAGTGTTGCGCAATGCGCGGGCGGGAATTATGGGCGGCATTATCCTGGGGCTGGGGCGGGCTTTGGGCGAGACAATGGCGGTGACGATGGTGATCGGAAACCGGCCGGAGATCGCGAAGTCCTTATTTGCACCGGGATATACGATGGCGAGCGTGCTGGCCAACGAGTTCAGCGAAGCCACAGGAGATTTGAATCTGGCGGCGCTGATTGAGATTGGGTTGGCGCTGTTTCTGGTAACGATTGTGGTCAACGCGCTGGCGCGATTGCTGGTGTGGTCGGTAACGCGCGGGCAGCCTGCGAGGGCCGGTGCCTGAGATCAGAAAATCCGCGGAGAACGTTGTTCCCCAGATTTCTTTGCGGCGGCGGTTCACCGATCATGCGATGACCGGGGTTGCGGTATTGACGGTCGTGCTGGTGCTGGTGCCGTTGTTCGCGATATTTGCCTACCTGGTTTATCGCGGAGTGGGATCGATCAACTGGGCATTTTTGACGCAGACGCCGAAGCCGGTGGGTGAGACGGGCGGAGGCATGGCGAACGCAATTGTGGGATCGATTTTCATCCTGGCGCTGGCGAGTGTGATCGGAGTGCCGCTTGGAGTGGGTGCGGGAATTTATTTGGCGGAGTACGGGCGCAACCGGTTTGGCGATGCGATTCGGTTCACGGCTGATGTGTTGAACGGAGTGCCGTCGATCGTGGTGGGAATTGTGGCTTATTCGATCGTGGTGCTGTACCAGAGGCATTTCTCGGCATTGGCCGGAGGAGTGGCGCTGGCGATCATGATGATTCCTACGATCACGCGCACTACCGAGGAGATGCTGCTGCTGGTACCGCGGGCGTTGCGCGAGGCAGCTTATGGGCTGGGGATTCCGCGCTGGAGGACGACGCTGTCGATTACATTGCGCACGGCGACTTCCGGGGTGATTACGGGAATTATGCTGGCGTTTGCGCGAGTTGCGGGCGAGACCGCGCCGCTCTTATTTACAGCGTTTGGAAATCAATTCTGGAATCTGCGGGTGAACCAGCCGACCGCCGCGCTGCCGCTGCAGATATTTAATTATGCCATATCTCCTTACGATGAATGGCACCGGCAGGCGTGGGCGGGAGCGCTGGTGCTGATTGTCCTTATTGTTACGGCGGTCGCTGCAGTCCGGGTCGCCGTGCGACGTGGTACGTTTGGAGCCGCATAGTCTATGGGCGTGGAAATCAAAGTCGAAAATCTGAATGCGTGGTACGGGAAGACGCAAGCTCTCTATGACATTCAGTTGACGATGGCGGCCAACCACGCCACAGCGCTGATTGGTCCTTCGGGCTGCGGGAAGTCGACGTTCATCCGTTGCTTGAACCGCATGCATGAGACGATTCCGGAGGCGCGGGTGGCCGGGAGCGTGCGCATTGGAGAGATTGACGCCTACAACGGAACCTCGGCCACGCAGTTACGGCGCCGGGTGGGGATGGTTTTTCAAAAGGCGAATCCGTTTCCGACGATGTCGATTTACGATAACGTGGCTTCGGGATTGAAGCTAAACGGTTTCGGCGACCGCCGGAAGCTGGATCAGATCGTAGAGAGTTCGCTGGAGGCTGCAGCGTTGTGGGAGGAAGTAAAAGACCACGTGCACAAGAAGTCGGGCGCCAGCCTTTCGGGTGGGCAGCAGCAGCGGCTTTGCATTGCGCGGGCGCTGGCTGTCGAGCCTGAGGTGCTTCTGATGGATGAACCTTGCTCGGCCCTGGATCCGATTTCGACAGGTAAGATTGAAGAGTTGATCTTTCAGTTGAAAGAGCGGTATACCATCGTGATTGTGACGCATAACATGCAGCAGGCGGCGCGGGTCGCCGAGTTTACGGGATTCTTTTTGCTGGGTAAGATGATCGAGTTCGATAAGACGGAGAAGATCTTTACCAAACCGACGCACAAGCGGACGGAAGACTACATCACGGGAAGATTTGGTTAGGGCAGTTTCGCATAAGGAAGGTTGAGAGAATGCGCACGCGCTTTCAGCAAGGGTTGGACGATTTGCGGCAGAAGCTGCTCCGCATGGGTGGATTGGCGGAGCAGGCTGTGGATCGCGCCCGTCAGGCTTATATCGATCGCGATCTCACGCGGTGCCAGATGGTTCTCGAAGGCGAGAGCCTGATCAATACTTCGGAACGGGAGATTGACGAGGCAGCGTTCGATTTGCTGGCCATGCAGCAACCGATGGCCGTGGATCTGCGGTTCATTCTGGCGGTAACGAAGATTAATTCCGATCTGGAACGCGTGGGCGACCAGGCGGTGAACATTGCGGAACGCGTGATGGACATGATGGACTTGCCGAGCGTTGACTTGCCGGTGGATATCGCGCGTATGGGCGCGGCAGTCAGTGCCATGGTTCGCAGGGCGTTAGAGTCATTTATTGAAGGAAAAGTTGAACTCGCTCAGGCAGTACTTGAAATGGATAACGTGGTGGATCGGATGAAGGATGATGCGTTCATCCAACTGGTGAAGACGATGAACCAGCGTCCGGAGGTAGTGCGGCAGGCACTCGATGCGCTGCTGATTGCGCGTAATCTGGAGCGCGTGGCCGACCACGCCACCAACATTGCAGAAGATGTGATCTTCTGGGTGCAGGGGGCGGATGTGCGGCACAATGTTGGCGCGGAAGAGCATCCGGAGTCTGCTGCTGGGGTTGAAGGATCGTCGAGAGCTTCCGGGGTTTAGGAAACACGAGTCTCACCCGAATTTCTATTTACGGCTACGCCACAACCTGTCCGTCGTATGCTGTTACTTCCCATCCTGCTTTGACCGTAGATTCGCGCTTCGATTAGGCTCATCTCTGCTTCGTCTTCCGCTTGCAATCAAGTTAACCGGAGGCCTGTGTGATTCGATTCTCGCGCCTGGTTTTTTTTGCCGTCCTATTTTCTTCTCTTGCGCTTTCGGCACAGGAAGCTCGGCCGGGGCAATCATCGATCCCGCTTCCTACCAGCAAGCGGTTGACTGTTCCAGTGCCGGGGCGCATTGGAAGCACGAATAGTTTTCCCGCGACGATCACGATCAGCCCGAACGGGCGCTACGCCGTTCTGTTGAACGACGGGTATGGAACTCAAGAGACGCTGGGAACGCAATCGATTGCGGTGCTGGATTTGAAGACGAATCAACTGGCAGATTATCCGGACAAGCGATTCGGCGAGAACGCGCATCAGAGTTATTTCCTTGGCCTCGTGTTTGGCTCCGATGGAAAACATCTTTACGCTTCGGTCGGGTCGATTACCGATCCAAGCGGGGAGAGGGAGGGTGACACGGGGAATGGAATTGCGGTTTACAAATTCCATGGCGGCAAGGTTGAGCCGGAACGGTTTATTCCGATTGGTCCGCAGGCGCTGGCGGCTGAGAAGAAGGTTTCGATTGAATTGCGGAAGACGGCGGCAGGGACTGCGATTCCTTATCCGGCGGGGCTGGCGCTGGCTGGCGGAGGGCATCAGGGGGGCCATAAAGATCAACTTCTTGTGGCGAATAACCTTTCCGACAATGCAGTTCTACTCGACGCGGCGAGCGGCAAGGTACTGCAGAGTTTCGATTTGAGTACCAATCGTTTAGTGCCGGCGTCTTTTCCTTATACGGTTGTGGCAGCACGCGATGGACGGCGCGCGTGGTGCAGCTTGTGGAATGGGTCGCAAGTCGCGGAATTGGATTTGACCGATGGAAAGGTTACGCAGTGGATCAAGTTAAAGGAGCCGGATGATCCGATTGCGCCGGGCTCGCATCCGACGGCGATGTTGCTCAGTCCGGATGAGAAGCGGCTTTACGTGGCATTGTCCAATGCAGATGCGGTTGCGGTGGTTTCTACTGAGACCGGGCGGATGGCTGCACTGCTGAGCACGAAAATCAAAGGCCAGGAATTTGCCGGAACTTATCCGGGCGCGCTGGCGGAGTCCGCGGACGGAAAGCGATTATTTGTCGCAGACGCTTCTGCGAATGCCGTGGCGGTATTTGATACTTCAACCGAGCCAAGGCTGGTGGGCGACGAGGCAGCGACGTTGAGTCCTCTAGGATTCATTCCTACGGACTGGTATCCGAGTGCGCTCGCCATGCATGGAGATGATTTGCTAATCGCCACGGCTAAAGGCGAAGGGACGGGACCGAATAATCGTGAGGGAAAGACCGAGTGGGAGGTGAAACATCACAGCCATGCCTACATTGCAACGCTTCTGCGGGGATCGATTGCGCGGGTGAATATTCCTTCCATTCTCGGCAAGCTCGACGAATTTACGCGCACGGTCGAGAACGATAACCTGCTGCGCAGTGATCCAGGAACGATTCAGTTTGCGGCAGGGAAGAATCCGATCAAACATGTGATTTATGTGATCAAGGAGAATCGCACTTACGATCAGATCCTGGGTGATCTGAAAGCGGGCAATGGCGACTCAACTTTGACCATGTACGGAGCCGACATTACGCCCAACGAGCACAAGCTGGCGTTGCAGTTTGGCGTGCTGGATAACTTTTACGATAGCGGGGAAGTCTCCGGCGACGGGCATCTGTGGTCGACGGCGGCGATTACCAGCGATTACAACGAGAAGACATGGCAGATCGCCTACCGCGGGAAAGAGCGGACGTACGATTTTCAGGGAACGGTTGCGGGAGAGTATCCGCTGGAGCACAAGGAGGCGGATATCGACGATCCTTCAACGGGATTTCTTTGGGATAATCTGGCGCGACATGGAGTGAGTTATCGCGATTATGGCGAGTATGTGAATGCGGAGTGGTGCAATAAACTTCCCAAGGCTTCATCGCCGAAGCAGGGAACACCTTCGCAGGAGGAAGCGGCGTGCCCGCGAACGGATGTGGAGAAAGGCGATGATCTGGAGCCGAATGTGGGTAATCCGCGTGGCGGGTCAAGTCCGTGGCCATGGCCGGTGCCGCTTTTCAGAGGAGTGAAGGCGACCAAGGCGGTGCTGCGAGATCATTTTGATCCGCTTTATCCCGACTTTAATACGGATTATCCCGACCAGCTTCGCGCGGATGAGTTTTTGAACGAATTTGCCGCTTATAAGCGAGCGCGGGAGGAAAACGAAGGGGCGGAATTTGAATTGCCGGCGTTTGTGTTGCTCTATTTTCCGGACGATCATACGGGAGGCACGCGTCCGGAGAAGCCGCGTCCGCAGGCCTCGGTGGCGGATAACGACTTGGCAGTGGGACGCTTGGTGGATGCGGTCTCACACAGCCCGTACTGGGATGATACTGCGATTTTTATTCTGGAAGACGATGCGCAGAATGGAGCGGACCATGTGGATGCGCACCGGTCAATCGCGTTTGTGGTCAGCAAATACTCGCCGGGAACGGCGAGCGCGCCTTATCTCGATCACCGGTTTTACACGACCGTGAATCTGATTCACACCATGGAGATGCTGTTGGGGCTACCCGCGATGAACCAGAACGATGCTTATGCGCCGGTGATGGGGCCTATATTTTCAGGTGTGGGGAAGCAGGCTGCGTTTCAGGCGGACTACCGCAATCTGAAAAACGAACTGATCTACGAGACGAACAAGCGGGATGCGCCGGGTGGAAAGGAATCGACAAAGATGGATTTTTCGCGGCCGGATGCGGCAGGAGCTGCGCGGCTGAACAAAGTGCTATGGCGGGATCAAAAAGGCGATGCGCCCATGCCTCCGCCGAAGCATAGAGTGCTTCCGGCGGGAGATGATGATTAGAAGTCTTTCCGGCTGAAATGCAGAAATGGGAACGTTTTAAGCCGCGAATCAAAACCGGAATCCCTCCGGTTATGAACTCATTTTATTTATTGCCGATAGATTCTGCATGAGCACCACCGCGCCCGAAAGTCGAATTGCCGTGATGATGCTGGTGGAAGTGTCGTGGGAAGGTGCAGCGGGAAAGTTGCTGAGTGTGCCCGCGCGCATGGAAGACAAGTCGCTGAGTGGTGCATGTATACGGATGAAAAAGTCCGTCGAAGTGGGAGCAAAGCTGAGAGTGCGCGGTCGCTTCGAGGAGTTCTCTGGGGTTGTCAGGTACTGCCGGAGCGAGGACTGGGATTATGTAGTCGGTCTGCAGCGGGAAAGCGGCAGTGAGTCAACTGAAGAACAAGTTGTAATGCGAAACCCTAGCTTGGAGGAAGAGGCAGCCAGTAAGGTTCCGGCAATGAAGGCTGCGGCAGAAGGTGAGGCAGCCAAGGCTACGGCGACTGATGCTCCGGTTGCACCCATGAAGGGAACTGAGCGCGAAATGGATGACGAAAATGGGAAGGCGATTCCGGGCCATCGCGGCGATCGTATTCAAGCTGCGGACGATTTTGGGGCGCACCGGAGAAGCAGATTTCGGACAATACATCCGGCAAGAGCGAGGGAAGCTTCGAGGGAGAAAAAATCTATGGCACGCAAATGGCTCGAACTGGCGCCCTGGCAAAACAAGCGGGAGAGCCTGGGCGCAAAAAGTGAAGAAAGCAGTGAATACGGCCAGGGCAAGAAGGGAAGGGAGAATTCCATGCAGCAGGCAGATTCATACGCAAAGAAGGAAGCTGAGGATCGCAAAGCAGAGTGTGTCGCTGGTTTTCAAGTCGACCTGTTGACCATGGAAGACATCTACCGGGCGGCTGGGATTGCGCATTCCAAGAAGGGGTACAGCATTCACAAAGTAGTCGAGATGCTCAACAGCGAACATATGGCGGGGCTGGCGAATGAGACGAAGCGGGCGGCGGTGATGGTGGCACTTGAAGCCGCAGACATCTCGCTGGGGCAGGTGCAGCAGGATGCGAAGACGCGCCAGGAGGCCCTGGACCGCTATGAGGCCGAACAGACGAAACTGATCGAAGCGGAGTGGGCGCGGAAGGCGGAAGAAAATATCCGGATTGAGGAAGAGTTGGAGCGCGTGAAGGCGCAGTATGCGGCGCGGGTGAAGCGTAATCTGGATGAGGCGGCGCGGGAGAAATCCAAGTTTGACCGATGGCTGGCGATGAAGCAGCAGGAAGTTAAGAGCATATCGGCAGCGATGGATCTTTGCTTGAAGCGCGAGGTTGCTGAGGCGGACCGTGCACCGTTGGCGAGCGCCCCGGCGGCGGGCGCCGGGGCGAGTTCCGATCTTCTAACATCGTCGGCCAAGTCGTAAGCGCGCCAGCCCAAGCGTTGAGCGGGTAAATCGAAACCCGAACTCCATTCCTGCTTTCCCCTGTGCTGACCTCGGCTTTACACTAAAGATGTGAAGATTGCGCTTGGGCAAATAAATCCGACGGTTGGAGATTTCTCCGGCAACGCGGCAAAGATGATTGAGTTTTCGCGGCGCGCGCAGGCGGCGGGCGCGGGGCTGATCTTGTTTCCGGAGCTGTCCGTGTGTGGGTATCCGCCGCGGGACTTGGTGGAGCGACCTTCGTTTGTTGCCCGCAATCGCGAGAGTGCGGAGCGAATTGCGGAAGCAACGCGCGGGATCGCGGTAATTTGTGGTCTGGTCACTCCGGCCAACTCCGATACGGGCAAGTCGGTGATGAATTCTGCCGCGCTGTTGGAGGATGGGAAGATCGCTTTCCTGCAATCGAAGATGTTGTTGCCCACTTACGACGTTTTTGATGAGATGCGCAACTTTGCTCCTGCAAAATCGCAGGAGCTTTTTTCTTTCTGCGGGAATCGCATGGCGCTCACGGTTTGCGAGGATGCATGGAACGACAAGCTGTTCTGGCCGAAGCGGCTTTATGTAGTGGATCCAATCGAGGCACTGGTCCGCGCGGGCGGCAATTTTGTGCTGAATATTTCCGCGTCGCCATTCTGGATTGGGAAGCGCGAGCTGAGGCGCGACATGCTGGCCTCGATTGCGCGGCAGCATAAAGTTCCGGTGGCGATGGTGAACCAGGTCGGCGGCAATGACAGCTTGCTTTTTGACGGTTCGAGTCTGGTGCTGAATGCGGAAGGGAAGATTATCGCGCAAGGGCGATCGTTCGAAGAAGATTTGATTTACTTCGATTCGAAAACTCTGAATGGGGATATGCATGAGCAGATCGAAGGCGAAGAGGCGAGCGTGTATTCGGCGCTAGTGCTGGGGACGCGCGATTATATTCGTAAGTGCGGATTTCAAAAAGCTATCGTTGGACTGAGTGGCGGTATCGATTCAGCGCTCACGGCGGTGATTGCGGCGGATGCGGTGGGGCCGCAGAATGTGATTGGCGTGGGGATGCCGGGGCCGTACTCTTCGGCGGGGTCTATTGATGATGCGCGTGCATTGGCTAAGAATCTGGGGATCCGGTTCGAACTGCTCTCGATTAACGGCGCGGTGGAGGCGTACCGGGAAACTTTGAAGGATGTGTTCGCGAATCAGAAGGAAGATGTGACCGAGGAAAATATCCAGTCGCGGGCGCGGGGCGCGCTGCTGATGGCACTCTCCAATAAATTCGGCGCCATCGTGCTGTCGACGGGTAACAAAAGTGAACTGGGTGTGGGCTACTGTACACTTTACGGAGACATGGTGGGGGGACTGGCGGTGATTTCGGATGTGCCGAAGACGCTGGTTTACCGGCTGAGCCGCTACGTGAATTCGCAGCGCCGGGTGATTCCGCAGGATACGCTGGAGAAGCCCCCATCGGCGGAGTTGCGGCCGGATCAGAAAGACAGCGACTCGCTGCCGCCTTACGAAATTCTTGACGCGGTGCTGGAGGATTACGTGGAAGATGCGCACACGGCCGAGCGCATCGCGGCGGATCGTGGCTTCGATATCGAAGTGGTGCTGCGTGTCCTGCGAATGGTGGATCGCGCGGAATATAAGCGACAGCAGGCGGCGCCGGGGATCAAGATTACTCCGAAAGCTTTTGGGTACGGGCGGCGGTTGCCGATTGCGGCGAAGAGCGAAGTTTGAAATGCTTCAGTTTCGCAGTGCTGTATTCTCTGAGCCAATCCAGAAGATTCTTAATTCGAATTGAAAGGAAATCATGCGTCGTTCTATTAAGACAATGCTAATTCTGCTCCTGACATGCAGCGTGGGGGCAGCGCAATCTTCCACGAAGGGGAAAGCCGCGGATAAATCCGCCGCGGGGAGCTCGGTGAATAGTCCCGCACTGAGTCTCCCGTCGGAAGCGACGGTGGATTCATTCATGCAGCAGACTTTTGGGTATGAACCGGGCGTGACCTGGAAAGTGGCGAGCATCAAACCCGCACCGGTGCCGGGATTGGCGCAGGTTGACGTGGTTCTGGCCAGCCCGCAGGGACAGCAAGCCAGCCGGTTTTACGTAACGGCGGATGGCGAACATGCGGTGGTAGGGGAGATTATTCCGTTTGGCGCGAAACCGTTTGAGCGGGTGAACAAGATACTGGAAAAGGAGATCACCGGACCCACGCGTGGACCGAAAGACGCGCCGGTCACGATCGTAGAGTTTGGCGATCTGCAATGTCCGGCGTGCAAAGCGGCACAGCCTGCGATCGAGGGCCTGATTGCGGCGGAGCCGAATGCGCGTTTTGTATTTCAGAATTTTCCGCTGGAGATGCACAACTGGGCGGCGAAGGGTGCGGCCTACGCCGATTGTGTGGGGAAGGCTTCCAACGACGCGTTCTGGAAATTTATTGCGAAGACCTATGAAACTCAGTCCGATATTACGGCAGAAAACGCCGATCAAAAGTTGACCGCACTGGCGGATGGAGCGGGTGTGAAGGGTGCGGATATTGCCGCTTGCGCGAGCCTGCCGGCGACTAAGTCTCGTGTGGATGCTTCGATTGCGTTGGGAAAATCCGTGAATGTGAATGGTACGCCGACCTTGTTTATCAATGGCCGAAGTGTTGGAAATATAAGCCAGGTTCCGGCGGAAGCGTTGAAGCGGTTGGTGGATTTTGCGGCGAAGCAAGGGAGCTGAGAGAGCGGCTTGCGGGCTTCCCGAGATTGTGTTTGGGAAGTGCGACCACGGGTGCTAGAGCGCTCGTTGATTCGAGGGCTTAACGCGGCCTATTCGAGCTCAGGGCAGGCCGCTCAAGCGCCGGTCTTCCACGGGTAGCAGCGCGTCCGTTGCTTTTCTTATGCGGGTGCATTACGGGCGCCGATACCGGACGTCACTAGTTCTGTGTTACCCAGATGGCGTCGGTCTTGAGGTTGCGGTTGGCGACGATGTGAGGAGTGATGACGACGAGCAGTTCATCGTTCTCAGTGGTGAGGGAATTACTTACCATGGCTTGATTGAGGCCGGGAATTACGCCAAGGCCGGGGATGCCAGCCATCGAGCGAATATCGCTGCTTGAGATTTGTCCAGCGACCACGGCGGGCTCGCCATCCTGAAGCCGGATGCTGCCTTCATATTCCTGATTGGAGATGACGGGAACGCCGTTCGTGCTCTGACCGGTCAGGGAGCGCATTTGCAGGTCGAGCTTCAGACTCACGTCTGAGGCTCCGTGGATGACTGCGGTAGTTTTGATATTCAGCCCCAAATCCTCGTAGCTTACGGAAGGAAAGGGCGCAACATAGCTCTGATTACCCAACACCTGGGAGATCTGCGGAGAGTTGAAAACGGGGGCGTACGAGGCATTCAGGATAGGATAGCGCTCACCTATGTGGAAGGTAGCCTCTTTGCCCTGGCCGGTGCGTAACGTGGCGCGGCTGACGGCGCGGGACCAGGATTCGTTAAGGGAAAGAGCGGCGCTCAGTTGATCGAGGCTCAGTCCGGAAAATGTGAGGCCGCCGCCGAAGGTAGCCAGAGGCTGGCTGAAAATGGAATTTTGCTGGCCTTGCAATTGCGCCAGCAGGCCGGAAAGTCCGGAAGTACCTGCCTGATTGATTCCGCCGGAAGAAATCAATTGGTTGATGAGCGACTGTATGCTTTGTCCGCCGAGGGCGGCGAGCGCGGCTACCGGAATGTTGTAGAGATTGAAAGTGTCGGGAATGTGCAGGCCGATGTTGCGGGTGAGGTTGTGGCTGATCTGGTAGATCTCGATGTTGACCGAGACCTGGGGAGGTTCGCTGCTCAACTGCTGCATGAGAGTGGTGCACGCCTTCAGCATCGCCTGGGGAGCGCGAACTTCGAGGACTCCATTTTGGCCGGGACTTATTTTTTGAAACTCGCAGATGTTGCGCAGAGAGCTGACGAGTTCGGTCGCCTCTTGAGGACTGCTGCCTCCGGGCACAGCAAAAGTGGCCAGCGACATGCGATCAAATTGCTTGTGATTTTCCGGAGTGCTTTTTGCGATTAAGAGTTGGTGAGTGTCGAGCGGCGACCACATGGTCTTGCTGACCCGGCAGGCCAAGTTGAGGGCGGTGAAAAAGTCAACATCGTCGACGTAGAAGCGCACCGTCATGGGCTGGACGGAATCGTCAAACTCCGCAGTAACGCCGTAGGCGGAAGCCAATTCGGTGAACAGGCCGCGAACATCGCCTCGATAGTGAAAGGTCGCAACTTCCGGCCTGGGCCGCAAATGGATTTCAGAGGATTCGGCGAGCAGCGGCGAAGGGATGGGCTTTGCGGGGTCATCCGTACGGAGCGCTTGCGCCAAGCGATTTTGCAGGTAATCGTTGTCGGGATCGAGTTTGAGAGCGGAGCGGTATTCCGCCACTGCGGGATCGCGCTGGCCATCGGCAAGCAGAGAGTCGCCGCGCTCGGTGTGCTGAAATACCAACTGCGACTTCGCCACTTCGCGCGCCGCAAAAAATTTCGTGTCATCGGAGACCAAGCGGGATGCTTCATCGAACTCGATGAACGCCTGGTCAGGGTGCTTGTGTTCCTCGAATTTCAGACCGCGAGAGTAGGCAGTGCGCGCTTCTTTCTCATCTTTCTTGGACGGAGTGCAACTGATGCCACCGGGCACGCCGTTGCCGCAGGAGATGATGGGAGTCTCCACGGACGCGTCGCCGGCGGCGAACGAAGGAATAGAGGCCAGCGCCAGGAGGCTGATCGCAGCGATGGACTTGAAGCAACGCATCCGGATGATTCTAACCTGCCGTGCTGCTTTCCTGAGAGAGCCAGAAGTGCCGGGTACCTTGGATTGAACCCTGGGTCGGAGCTTTGCTCCGAAGAACAGCCGAGGGCGGCTGTTCCCACATTTGGTTCTTGGTACACATTTTGGTTCTTGTTCCACAATTCTTGCAGGATGGCGTCGATAGAACGGAAGGATATTCGTTTCTTGCGGGAAAGTGCGATCAGCTCAGCATGAGGCGCTCGATCTCGCGGGCTTTGCCGGTGGTTTCGTCGCAATCGACGATTACGGCGCACAAGCGGACGTCGCCGGTGGCGGGCTCGAAGCGCACAGGCATACCGTTGAGGAACTTGTTGACGACCAGTTCTTTTTTTACGCCGATCACGCTGTCGTAGGGACCGGTCATGCCGACATCGGTGACATAAGCGGTCCCCTTGGGGAGAACGCGTTCATCGGCGGTGGGGACGTGAGTGTGCGTGCCGACCACGGCGGTGACGCGGCCATCGAGATACCAGCCCATGGAAATTTTTTCTGAGGTGGCTTCGGCGTGAAAATCGACGAAGATTATTTTGGCGTCGATTTTCTGCAGAAGCTGGTCGGCGGTGCGAAAGGGATCATCGTTCGAGGCCATGAAGACGCGGCCCTGCAGGTTGATCACAGCGTAGGGAACGTTTCCTTTCTTGCCCTGATATATCCCCGACCCGGGCATATCCGCCGGATAATTTGCGGGACGCAAGATGCGGCGCTGCGGACTGTTGCCGTTGCCTTCGACCATTTGAAAATAGTCGAGGATTTCTCGTTTGTCCCAAACGTGATTTCCGGTGGTGATGACGTCGATATTCAGCTCAAAGAGTTCTTCGGCGAGAGCAGGGGTGATGCCGAAGCCGGCGGCGGAATTTTCGCCGTTGGCGATGACGAGATCGATGAGTTGATCGCGGACGATGCCGGGCAGACGGTCTTTGACGATGGTGCGTCCGGGGCGTCCGAAGATGTCGCCAATGAAGAGAATGCGCATGGATTAAGCCGAATTTCGATGGTAACACGCTATGGCGCGAGTTCTGCGGTGCGGAGGAAGTCGTAGTTGCCGGCGGGATTTAGTTGCAGATTGCGCACGCGTTTGTTGTGGACGAGAACGTTGTCGAGATACCAGAGATCGATGTAAGGGAGTTGCTCGGCGAGAATCAGTTGGAGTTCGGCGTAGAGTGACTTGCGCTTGTTCTGATTGACTTCGCGGCGGGCCTGATCGATGAGCGCGTCTACTTTTGGGTTTGAGTAGTAGCCGCGGTTGGCTCCGTTAGGAGGGAATTTTGCGGAGTGGAAGGCATACTCGAAGATATCGGGATCTTCGTTGCCTCCGATCCAGCGCAGGCTATAAAGCTGGAAGGCGCCGTGGGTAACGTCGGCGAAGAATGTGGCGAATTCGAAGGTGCGAATGTCGAGCACGATTCCGACTTCGCGCAATTGCTGCTGCATGACGGCGACCATGAGGCGCGTGTTCTCGTCGGTGGAAGTCTTCATGGTGAGGTGAAAGCGAACGCCGTTGATGGCGGGATAGCCGGCGGAATCGAGCAGCTGGCGGGCTTTTTCAGGGTCGTGATCGTAGGCAGGAACGTTGCCGTTGTAGGCCCAGCTTTGCGGCGGAAGGATGCTGCGCGCGGGTTGCGCTTCGCCGCGCCAGAGATATTCGATCATGGGCGTGCGGTCGAACGCATAGGCAATTGCCTGGCGCACGCGAACGTCGCGCAGGATGGGATCGCGAAGATTGAATCCCATGTATGCGAGGACGGTTCCGGGAGCGCGTTCGACGGCGAGGGATGGGTCGCGCTGGAGGGTGAGCACAGTATCGGGCGTGAGCGCGTTGATGGTGGCGTCGCCGCTGCCTTTGCGCAGTTCGAGGGCGCGCGTGGTGGCATCGGGAACCACGGCAAAACGAACGCTGGTTAGTTTGGGTTTTTCGCCCCAGTAATTGTCATTGCGTTCGAGGACGACTTCTTTATCGGTTTCGGCGCTGACGAATTTGAAAGGGCCGGAACCGATGGGCTGCGTGGTCATTTCAGTTCCGCTGCCGTAGGGAACTATGCCGATGGCGCCGTCGGAAAGGTTCCATAGCAAAGTCGCGGTAGGTTCTTTCATATGAAAGACGACGGTGTAGTCGTCGGGCGCGTCGATGTGATCGACGAAGCGGTAGACGGCGGATTTGGTGCTGCGAATTTTGCCTTGAAGCAGGGAATCGAAAGTCCACTTTACGTCGCGCGAGGTGAGCGGGCGACCATCGTGGAAAAATACGCCGTGATGCAAATGAAAGATGTACGTGAGAGGATCAGGGATTTCCCAGCGTTCGGCGAGCGCGGGCGCGACATCCAAGTTGTCGCCGCGAGAGAGCAAGTCGTCGAAAATCAGATTGTCGATGCGCTCGGATTGGGCGTCGACTCCGATGCGGGGATCGAGATTGGTGGGACTGGACTCGATCAGCATGACCAGCGTATTGGGATCGGGCTTGTGGGAGCACGAGATCTGCGCAAAAACCAGCGCGAGCGTCGCAAGAATGAAGCTGGTGCGGCGCATCAATGGCAATCCGCGCACATTTGCTGGACGGTATTTACGGTTCTCCAGTTTCGCATGGTCGTGGGGATCGCCAGCACGCGATCAATCGGCTTCTTCATTACAGCGCTTTCGGCTACGCCGTTCGGAAGGTAAAAGTAAAGTTCTTTGCCGAGAGAGCGGAATTGATCAGGCTTGAGAACAAGCGTCTCCAGTTGCTGGAGAGCGGATTGCGCGGGCGACTCGCGGAGAAACATTACGTGCAGCTTTGTCTGGTCAATGTCTGGTTGTTTCAGAAAAGGATTATTGGCAATCACCTGCTTGATCTCTTCTGCAGTTCGAATGATGACCGAGACGGAATGGCCAAACGTTGAAAGAATGGTAGCCTCGATTTTCTTCGAGAGCGCTTTGTCCGAAAGTTTTGCGGCTTTGAATACGACGTTTCCGCTCTGAATATA
This sequence comes from Candidatus Sulfotelmatobacter sp., assembly GCA_049589695.1. Lineage (GTDB taxonomy): Bacteria > Acidobacteriota > Terriglobia > Terriglobales > Acidobacteriaceae > Sulfotelmatobacter. The sequence continues at coordinate 13,619 of JBAWBG010000035.1, read as the reverse complement.
GGTCTTCACCCGATCAAAGCCCAGCGCGGCAAGGGAAGCGCGAAGCTCGTCCATCTTTATTTTCTTGTGCCCGCCGAGATTGATTCCACGCAGCAGTGCGATGTAAACCGGCATAAGGGACCTTTCTAAGGATACGAAATCTTGCCCAGAATTGCAGGACGCTTTGCCCCGGTTGCCGATGGCAGATTGGACGCACGCCGATGCCAGGTTTCGTAAGCGAGTACGGCAAAGGCCACGGCTTCTTTAGCGGCGGAGGGAAGGCCAAATTCGTCGGAGAAGCGAAGGCGCAATCCGAGCGACGTGAGTTCACCGGTTAACATGGATACGAGCGTGGAATTTTTCGCGCCGCCGCCAGAGAGAATCATTTCGTGAAAGCGCCGCTTACGCGCTGGATTTTGTATGGCGTAACGCTGCAGGGCATCGGCGATCGATTTTGCCGTCAGCGCAGTGGCTGTGGCGACGATATCTTGTTTGGAGCGGCGTCCGCAGGCTTGCAGGAATTCGCGAACGAATTCTCGGCCGAATTCTTCGCGGCCGGCGGTTTTGGGAGGAGCTTTGCGGAAAAAATCACGCTGCAACATTTTATGAATGACTCTATCTTGCACGTTGCCGGAGGCGGCGATTCTCCCTCCGCGATCGAACGACTGGTGGAATAGATGGTCGGTAACAGCATCGATAACCATGTTACCGGGGCCGGTGTCGAAGGCGGTTACGTCACACGCAGCTGCGCCTGCGGGAATTGCCGTGAGGTTGGCGATGCCACCGATGTTTTGCACGATTCTTCCGAGGCTCGCATCGCGGAAGAGAAGATAGTCGAGGAAGGGAACCAGGGGTGCGCCTTTGCCTTCGGCGGCTAAATCTGCGGGACGAAAATCGGAAACCACCGGCGCGCCCAGTCTGGCTGCGATGATTGCCGGCTCGCCGGTCTGCCAGGTGGCGTTTAGTTTGCGACCGAGGAAGCGCGCGGGTTCGCCTTGATGATAGAGAGTTTGTCCGTGGCAGCCGACAAGGTTGCACTTTATGCGGAACTGGCGCTGGGTGGCGAGGAGAGCGTCGGCATAGAGTTCGCCGAGAAAAAAATTCAGGCGAGCCAGATCGGCTACGCTGGCTCGGGTGGCGTTCATCGCAGCCAGCACGGCTGCGCGGACGTTTGTTGGGTATGAATATTCTGCGTGGCCGATGAACTGGAAGCTCGCCCGCGATGGTGTGTTTGTTTTGCGCGATCGTCGATGGTCGTTCATGCGCACTAAAGCCACGTTGATGCCATCGGCGGAGGTGCCACTCATCACTCCGGCCACAATCATGGAATTGTCTGTCATGCGCGGGGGACAATCTTGCTGCGAGTTTTGCGAGGTGCCGATTTCGAGGCTACCGTATCCGCACGCATTAGAGTTGCCAGCCGGATCTGTTCGCCGAATTCCCAGAGTTTTCGCGAAAGCTTTTCAAAGGTTGCGGCGGAAGGAGTTGTCGGCGACGTGCGCAGAATTTTCGCCGACTTCATTTTGAATGCGAGCACTCGGCGCACGGAGTCGGCGGCGCGGCTGGCGAATCTCGGGTCACGCTCCGTAGCGCTGATGAGCGCTTCGTAGGCTTGCGTTATGTAATCTTCGCGATGGCAGATCAGGCAAAGATCTCCGCCGGCGCGAATATGCGTGACGGCGGCTTCGCCAATGGGAGCTGCGGATAAGACTCCGCCCATTTCCAGATCGTCGGATACGATCAGGTTGCGATAGCCGAGACGCTTGCGCAGGATATCGGTGATCCAGGTTCGGGATAGCGATGCCGGGGTGTGATCGTGCGTGACTTGGGGATAGGCGGCGTGTGAAATCATAATTAGCTTCAACGAGGCGCGGAGCAGGCGATAGGGAAGTAAATCTTCAGCCAGAAGTTTCTTTAGAGACTTTTCGATTACGGGGAGATCGTGATGGCTGTCGAGGGTGCCTTCGCCGAGGCCGGGGAAGTGCTTGCCGCATCCCAGCACGTTGGCGGCGCGAAGCCCGGCGAGAAACTCGCGGGCGTAGTCGGCGGTTTCCCGCGGATTGGCGGAGATGGCGCGGGAACTCAAGACGCGGCGCGAGGCTTCGAAGGCAAGGTCGAGGACGGGAGCGAAGTCGAGGTTGAATCCGAGGGCGCGACAATTTTCTCCGATGAGTTGGCCGTGCTTGCGGAAGAGTTTGCGATCGCCGGTGGCGAAAACTTCGGCGGCGGATGGAGTGGGGCCGAGAGCGTCGCGGAAGCGATCGACCTGGCCGCCTTCGAGGTCGACGCAGGTGAATAGCGGCGTGGAGACACAGCGCTGGCATTCGCGAAGTAGACGCCACGTTTGATCGGGAGTTTTTATGTTGCGTGCGAAGAGGATTACTCCGGCGGGCTGGAGGCGAGTGAGCAGGGAACTGAGGCGGGGCGTCATCTCGGTAGCGTCGAAGCCGAGGATTAGGAGTTGGCCGATATTTTGCTTCGAGATGTGGTTCGCGCGTACTTTCATCTCAAATTTCTTTGTTGAGTTGCGCTATTAAATTCAGCGCGTCCAGCGGGGTGAGGTGATTTAAGTCCACTTCGCGGAGTTTCTCCAGCACGGGCTGGGAGATGGGGGTGAAGATGGTTAGCTGCGTCGGAGGGGGAGTAGCTCCGGGGGTAAGATGGCCGGTGAGTTCGCGCTCGGCTGACTCGTGTTCGGTCAGCACTTCGCGGGCGCGGGCGATCACTTCACTCGGCAGGCCTGCGAGTTTGGCGACTTCGATGCCGTAGCTGCGGTCGGCTGCGCCGGGTTCAACTTTCCGCAAGAATGCGATTCCACCGCCGGTTTCTTTTACCGAGACGTGATAGTTTTTCACTCCGGAAAGTTGTTCGGCTAATTCGGTGAGCTCGAAATAATGTGTGGCGAAGAGAGTTTTGGCGCGGACGCGGGCGTGAAGGTATTCAATGGCGGCCCAGGCGATGGCGAGGCCGTCGTAGGTGGAGGTGCCGCGGCCGACTTCATCAAGCAAGATTAAAGAGCGGGCGGTTGCCGTGTGCAGGATTGCGGCCGTCTCCGTCATCTCGACCATGAAAGTGGAGCGGCCACGCGCGAGATTGTCGCTGGCGCCGATGCGGGTGAAGACGCGGTCGACTACGCCGAGGCGCGCGGAGCGGGCGGGAACGAACGAACCCATTTGCGCGAGGATTACGATCAGCGCGGTTTGCCGCAGATAGGTGGACTTGCCGCCCATGTTCGGTCCGGTGAGCAGAAGGATCATATGGGTGGAGGAATTTAAGTAAAGATCGTTGGGGACGAAGCGGTCGGTGCCTCCAGCCATTTCCTGCTGTTCGATTACGGGATGGCGGCCTTCGAGGATTTCGAGATCGCCGGAGGTGCTTTCGATGGCAGCAATGAAATTTGGACGGCAATAATTTCGCAAAGCGGCGACGTGGGCCAGAGATGCCAAGACGTCGACTTCAGCGAGGGCCAGGGCGGTTTGACGGATTCGTTTGGCTTCGGCGGCGATGGCGGTGCGCAGTTCGGTGAAGAGGCGGCGTTCGATATCGACGATTTTTTCCTGGGCGTCGAGAATTTTGGCTTCGTATTCTTTTAGTTCAGGTGTGGTGAAGCGCTCGGCTCCGACCAGGGTTTGTTTGCGTTCGTAGTCTTGCGGGACGAGGTGCAGATTCGATTTCGAAACCTCAATGTAGTAGCCGAAGATGGAATTGAATTTGACTTTGAGCGAGCCGATGCCGGTGCGGGTGCGCTCGCGCTGCTCGATCTGGGCGAGGACTTGCTTGCTGTTGCGGGAGAGTTCGCGGAGTTCGTCGAGATCGTGATCTAGGCCGGGGGCGATTACGCCACCGTCGGAAAACGAGAGCGGAGGTTCGGGGACGATTGTTTTTTCGATGCGGTCGCGAAGATCGGATAGGTCGTCGAGCAACGCGTGCAGAGTTTTTAGTCTCTCCGCCGCCAGGCATGACGCTGCTGCTTTGATTGCCGGAATTTTCGCGAGCGACGATGCGAGGGCGAGGACATCGCGTGGATTTGCGGTCTCGAGCGTGACTCGGCTGAGAAGGCGTTCGAGATCCAGGACACCGTCGAGGGCACGGCGCAGTTCTTCGCGGGAGATGGTTTCTTTTACACCGGCTTCAACGGAGTCTAAACGTGCGTTGATTTCCGCGAGGTCGAGCGAGGGGCGAAGCAACCAGGCGCGCAGGAGGCGCTTGCCCATGGGAGTGACGGCAGCGTCGATCGAGCGAAGTAGTGTGATGCCCGCATCTGTTCCAGCGAATAAGGGCTCGATCAGTTCGAGATTGCGGACGGTGACGGCGTCGAACACCAGACAGTTCTGACGCTCGTACCAACCGATGCGGTCGACGTGGTCGAGCGATCCGCGCTGGGTGGAGCGGACGTAGTAGAGGATGGCCCCTGCGGCTGCGGCGGCGGCCGGGCGGCCGGCGAGGCCGAAACCTTCGAGCGATAACACTCCGAAATGATTTTCCAGGAGAGGAATGGCGTGATCGGGGGCGAATATCCAATCGTCGAGCGGGGTTTCGGTGCAGGTGGAACCTGAGGCGCGCGGCTGGGGCGACTGAGAACGCCGCGTGCCAGAATCGAAAAGCGGAGCGGCGGAGCCGTATAACAATTCCTTAGGCCGGAGTTGTTCTAATTCTTCCTGCACGCGGCGCAGCGCGGATTCGCCGGAAAATTCGGTGGCGCGAAATTCGCCGGTGGAAAGATCGAGGGCGGCGAAACCTACGCGGTCTCCAGCTTGGGCGAGAGCGGCGAGGAAATTGTTTTCGTCCGAGTTGAGGGATGAATCGGCGGCGGTGCCGGGGGTGACGATGCGGGTGACTTCTCGGCGGACCAGCTTTGTGCCGAGCTGTTTCCTGGCGAGCTTTGCATCTTCCATTTGTTCGCAGATGGCGACTTTGAAGCCTTTGCGAATGAGTTTGCCGATGTAGCCTTCGGCGGCGTGGTGCGGCACTCCACACATGGGGACAGCAATGCCTTTTTCTTTGTTGCGGGAAGTCAGCGTGATTTGCAGCTCTTTGGAGGCGACGATGGCGTCGTCGAAAAAAAGCTCGTAGAAATCTCCCAGGCGGAAGAACAGGAGGGCGGTGGGATGTTCTTTTTTGACGGCGGCATATTGGCGCATCAGCGGAGTGGAAGGCTCGGTCATTGATTAAATCGAGGGAATGGGCTGGCGCGGATTATAACAAAATCGTTTCGCAGCTTTGGAGAAGTGTGAGTATTAAGAAAGCGAAAGGCATATACCACGAAGGACACCCTTCGACTGCGCTCAGGGCAGGCTCCGGTACACGAGTTTTTGTTTGTTGAAATGTATGTTGACGGGGCTTCGGCTTGAGTGTTTTCCTAATGCATGGAACTCCGCAAGGACCCGATTACTCGCTCCTGGGTGATGACGGGGGATGAGACGGCGGTGAGCGCGCCGCATCCCGAATCGTCCTGTCGATTTTGTCCGGATTCTTCGCAACCAACGCAAGTCATCTCTTCCGTGCCAAGTGCGGCAGGGTGGTCGGCGCGATCGATGGTGCATCCCGCGCCGCTTTATCACATTGAAGGTGAGCCGGGGCGGCGCGGAGATGGAATTTACGATCGCATGAGTTCGGTGGGGGCGCATGAGGTGCTGGTGGAGAATCCCCGGCACGACCGGCAGTTGTGGAATGCCAGCGACGAGGAGATCGGGCAATTTCTGCGGCTGGCGGCGGAGCGCATTCTGGATCTCAAACGTGATCCCCGGATCAAGTATGTGAGTCTGTTCAAGGATTATGGCAAAAGCGCAGGGCAGGAGTTCAGCCATCCTACGTCACAGATTACTGCGACCATGTTTGTGCCACGGCGCGTGCTTTATGAATTGCGGGCGGGACGGGAATATTTCCAGGCAAAAGAGCGCTGCGTATTTTGCGACATTCTGAATCAGGAGGAGCGGCAGGCGTCGCGAGTGATCGAGGCGCGCGGCGATTATGTGGCGATTGGACCTTACGCTCCGCGCGTTCCTTATGAGACGTGGATTTTGCCGCGCAATCATGAGGCGTCATTCGAGCGGACAGGGTTGTCGAAGCCGGGGCTGCGCACGAATCTTGCAGCTCTTTTGCGACGCACGCTGCAGCGGGTGCGGGCACTGACGGAAGGATTTCATCTGGTGCTGCACACGTCGCCGAACAGTTTGCATCCTTCGAGGACGCTTGGTTACTGGAAGACGATTGATGATGACTATCACTGGCACATTGAAATCATGCCGGTGCTGGCGACGAAGGCGAAGTCTTACACGTTTAAGGAAGTTTATTATTCGCCGGTGAGTTCGGAGACCGCGGTGAAGCAACTGCGGGAGGCGAAGATTGATGGGTGAGGCGATTCTCGCCAAAGCGGGCGGGACGCGGGCGCTACGCTGGATTCCGAGCTAGGGCTGGGACGACGGGGCTACGGACGGCCTCCGGCACGGCGAAGGAGGCGGGTGACTTCGGCGTTATTGCGGGTTTGGGCCCAGGTAAGTGCGGTATAGCCGTTACGGCTGCGGAGATTTACATTGGCACCGGCTGCGATCAGCGCTTTGACAACATCCGGGTTTGCCTTGATGTTTTGACAGGCAAGAATCAGGGCGGATTGTCCGCCCTGGTCGAGGGAGTTGATGCCAGAGTCGGTGCCCGCCGCGAGCAATTGTTTTACGGTTTTCAGGTCTTCTGCGACAGCGGCGCGCATTAACGGGGTCTGGTCGGGATCTTCGAGGGTTTCGCCTCCGCTTCCCAGGTCAACGGGCCACGCTAGGGGAAGAATCCTGGCGACTTTGACGTTGACATCGCCGTTCATCTTGGGCCAGTCGTTCATCTTAAAGTATCCGCGCAGCAGGGGCTGAAGCTGGATTTCAACCATCCATAGCAAAACGGAATTTTCGACTGGACGCCAGGTTGCGGAGGCCTCGTCCCATGTTTGGAGACGGAAGACGCTGAAACCATCCGCTGTGTTCCATTCGAAGTGCGCGTCCAGATCGCGAACGAAGCCGGAAGGGCTGATCCAAATCAGAGCGCAGACCAGAAGCAGAGCGATGATCGCGTAAGGCCAGGATCGACGGCCGGCGAGGCGCGAGACAATCACGCCCAGAGACCCGAGCAGGGCCAGTGCTCCGATCAAGAGGCCGGCCGCGGCGAGGATTTCGGCAGCGGCATTCCACCAATACACCCGCCAGTCGAGAAAACCAGCTTCATCGAAATGCCAGAAGGGATTGAGGTAGAGAAGAGTGAGACCGCCGGCAAAGAGGACGGCCCCGGCTTCGAATGCAGTAAGGGCCCAACTGGCGCGACGAATGTGGCGGGCGGTTGGATTGAGCCTGGGTGGACTTAGCGTGGGTGGGTTCAGCATGAATACCTGCCAGAGAAGAGAGTATAGACATTGGGCGGGAGATCGGAAACCAAAACTAGGGCCTAACCCGTGCAGAAAACGATACGTCCCGCGGCGTCTGGGCCCTCAAGCTGGAGCTTTATGCCTGAAAGTCAGGTTTGTGCTGTCAGGTTTGTGCTTGGCGGGACTGACCTTCTCTGGTATTGTGTTGCGGCTAAATAAACGCCGTGCGCTCAAATGGGGAGGGTCACATGGAAACTGCAATTGGGGTATTTGCGTCCAGGGATCATGCAGAAGAAGCGGCGAAGGAGTTGTTGGAACTCGGTCTGCCGGAAGAATCAATAGTCTTCCTGACGCGTTCCGAAGCCGACGCCAAGACGGTTGCCAAACAACTTGGTACTTACGTGGGAGGATTTGCGGGAGGAGCTGCGGGAATGTCAGCAGGCGTGATTGCGGCCACACTGCTGGTGCCCGGCGTCGGACCGGTATTCGCACTTGGCTTTGGTGCCGCAGCATTGCTCGGATTGACGGGAGCTGGAGCGGGTAGAGCTATAGGTTCACATATCCCGAGGGATGGCTCCGATATCCCTAAACCCACGCCCGATGAAAAATGTTCTGAGGATGCGGGTTTCTTTCGCGAGGTGTTGAAAGAGGGCCGGTCGCTCATTGTGGTTCGCACTGAATCGCAGGAGTTGGCGAGTTCTGCGTGTGCCGTACTTGATCGCCTGGGAATCGGCATGCAGAACCGAACGCCCGTGAAGATGCAAACCACCCTCCGACAGGTCGGGGATGTTGCTGTTCTGGATATCTCTGGAAGGATCACGCTTGGCGAGGGAAATGTGATGCTTCGTGAAATCGTTCGTGATCTGACCGAGAAAGGCAGCAAGAAGATCGTCCTGAACCTTGGCGAAGTTCAATACGTAGACAGTTCAGGAATCGGCGAACTGGTTAAGGCCCATACGACGGTGCGAAATAAGGGCGGTCAGCTTAAGCTGGTAAACCTTAACGAGCGGGTAAGCAATCTTCTGGAGTTGACCAGACTGGTCGCTGTATTTGATATTGCGGCGGACGAGGCCAGCGCGGTCGGCTCTTTGCAACCTGCCGCGTGAGACCAGATTACTGTCAGCGGGCGGTCATTGCGCTGTTCCGCCCGCGACTTTTGCCTGCAATGCTGGGTTTCTCTGGCTGAGAAGTCGCCCGGCCCCTTCTGCGTCGACCGGTGGGGAGAAGAAATACCCCTGGCCGAGGTCGCAGCCTAACTCCCCCAAGCGCTCCCAATGTTTAGCGCTCTCGATCCCTTCAGCGATCACTTTTAATTTCAACTTGTGAGCCAGAAGAACGATTAACTCCACCATGTCAGTGATTCCGCGGTCGGCGAGCATACTGCCGATGAGCGAGCGGTCGATCTTCAAGGCTTCCACGGGGAACAGGCGCAATGCGTTTAGAGAAGAGTTGCCGGTTCCAAAGTCATCGAGGATGACTGCAACGCCGAGCTGCTTTAAATATGAGAGGACCTTGACCGTGAGTTTGAGATCGGTGACCGCGACGGTTTCCGTTATCTCCAGTTTGAGGCGCGACGGTTCGGCCCCGGTTTCGCGGAGGGCCGCTTGCAATTCGGGGACGAAGCGGGGATCGGCAAATTGTTTGGCTGAAAGGTTGACGCTGATGGTGACGGGCATGGTGGGATGAGGATTTTTCCAGGTCTGCAGCTGTTTGCAGGCCTCGAGGATGAGCCAGTGGCCGAGAGCGAAGAGCAAGCCAGAATCCTCGGCGGCTGCGATGAAATGGTGCGGCGAAATCAGACCCTCGTGGGGATGCTGCCAGCGCAAGAGAGCTTCGAAGCCGATGATTTCCCGGCTGGCAAGTTGCACGATGGGCTGGTAGTGGACGCGGAACTGGTTCTGGGCAATGGCTTCTCGTAATTCCGCTTCGAGCTTCATGCGGTTGACGGCGCGATTGTGCATGGCTTCGTCAAAAACTTCGCAGCGTGACCCTCCCAGAGACTTGGCGCGGCGCATAGCCACGTCGGCGTCCTGGAGCAGATCTTCGGCCCGAACATGGGTGACGGCGCTGACAGCGATGCCGATGCTGGCGGAGGGGAGCACTTCGCGGCCTTCCAGCAGAATGGGTTTAGCCATGGATAAGAGAATGCGTTGCGCGACGCGCACGGCGTCGCTGGGTTCAGTGATGCCTTCAAGCAGGATGGTGAATTCGTCTCCGCCCAGCCGGGAGAGAACGGCGTGTCTGTTGGCGAGCTGGTTTTGCGGGCGGGCCACAGTGTCTTCGTCGCGAAGTACAGCTTCGATGCAATGGCCAGCTTCAACCAGTATTCGGTCACCAGCAGCGTGGCCCATGGTGTCATTGAAAACTTTGAAGCCATCGAGATCGACGAAGAGGATGGCGTACTGATCCTGGGGATTGCGCTGGGCGCGCTCGAAGAGCTGCTGAAGACGATCCAGGAAGAGGCGCCGGTTGGGGAGTCCTGTCAGGCCATCGTGAAAGGAATTGTGCTCGGCTTGCTGTTCGGCGTGCTTGCGGTCGGTAATGTCGCGATTCACGATGACGAGTTTGGCAACCTCGCCCCTGGGGTTGCGGATGGTGCCCGCGATGGATTCGAGAACGCGCCAGCGTCCATCTTTGTGGCGAATGCGGTATTCAAGTTTTTTCCCGACTCCGGTGCTGCGGGCTTCGCGAGCGGCCTCCAACACCTTAAAGCGGTCATCAGGATGAATTTGATCGAAGGCTGAAGTTTCCCCCAGTTCGGCGGCGGAATACCCGAGGACGCGGCGGTAGGCGGGGCTGTTGTAGAGGCGGTTGCCTTTCACATCGACCAAGGCAATCATGTCGGCAGCGTTTTCGGTAACGATCTGAAATAGTTCTTCGCGTTTTTTCGATTCGCGATGAATGTGGTAAATGTGGATTTCCTCATAGATGGCGAACAGGATCAGTGCGCCGAGAGCAATCCATTGCCAATGGCTGGTCATTTTGATTTGGGTGCGGGGGAGGACATCCAAAGAAGATATCGGCAGATCCCGGCAGAAAGTTAATCCGTTTGGACTATTCCGTACTTTGGTGCGGCATTAGAATAGACAGACGAGAGCCGAAGCCCGCGAGGTAGGTTGTCAAACCATAGAGAATTCATAGGAGGATTTATGGCAACGAGCAGAGTAGTACCCATGAAGGTGACGCAGATGAAGGCGGTGCAAGTCTCCAAGCCAGGCGCAGAGTTCGAGATTGTAGAGCGCGAGATCCCGAAGCCGGGTGAAGGACAGGTGCGCATCAAAGTGCAGGCCTGTGGGGTCTGCCACAGCGACGTGCTGACCAAAGAGGGCTTGTGGCCGGGGATTCAGTATCCGCGCGTCCCGGGACATGAAGTTGCGGGTGTCGTCGATGAAGTGGGCGCCGGCGTCTCAGGTTGGAAAAAGGGACAGCGAGTTGGAGTAGGCTGGCACGGCGGCCAGGACAACACATGCCGTGAGTGCCGGCGTGGAGATTTTCGCAATTGCCGGAATCTGAAAGTTTGCGGAATCAGCTATGACGGCGGATACCAGCAGTACATGGTGGCTCCTGTGGAGGCGTTGGCGTCGATCCCGGAAACTCTGAGTGATGTGGACGCGGCACCGCTGCTCTGCGCGGGAATTACCACGTATAACGCACTACGCCACAGCGGTGCGCTGCCTGGCGACGTGGTTGCGGTGCAGGGTATCGGCGGCCTGGGTCACCTGGGGATTCAATTCGCTAACAAATTTGGTTATAAGGTTGTGGCCATCGGGCGCGGGCCTGAGAATGCAGCGCTGGCGAAGAAGCTCGGGGCCAGCGTATACGTCGACAGCAAGTCGACGAATGCAGCCGAAGAATTACAGAAGCTTGGCGGAGCGCGAGTAATTCTGGCCACCGCGCCGAACTCAAAAGCGATGTCAGAGCTGATCGACGGTCTGGGCCCGAACGGCGAACTCATGGTGGTTGGCGCCTCATCCGATCCGATTGAGGTCACGCCGCTGCAACTCATTAATGGAAGCAGAACGATTCAGGGTTGGGCCTCCGGAACGCCAGCCGATTCAGAAGACACATTGAACTTCGCCGAAATAAGCGGCGTGCGTGCAATGATTGAAACTTATCCGCTCGAAAAAGCAGCCGAGGCTTACGCGCGAATGATGAGCGGCAAAGCAGAGTTTCGCGTGGTTCTGACGATGTGAGGGTGAATAGCAGGGAAGCCGTCGGGGCCGCGAAAAAAGGAGCGGTCGACTTCGGGCCGAGGGGTTTGTGAGGGCGCTGCCGGCACAATGGCGTGTTCGTTCCGATGTTTTCTAGCGGAGAGCGCTGTATGCCGGATAAGAAAACAGCCATCGTCATGGGAGCTTCGGGCGGTATCGGCGCGGATATGCCCAAACGAACGGAAAGGAACGTTCCATGAAATATCCAACTTTTTATCGCACGATACAGATCGATGGGCTCTCCATCTTTTATAGAGAGGCTGGCCCGAAGGATGCCCCCACGCTTCTCCTTCTCCATGGACTACCTTCGTCCTCGCGAATGTTCGAGCCGCTATTCGCCCGACTTGCAGATCGCTATCACATGGTCGCGCCTGATTATCCGGGTTTTGGACACAGCGACTGGCCGGACCCGAAGAAGTTCGCGTATACGTTCGATCATTACGCCGACATCCTGAATCATTTTACCGAGGCGCTTGGGCTCTTGCGCTACACGCTTTACATGCAGGATTACGGCGGTCCGGTGGGATTCCGCATGGCATTGGCCCATCCGGGCCGGATCGAGGCTCTCATTGTTCAAGACGCGGTGGCGCACAACGAAGGCCTGGGGGTGAATTGGAAGGCAAGGCGGGCCTTCTGGGCCGATCGCGCTCCGAACGAAGGCACGCTTCGCACAAACCTTCTCTCTCTACCCACCACGCGCACGCGCCATGTCGGGAACGATCCGAACGTTGATCGCTATGATCCTGATTTGTGGACGGACGAGTTCGCGTTTCTGAGTCAGCCGGGGCAGGATGAAATTCAAAGCGACTTGTTCTACGACTATCGAACTAATGTGGAGGCCTACCCGAAATGGCAAGCCTGGATGAGCGAGAAGCAGCCGCGACTGCTCGTGATCTGGGGCAAGTACGATCTATCGTTTGATCCCGGTGAGCCGGAGCGCTACCGCAAGGATGTGCCGAAGTCGGAGGTTCATGTTCTCGACGCGGGGCATTTTGCTTTGGACACGGCTGCGGATGAGATTGCTGGGTTGGTCGGAGACTTTGTTAGCTCTTCAGGCTCGGGGTCATTGACGCGGCGCGCTGGATGAGCCTGGACGGGCAGGACACGAACTGTATCCGAATCCGGCAGTGGCGCGACGACAAATCTCCATCGACCGTTCATAATGTCGGCATGACACTTCGCCGGCTCAAGACTTACGCGGGCAGCCAGGGATATGTCTATCAGTACTATTTCGTGGGGAGACGGGCGGCGCTGGCGGAAGATCCGGAATCTCCGGCCACGGAGTTTGTGTTTGATGTGACGTCTGACCGCAAGATGACCTACGCGGTGAGCGTGTTTCTATCGGAGAACTCATTGACCCAGTGGGCTACAAGCCATGGGCGTAGCCTGACCGAAGCGGAGCAGTACGGAGCGGCGAAGCTGCGCTTATTCCGTGCGTTCGACGAGCTGGAAGATATTATGGCGAACGGGCGGCGGCTGGTGATCGATTCGGCGGGACTTGAGGAATCGCTGGCTACTTTGGGAGTGGAGTGAATCGAGTGAGACGCAGATCCCAAGGGCCTGTGATGGTTGGCGTTTCCGCCTCCAGATTCTCTGTGCAGAATATAATCCGTGGAGGGATGGGTTCCTGGGGCAGCCGACCGCTTCTTAAGAAACTGGTCAAGAAGCAGGGTTGACTTGCGTTAAGCTCAGCGGACTCCGATACTTACCTAGCCTATGGCATTGCTTTGGTTGCGCTTCGCGCTGGCGTGTTATTTCGTGGGGCTGGTCTATGCCTTTTTTGCCCTGACGCGCACCAGCGATCTTTTCAGCCGCATTGCGCTGCACGCCGCCAGCCTGGGCATGGTCTTCCACTTCGTCTCTTTGACGGAGCTTTTTCTATCTGGGCATGTGGCGTGGGCATCGGTGCACAACGGGGAATCGCTGCTGGCGTTTCTTTCCATGACGTTTTTCATGGTCATTTATGCGATTTATAAAACCACTTCGCCGGGCGTGGTCGTTTTTCCGATCGTGTTTTTTCTGACGTTTGTGGCGGCGCTGGATGAGCAGCCAGTGCTGCTGACATCGTTTGTGCAGCATAAGGG
>JBAWBG010000034.1:0-10191 GCA_049589695.1 Candidatus Sulfotelmatobacter sp. | reverse complement strand
GGGTGTGAGGCGTCGCGTTCGAAAAAGCACTAGCGTGATCCAGTAGTTTCTGGAATCGATTCACACAAGCCGGCTTACTGTTATCGATGCGCCAGCAGAAGCGACAGTCGTCAGAATTACAAAATATTTGACTTTACATCCCAGAGTTCGCTCAATGCTTCTTCCACATTGCAAATGCTTTTTGCATGCGCGGATCGGTAAAGAGCTTCACGCAAACCTCGCGCTCGACCGGCCCAGCCACCACACATTGCAGGTCGGTCCTCCGGGCTACCTCTTTCGCCGGGATACTAATCTGCGAAACGAACCGGCCCGCATCGGCAATCGTGGCACCGAAGACCAGTCGGTCTAGGCCCGACCAGAGAGCGCAGGCCATGCACATCGCACACGGCTCGCACGTCGTATACAGGGTGTAGCCCTTGAGGGATCCCGAGCCCAGCTTTGCGCAAGCGAGTCGAATTGTCAGGGTTTCGGCATGCGCGCTGGGATCGTGGTCGGGACCCACGCGATTCACCGCGCGCATCAGTCGCTCACCGGTAGCCGTGCTCACAATGTCTGCGCCGAACGCCATCGGATGATCCGTGCTCAGCGTCTCCGCCGTGAAGGCGGCCACGGATCGCATCCGCTCGTGGTCAATTGTGCTAACGCCGTCCGCAGCCAACGCGTGTGTGGCCAGAATCCCTGTGCTGAAGGACGCCGCGCCAGCCTGCACCAGAAAACTCCGCCGGTTTACATTCATGCGCTCGTCTCGATAGCGGCCATGCAGAAATCATACAGCCTGGGCATTTCCCTAACCAGAAACGACCGGCTCCCTTGTGATTAATCAATGACCACAAGCCGACTTCGTGTTACCAATCCGATTTGGATGGCGGTCAAGTTCCGCTCCAAACGCGAGCATCGCGTTTGGCCTTGCTCAAGAAACTTGTTGAAGTGCTACTCCGCCTTCTGAGATGAAAGGCTCGCATCAATTTCTGCGGCTGGCGGAACCGCCTCGGCTGCGCCAAAGCTGCGAAACAGAGCCACAACGCGATCGGAGGCATCTGGTGCGTAGAACATCTCTGTGTTCACCATCTTGTCTTCCGTCATGTGCCGCATGCGGGTCACCTTTCGGGTCGTTCAACACCTGCTTGAAATCCTACCCGCTCCCCATCACTCTCATAAGCCGACTTCCCGATATCGATGATTTCTAACGGAGTGAGCGTTCTGAGGAGCCGCGCCTCGGTATACCCGATGCACGATGACGGGGTCGGATTAATCGAGGGAAAAGAGTCGGGTTCTTTACTTATTCGTCAGTGCACGTCTGGCCGTTCTCTGCGCAGTACGTTTCTTTCCTTGCGCTTCGCCCCTCGACTGGATGGCATGCGCATTGACGATTGCCCGAATTAGTCCCGGAAAGCGTTGCTCGAGTTCCGTGCAACGAGAGGTGTTGTGGACTTCCACGCCGCGACGCTCACCACGGATGAGCCCCGCCTCTCTCAGTTCCCTAAAGTGTTGAGAGAGTGTGGACTTCGGGATTGTCTTGTCGCTGACAGTCAGAAACGTCGAGCAGTTCTGCGAGCATTCCTGCGAAACGATATCCGCGTAAATTGCGACCCGTACCGGGTCGGACAAGGCGTGGAGAATGCCTTCTACCGTGATCTCCTCAATCGATGGGTGGAACAGAGGCCTCATGGAGATAAGAGTAGCCATGCCGGGGAAAAGGTTCAATAGTTCCATTATTCGGAACTATTGAATCTTTTCAGGGTCCAGTTCCATCTACTCACTGGAGGCGAGTGCGGGGCGGCCCAGCGCGACAGCCCCGAGATTCTCTGAGTTCAATGGTACGAAAGAGACTCTCGCATTAATCCATCGTTCGCATGAAGGGAGAACAGTCATGGGAAAGCTCGAAGGAAAAGTAGCTGTCGTCACAGCGGCGACGTCCGGCATGGCGCTCGCCACCGCCAAGCTCTTCGTCAAAGAGGGCGCGTACGTCTTCATCACAGGGCGCCGCAAGGATAAGCTCGATGAGGCCGTCAAGCTCATCGGCAAAAACGTCACCGGTGTGCAGGGCGACGCCAGTAACCTAGCCGACCTCGACCGGCTCTACGATACGGTAAAGCGCGAGAAGGGCAAGATTGATATCCTTTTCGCCAGCGCAGGACGGGGCGAGTTGGCCAAGCTCGAAGAAGTAACCGAAGAGCACTTTGACAAAACCTTCGACCTCAACGTGCGCGGCACGCTCTTCACTGTGCAGAAGGCGCTACCTCTATTCAACGACAACGGCTCGATCTTCCTGAACGCATCAATCGCCAGTATCAAGGGATTCCCAGCCTTCGGCGTCTACAGCGCCAGCAAGGCCGCGGTGCGCTCCTTCGCTCGTACTTGGCTGCTAGAGCTCAAGGAACGGAGAATTCGAGTCAATATCCTCAGCCCCGGCACCATCGACACGCCTGTCCTAGATCCGCTCGGGCCAGACGCCAAGGAGTTCTTCAAATCTCAGATCCCTCGCGGCGAAATGGGACGCCCCGAAGAGATCGCGACCGTCGCGCTCTTCCTCGCCTCAAGCGATTCAAGTTTCGTCAACGGCATCGAACTCTTCGTCGACGGCGGCACGGCGCAGATCTAAGTCATCGTCACAGCTGTGCAGAGGCTATACGCAGCGGACTTAAGGAAAACTTGAGTCTCGCCGGGAAATCGGCGATGCAGAACTGCTAAAATTCGGGGAAACCGCCATCTTGGCCAGACCACCAGAATAGAGAATTTTGGACCCGCTGCCTTGCACCATAGGAATTATCAAGCCTGGAATGCATTCCAGAGTCAAGAAGCATCGGTGTCATAATGCTCCTCATGGAATCCTTACTGCCAGTCCTTGCAGCACTGGAAGTAAAGAAATGGCGGGAACGACGGGACTCCCACGTTCAACTTTCAGGCTCTTATAAGGTTTCTCGGGCAGGTTGGAAGTGAAGTCGTGAAACGAAAATGACCTTTGCCCTAACGGAAGAGGTCGGCCAGTTTTGGCTCAAACCTGGACCATAAATGGACCATCGTCGGACCATGAACACTGCTTGTATCAAAATCAAACCTTGCCTTCCCGAACAATAAGGAACAAACTCGTCAACTAGCTTAAAATAATGGGTGTCAATGGACACTTTTTACGCTTGACTTGAGGTGTCCATTGGCGTACAACAGAGTCATGCAAACCGTTGTCGAAACACCGTCCTACCTCGCCATCGCGAACAAACTGTTCAGCGAGGAAGACCGTGCCGACATCGTAAGTCTCGTCGCAGCCGACCCGGAAACTGGAGATGTCATGGGTGGGACCGGAGGTTTCAGGAAGGTTCGTGTTGCCCGCGAGGGCATGGGAAAAAGCGGGGGCGCTCGCGTTGTTTACATCTGGCGCAATGAGAGGTTTCCTGTCTTCCTCATCACGGTCTTTCCGAAGAACGAGAAAGCCAATCTTTCCAAGGCAGAGAGAAACGAACTTAAGAAACGCGCAGACGGAATTTTTAACACATACAGGAAGGGATAAACCATGACCGCCGCATTCGACAAACTCATGAACGGACTTAGCGAGGTCGAGACCTACCTCCAGGGAAATACCAAAGGCCACAAGACCACCCTCCCCGGAGAGGTCGATGTGAAGGCTGTCCGCAAACGCCTCGGTCTCACGCAGGCCCAGTTCTCCATCACGTTCAGTCTCAGCCTCGACAACGTGAAGAATTGGGAATCCCGCCGCCGCCAGCCCGAGGCCCCAGCAAGGGCGTTCCTCACAGTGATCAACCATGACCCCGCAGCCGTCATCTACGCGCTGCACCCCGAAGCTGCCAAGAGGGCGGCTTACAAGAGCCGGAAGGATTCCTACAGCCGGGCAAAGAAAGCCCTTGCTGCAGCGGCTGGACGGTAGAGCATTGATCATGACGCGCGCTCCCATCCGTAATAGGTGAAGGGCGAGTTCCGTCTCCTAATTCTTCTTTGCTCGTTCTCCTTCCCACGGCACTCGGGTTGGCGCCCGCAACGAACCTCTTGTTTCCACGCTATAGCGGATTCTGTAAGGTTGCACTTTCCAATTCAGAACGGAAATGACCGCTACCCTAGCGGCGGAGCCGGCCTGTTTTGGCTCAAACCTGGATCATAAATGGACCCTTGTTGGACCATGAACACCGCTTGCGTCGAAATCAAACCGCCAGCAACTGACTGATAGATCAAGCCTTGTCGCAGAATCAACACGACCGCTCATAATCCCACACGGCCTTCACACGGCAGAGGCTGCAGGGTGCAGGAGGCACACCTCCGACACACTGCATGGGCAGGAGCGCCACGATCGATGTATTGATCGGAGAAGGGATGGCTTATGGCCCGTCAGCCCGAAAACATCTGTTTTTGCGTCTGTTGAATGCAAAGGGTCACCAAATGGATTCATGGCCTTGCGAGGGCTCAAGGAGCAGGGTTTTTGGGCAAACAGTTTCTTCTTATCTTTCCTCGTGCCAGCCGAGGCGCCGCACTGCTTGCCGTTTCTATTCTTGGCTGAACACCGTTTGGACATCGTTCAAGCCCTCGCTATTTGCCGTTTCTTACCGTTTAAACGGTAGGGGGCGCCCTTCATGTGGCGGCTCTGCGAGGACTTGGAACCACTGGTCAAGGAATTCGAGCGAGCAATCGATTGCAAATTTGAAATCCTGCAGGTGAAAGAGAAGTTTGGCGGGCTCCGTGTTCATGTGAACTATGTGGATGACGCAATCCGCCAGCGCATCGAGGCCGCCAGCCGGAGTCATTGCGTATCTGCGAAATCTGTGGCCAACCGGGCAAATTGCTAGAAGGCGATTGGATTAAGACGCTGTGCGACGAACACAGGAATCACACTGGGGAATGCGAGAGACTTCATTAACAGTGTTCCCTTCCCACCGCATTTGTGCAAGGATGTTCACCGTAGAAATCCCAATGCCCACTCCTCTAAATTGCGCCCTCTGTGGTCGTGTCTGCACGCTCGAAGAGTGCACGGTAGACGAGCGCGGACGTGCCGTACATTACCAATGTCTAGCCGACCAGATCGAGCGGCAGGACAATGTGGCGAATCCAAAGCCGAACTAGCCGAATCATCCCATCCAAATCACCCAAAGCCGCATCGTAAGTCGCTATGGTCTCTGGCGTGACCAACTCACACGACCCCGGAGACCGAATGCCAGCGAGGCGTACATGAAAGGCACGGTCAAGTGGTTCAATAACGCAAAAGGCTACGGGTTCATCGGACGAGAGGATGGGCCCGATGTTTTTGTTCACTATAGCGCCATTACGGCCGAGGGATACAAAAGCTTGCAAGAAGGCGATCAAGTTGAATTTGAAATCACCGAAGGCAAGAGCGGTCCGCAGGCAGCGAACGTAAAGAAAGCGTAATTGGCGCGAGCGATTACATGAACTGAATGGCCGATTCGGAAATAGAATCTGTTAGTCGCGGGACGACAATGCGAGCAACCGTTCCACTCTATCCAACTTCTCTGCCGGTTCATTATGGAAGTTGCGGAGACGTTGGAGCAATCGTACAGGACTACATTGCGTTGCGTGTTCACAGTTTTCTCCAGTCAGTGAGCGCCGTCAATTCGTCGCAGATTCCCTGCGGTCTCTGAAGCCGACGTTCATGATCACCGGCTGAGCCCGGTGTCCTTTTCCCGCCCCCGATGTACTGCCGATTCGCCTCAGTGATTTGCGCTATTTCTTCTCGCAACTTAAGTGATGCGTGACCAGATTCTGCATCACAATAGGGGTGAAGCTGCATTGGCCGAATGCCCCGATCCAAGTGGGAACTGACGTAGCGGTTTCCGTACACCACCTCGGGTTCTATTCACTGAATGCATGTCGCATCATCTACCTCATAGACGAAGCAGGGTCGGTGAACCGATTCGGCTTTGCCTATGGCACCTTGGCCGAACATGCAGAGAGCGGAGAAGAGCGATTCACCGTTGAATGGAACCGCGCAGACGATACGGTGTGGTATGACATCCTCGCTTTCTCTCGTCCGCGACAGATGCTCGCCAAACTTGGGTATTCGCTGTCGCGGTCGCTTCAAAAGAGATTTGCTGAGGGTTCAAAGGCGGCTATGGTTAGAGCCGCAGGCGGCAGATAGGCGTGCAGGGCAATCATCCTAGACGTGCGAAATGATCAGCAGGCTTCCTGCAACTGCAATTACATCTTCCGCTATCGCTACGGCGAAGTCTGGGAGATGCGCCCGAAAGACCAGAGTATGGCGGGTCTTGTAACCCACGAATGTCCCTATAAGAGCGCCGACGACACCGACGATTGTAGGAACGAGCAACTTTCCACCAGCGCTTGTCGCAAGTGCAACACCGCATAAACAACCAAGGACAACGCGGGCAATCAGCCCCAGTGGCGCAGTGCGCGCCGGGGTCCTCGGCAGTTTATCTGCGATCAGTTCAGCAACAGCTAAGAGCGTGAAAAGAATGAGTGTCACCGGGCGATCCATGAAGGCTAGCTTGGTACCCGCCAAATTCAACCAGCCAAGATGCGCAGCCCAACAGACGACCGCTGGCGGGGTCAGCGAGCGCAACCCAGTAAGACAGCCCAGTAGCAGGCAAAAGACGAGCAATGTCATAAGAGTTGCAATCCACCTTTTATTTGAACACAAGTACCTTAACCTATCCGAGGTAGGCCAACCACTTCCCTCGGCTTATGGCAGTCGTCACTCCCGAGCCTACACGCTCTGCTAGCCATCGCCTCTGCCAAGTAGGACGGAGACTGAGCCAGACTGATTAACCGCAATGATGTCGAGCATATGATCGTTGTTCACGTCAGCCAGGGCGACAGAATAGTTCTGGTCACCACCGGTAGCGTAGGTAACGACCCTTTTAAACGTACCATCGCCGTTACCAAGCAATACACCCACAGTGGACGAAATGTAATTAGCGACAACAATGTCGAGCTTTCCATCGCCGTTTACATCACCGACAGCTACGCTCGCAGCAAACAACCCTCCGGAATCGTAGACCACGCCGGCTTGGAAGGTGCCCTTTCCAGTGCCGAGGAGTACACTCACCGAACCATCTGTACTGCACGAAGCACACCCCCTTGGTCTGCAACGATGATGTCGGGAATGCCATCGCGGTTTACGTCTCCGACAGCGACGGACTCTGTAGCGCCTGCACCGGCGTTATACGAAAAGGGGGGAAGAAAATCAAAACTTTGTTGCCCGGCACACCTCTGAACCAGGATTGGGCAAACGAGCACGATACATAAGGCGATGAGACTGGTTTGGGAACGCACTTGACACCTCCCACACGACTTTGGTCCGCGTCGGTGATCGACTAGCACTAGCGACGAGTTGCGGACCTAGGAGGAACTATAGCGCCAAAAGGCGATGATTGTTGAGAAATCGCGGTTACACTTATCTTCCCAGCGAGGGCACTTGAGCGACATCACCGTTTTCATCAGTTGGCTCCGCTTACTTCTGGTTTGCCCATGATTTAGACTTTATGGCTGTATTACTGTTTGCCGAAGCCGATGCTGCTGATACAGATTTTGTACATGGGCGCGCGGTCGAACTTCAGGCGCACGATCGTGAGCTTGGCGGGATCGAAAGGTTTGGAGTCGCCAGCCGGCTGAAACGCGGAGAACGGCGCGCGAACCGTTTGGAAGACGACTTCCCAATCCTGGTTGTACTCCTCCTCCAGGATCGCGAGCTTCGTGAACTTCTCTTTGAAAGGTGGAGGAATCGAAACAAATCGGCTGACGGGTGACGTTACGGTGGCACCGTCGCTATCCACGAGTTCTATGGTGAAGTCCGGCGATCCGCGCTCTTTCCCTTTCCCCTGGTTGCTTTCCTCTTCCTTTTGTTCTTTCTCTTTCTCGTCTTCCTTCTTCTTACCCGGGAGATCCACGTCCTCATCCATCGGCGCCACGGAAAACTCTAGGGTCGAAGTCTGCGTCAGGTGCCAATTCGCGGCCGCCCCCGCTGGCAGCGTCAGAGTGTAGGTTGCCGCGGGCGCGTTCTTCGCGCGGTTCCAACCCAAGAACACTCCGTTGTACCCGCGATCGTCCGACCGCCACGGGATGCGGCCCTCGATCCAGACGGAGAGATTTTCGCCGGCGATGCGGCCACCCAGAGCGCTCGTTGTGGTGAGGTCGGCGTCTTCGTTGTAAGAGGCGAGTGGGATGAAGGAGGCGTCCTCGTAGCGATTCATGTACAGCGTATCCGGGAGCCAATCGCGGGCGACGCGCCAGTCTTCAAAAAGAGGCAGGTACTCGCGGCGATCCTGAAGGGTGGCGCCGAGGAACGCGGAGATGTAGGTCTTGGCAATGCGGCGTTGCTCGTCCCCGGGCATCAGTGGTTTCAGGTTGAGCAGCCAACCTATGGGTTTGCCAGCATCGTCGTTGCCCCAGACGGTGTTGAACTGGCCGTGATTCGCGCGGTAGGCGTAGATTTCGGCTTTGAACCACGGGCCGGGCTGTGTGAAGCGGACGTGATCCCACTGCCGGCTGCCGAGAAAGGACGAGACGTCGCCATCGTAGGCGCCTTGCAGCGTAAGGTAGCTGACGTCCTGGATGCTGCGAAATTCGCCCGCGGGTTTGTACTGTCCATCGGCGGGAGCGATGGCCACTACGGCTCTGATGGGAAAATGGTAGTCGAATTTGATGTTGGCGTCTTCGGGCGCGTATTTGAGGCGATTGAAGAGAGCCGCGGTAGCCGCGGCTTCGCCACCGCGGGAATGGCCCATAAGCGCCACGCGTGCGAGGTCCACTTTGCCGTGGAACGGGTTGCCAGCAGCTGCATTCCATTCGTGCCAGAGCTTGAGATGTTCGAGGAGAATCCAGCCGCGGACGGCTTGCTGGTTCGGAGGATCGTGGAAAAGGCCGACGTTTAGAAAGTTCTCGTCGACGGAGGCGAGAATGATACCGCGGCTGGCGAGCAATTCCCCGAGATAGGCATAGCCGGGGTCGGAGAACTCCGCCATGTTGCGATTACCGTGAACGATTAGCGCCAGTGGGAACGGGCCAGGGCCATCGGGATACCAGACACGACCATTCAGGGGGAGCTTGTCTACGTCGAAGCCCCAGTATTTCGTGCGCGCCCAACGCTTCCAGCCTTTGAAGTCCTCGAAGAAGTCGGAGGAATCGACGGTGCGGGTCTTGATAGCCACGCCCGGACCGTACTCGGGGCGGCGGATGTCGTTTCCAACGCCGTAGAAGAGTGTGAGCACCCGATAGGGGCCTCTGGCGGAGGGATCGGGTGCAGAAAGCTTTGCGGGCATGGAATCGGCAGGCGGCTTCCAGGTGAGCAGCTTGTCTAGGGAGCCTTCGTGAGCAAAGAGGAAAATGAAATAGCCACAGCCAGAGAGTGAGAGTAGGAAAAAAACCGCGACGACCAGCTTCTTGCGCAGTGTAGATTGGCCAAAATTCCCCCAGAAAAACGTGGCGATGGTGGCGCCGAGAAAGCCCGTCGCCAGGCCCATGCTGATCGCCATGAATGCACCAAGCTCCAGCGACGACTGTCCCCACAAGGCCATGACGATCATGCACGAGCCGAGGATACATCCGGTCGCCAAGAGCGGAAGTTTCCGGAAAAGCTTGAGCAACAAAGCGACAAGGAGAGCGATGACGGGAATAACAAGCGCCGCGAAAAGAATGCAGAAGGCGAAGTCGAAGAGGTAACCAAAACCCGTGTGGATGTAGAGCCCACCGATGATGACGGTAATCGCCGCAGCCGCCAAGGTGCCCCAAACGGCGCCCCGGCGCGCTTCGGGACCGGGACGGATGGCGGCCCATTGACTGGCGCTCCAGTTCTTGAATCGGCGCGAGCGCGACAGGGGTGCCACGGCCGATGAAGAGAACAATACCACTTCTGAAGGGGGAAGGCTGCGGTTGTCGGTCGCCATACAAGGCTCCATGACTAAGGAGATATACGGAACGGCATTAGGTTGCTGTACGTGTTTGCCGGGTGATAAGTTCCTTTGGTTTTGTTAGTCGTTCATGGCTGGCAATAAGGGGGCTTAAAGCGAACAGACGCTGAATCGTGCAGACTGGAGCCTCCAAATGCGAGAACGATCTCCACCGCGACCGTGATGATTGGCGAAAAATCTCCATCTCTAACAATGCCGGCGGTGTCAAGCGCTTTTCGAGCACACTACTGCATGCGCTCGAAGAGGAGCGCCATTTCGCTCTCGTAGAGTTTTTGCGCTTTCCAACCTTGGCTCGCTTCTAATCGTTGGG
>JBAWBG010000033.1:0-2311 GCA_049589695.1 Candidatus Sulfotelmatobacter sp. | reverse complement strand
TGCCGAAGATTCCGAGTTGCGGTTTCCTGCGTTTTCCCAAGCACGATTTTCCGGTGACGCATCGCTATCTCCGCCAGCATTTCTCCGGGGGTATTGTTTGAAATGGAAAAAATGGTGCGCGCATTCCAGTAGCGTTCGCGGCGCTCGGAATCGTGCTCAATCATCCAACCGGTGCGCACTCCGGATAACGGAAAAGCTTTCGAAAAATCATGGATGACGGTGGCATGCGGCAGGCGGGAAGCCGATCTGGTCGCCTGTCCGTTAAAAGGGTGATAGATAGGGTGGTAGACCTCATCGCTCACCAGTTGGATTTCACGAGACGTGGTGAATTCGTGCAAGCTGTCCATTTCCGCATCGCTAATCGTTGCGCCGGTAGGATTGTGGGGACTGTTGATCAGAATCAATTTGGTATTTCGATCCGCCAGTCGCTTGATCTCCTCGATATCGATACGGAAGTCGTTCTCCTTGCGAACCGCGTAATAGCGAGTCGCGATGCCAAGGGATTCGGGTAACGCGGAAAACGGTGGATAGCCTGGTTTAGGCAGGACAACGTTGGCTCCGGCCTCCGCGGCCAGCCAAAAAAGAATAAGCAGTGCCTCAGAGGCGCCGGTGACGACCTGGACAGTTTCGACATCCACCTCCTGCATGTCGGCGATTGCCGCGCGTAAGCCCTCGGCGCCTGCTGGACGGCTGTAATGCAACGTGTGATTCAGGAAGCGCTGCCGCTCCTCCTCACTGGCGAGAACTCATGATCTCACTCAGAGTCCAGCGCGGTCCTTCGCTCGAGGCCAGGTTGAATTCGATCTCGTGCTCGTAGGTGTCCAGCCACATGTCCAGCAGAAAGGGTTTCAATTGCATGCTGCACCTCGAAGAATTAGATCAGCCAATCGCCAGCCGGGCTGATAAACTTTTACGCGGCGACGGTTGTGCGGTCGTCTGACCGTAAGCGCCGCAGACTCTCCACGGAAGGCACGAAATAATAGGAGCCGGTCAACGGCTGAGTAAAGCGCGTGAGCGCATCGCGCGTGCCAGTGATTAGACCCGCCATGCTATCGAGCATTCTGGAAAGCCGCTTCTGGTCTGCGCTGAATCCAACGAACATGGTGCCATGGTCGTCGATGTTTCCGTAGGGCATGTTGCGACGAAAGATGTGCCCAAACTCGTCCTGATCGGTACGAGCGACATGCGAATCGGCTGGCTTGTTCTCGAGTTCGATGCTGTCGGGCTTGGTACGCCCGATGATGCGCTCCTGCTGATCGATCGGCAGACTTTCCCACGCGGCTGTCTTATGCTTCCACTTTTGCAGCAACAGGACTGAGCCCGCGGCACCGGGTACTCCTTCGGGCAAGAGAGCAGCGGTAGGAGCGTCGAGCAGCGTCGGATTCTCCGAGCCATCGACAAAGCCGGTCAGATCGCGATCGTGACGGTAAGACCAACTCGAGGTTTCTTCCCGTAGCAAAGCTAACCCTGCGAGGTCATGGATGACCGAGCGGGCCATATCGAAGATAACGTCATAAGCACTGCCGGAGAGCCATACCACCGCATCATGTTGCGTGCTTGGCATGACGAATCCTTCGGTCCCTAGGATCTCATTGTTAAAGCCCACAACGCCCGGAGGGGCGTCCGCTGGAAGAATGTCTCTCCACATCTCAGGCCGAAAGCCGATGACGAAGTTTACTCCTCCGGTGGTGGTTCGTGGCTCACGGATAGCGGAGATCGTAGAGGCGAACTCCCTGCATTTCTTTGCGTCCAGAATGTCAAACTCCAGGTACGCATGAGAGGACGATCCGAGAGCGAAGATCGCAGCCTGAGGCGTGTACATGCAGGCATTATATCGGGCAGCATCTTAGCCGGTAATCGTGCGGACTGGCCTTGCAGCGGGATCGACTACAGTTGCCCGATCACGGGTCGATCCTGTTCGGTGATCAGGCTAAAGATTCGAAATGTATGGCATTCCTCAGCGTCGCAGCGCGAAGCTGAAAACGTCGCCTCCCGCCGCGATCGCCACGTATTGAACTCCATCCACTGAATAGGTCATCGGAGAAGCGCGCATTTCCTGGCCGGTATTGAAGTGCCAGAGGGCACGACCGGTCGCTGCGTCCACCGCTTCAAGGGATCCGCTGTCGTCTCCAAGAAATACCAATCCACCGGCGGTGGTTAAGGTTCCACTCCATGAGCGGCCCTGGCCCGTTTGCGGATAACGCCAAACCGGCTTTCCGTCCGCGACCGAAAGAGCCAGCAGAATTTTCTGCGCGTGCTCATCGGATGGAAGCTTCGTTCCCGTGCCGTAATAGGTGTGTCCTTGCGCAAA
>JBAWBG010000032.1:0-3962 GCA_049589695.1 Candidatus Sulfotelmatobacter sp. | reverse complement strand
GCGCCGCCACGCGTTTTTTCGTGAACAACAGCGTGTTACGCGCCTCTTCCACCTTGCGCCCTTTGATCAGCTCCAGCACCAGGCGCGCCTTCTGCGGCGAGACTCGCAAGTAACGCATTTCCGCTCGGAATTCCATTCGCGTCTCCCCTTATGCCTTCGGTGCCGCCGGTGCCGACGGAGTAATTGCTCCCGGCCCGCCCGGAATACCCGCAGGCTTCGCCGCCACTTCCGTCGCCGCCCGCATGGAGTGGCCCTTGAAGTTGCGCGTAAAGCTGAACTCGCCCAGCTTGTGCCCGACCATGTTCTCGGTCACATACACCGGAATAAATTTCTTTCCGTTATGTACCGCAATGGTGTGACCCACCATCTCCGGAACCACCGTGGACCGCCGCGACCAGGTGCGCAAAACTTTCTTCTCGTTGCGCGAATTCATGCCCTCGACCCGCGACATCAGGTAGCTATCCACGAACGCGCCTTTTTTAGTTGAACGTGCCATAAAATTCAGCTCTCAGCTTTCAGCCGTCAGCTCTCACCCAGCGGCCAAATCAAAATTTGTCGTTCCGACGGTTCCCCTATCCCTCATACTTGTCATTCCGAGCGCAGCGAGGAACCTGCTTTCGCATGCAGCGTCACTTACTTCTGCGGTTCACAATAAACTTATCCGTCCGCTTGTTATTCCGCGTCTTGTACCCGCGCGTCGGCTGACCCCAAGGCGTCACGGGATGCCGTCCGCCCGAAGTCTTACCTTCACCGCCTCCGTGCGGATGGTCCACGGGATTCATCGAAACACCGCGGTTCACCGGACGCCATCCCAGCCAGCGCGTGCGTCCCGCCTTGCCGATGGTGATGTTCTCGTGATCCAGATTTCCCACCTGGCCAATCGTCGCCATGCAGTCCTGCGAAATCTTTCGCGTCTCGCCGGAAGGCAATTTCACCAGCGCGTAGTCCGATTCCTTGGCAACCAACTGCGCCGCTCCACCAGCCGAACGCACCATCTGCGCGCCCTTGCCAGGCTTCAACTCGAGATTGTGAATCGAGGTGCCAGGCGGAATATTGCGCAGCGGCAATGCATTGCCCACAAGAATGTCCGCATCCCGCCCGCTGACAACTTTCTGCCCCACCTTCATTCCTTCGGGCACCAGAATGTAGCGCTTCTCGCCATCGGCATACGCCAGTAACGCAATGCGCGCCGAACGGTTGGGATCGTATTCGATCGTCGTCACTGTCGCTGGGATGCCAGTCTTGTCGCGCTTGAAGTCAATGATGCGCAGCTTCTGCTTGTGCCCGCCGCCGCGATGCCAACTGGTAATGTCGCCCGAGTTGCGGCGTCCGCCGGTGCGCTGCTTTTTCTCGATGAGCGGCTTATGCGGATTCCGCGTCGTAATGTCGTCGTTGACGATCGTCGTGCGGTAGCGCAACGTCTGCGTTGTCGGTCTATATGTCTTGATTGCCATAATCAGCCTTTAATTCTTAGCCGTTCGCTCTTACTCAAACGACGTTTGTCATTCCGAACTGGGCCAAAGGCCCGGTGAGGAACCTGCTTCACGCTTTACAAATTCTGCGCGTACTCCGGCATCTTCTCTCCCGCCCGCAGCCGCACATACGCCTTCTTCCAGTCCGGACGGTAGCCGGCAAACTTCCCCCGGCGCCGCTCTTTTCCCGGATACATCGCCGTGCGGACGGAGAGAACTTTCACTTTGAAAATTGTCTGCACCGCTTGCTTCACTTCCGTCTTCGTCGCGCCCGGCGCGACCTGAAACACCAGGGTGTTCTGCAGTTCCTTGATCGCCAAACCTTTTTCGGTGATCACCGGTCGTCGAATAATCTGATATGCGGATTTCATATTGATTAGGCCCTAGGCCACCTCCGCCGCTTTTTCATGCCGCACGCGCTTGCGCGGAGCCGCCGACGCCTTCTTCGCGCCTTCGTCTTCTTCCTTCGCATGCTTGCGGTGACTCTTCGGCAAAGTATCGTTTAACGTAAGCTGCAATTTCTCGATCGCGGGATGAGAAAAAATCACGCGATCGTAACGCAGCAAATGATAAGGATGAACCTCATTGCCCGGAATCAACTCGAGCCCCTTGATGTTGCGCGCGCTCAATTGCAGATTGCGGTTTCCCGAGTTCGGCACGTCCACGATCAACACCGTTGATTCAACTTTCAATGCCTCGAGCGCCGTCCGGAATTCTTTCGTCTTCGGTTCCTTTACATCGAACGCATTCACGATGGTGAGCTTGCCGTCGGCAAACTTGGAAGCCAGCGCCGAACGCAATGCGCCCAGCAGCTTCTTGCGTGGAAACGCATAATCGTAGCTGCGCGGGACCGGACCATGAACCGTGCCGCCGTGCCTCCAGAGTGGTGAACGGATCGAGCCGATACGCGCCCGCCCCGTGCCCTTCTGCTTCCACAGTTTCTTGCCCGAGCCGGAAACCTGCCAGCGGGCCTTGGTCGCATGCGTGCCGCGGTGCTGCCCGGCGCGGTAGTGCTTCACCGCCTCCCACAGCAGATCTTCGTTGACCGCGCCGAAAATCTCATCGGCAAGATCGAACGTTCCGACCTTCTCGCCGCTCAAGTTGTGAATATCAATCGTCGCCATATTGCTTCTCGTGTGGCACGGACGCCCTCGTCCGCGACCTTCCCTCATACCGCACACGACGCGGGCGAGGGCGCCCGCGCTACTGCTACGCTTTCTTCGCCGCCCGCTTCGCCGCCTTCAACGGATCCACTGTCGCCGCGCCCGCAAATCCACGTCGCTCTCTCGGCGGCTTTTTCGCCTTCGTGATCACAATGTAGCCGCCCTGCGGCCCCGGCACACTGCCTTCAACCACCAGCAGATTTTCGTCCTTATCAACACCCAACACGCGCAAGTTTCGTTGCGTCACACGCTCATGCCCCATGTGTCCCGACATGCGCATGCCCTTGAACACGCGCGAAGGAAAAGCCGACGACCCAATCGAACCAGTAATCTGAAACATCGATCCGTGCGACTTGGGACCACCGCCAAAATGATGCCGCTTCACCACGCCCTGAAACCCGCGTCCCTTGCTGACTCCAACGATGTCGACAAACTTTTCGCCGTCAAAAATCTCGACCAGCACCCGGTCGCCAACTTTCACCGCGCTTCCATCAGCGCCATCGCCGTCACTCTCGAGCGGCACTTCGCGCATGAACTTCACCGGAGGAAGATTATTCTTCGCCAGGTGCCCGCGCGCCGGCTTGGTC
This sequence comes from Candidatus Sulfotelmatobacter sp., assembly GCA_049589695.1. GTDB lineage: Bacteria > Acidobacteriota > Terriglobia > Terriglobales > Acidobacteriaceae > Sulfotelmatobacter. Next base: position 740 of record JBAWBG010000032.1, on the reverse strand, counting down.
AGCCGCGACTCTTTCACAAACTCCACCAGGCCAATCTGCGCCGCTTCGTAGCCGTCTTTCACCGCCAGCTTATGCTGCGTCACCACGCACGGACCAGCCTGCAGCACCGTCACCGGACGCACGTCGCCTTTCGAGTCAAACAGCTGCGTCATGCCGACCTTTTTTCCCAAAATTCCTGCAACTCTAATCGCCATCTTCGTCTCCAGCTCAGCGTGGCTCGTCGTTGATTGAACGCCGGCTATTGGCTGAGGAGCGCCATGCTCATGTAGGGACGGCCGCCCTCGCCTGCCCTGAGCGAAGCCGAAGGGGCCGTCCAGCGGGCAAAGCCCGCGGTCAAACTATTTATGCTCTTTCCCAAATGCCTTGATCTCCACATCCACGCCCGCCGGCAGATCGAGCTTCATCAGCGCGTCCACCGTCTGTGCCGTTGGATCCAGAATATCGAGCAGCCGCTTGTGAGTTCGAATCTCGAATTCCTCGCGCGACTTCTTGTCCACGTGCGGCGAACGCAGCACGCAGTATTTGTTCTTCATCGTAGGCAGTGGAATCGGACCGGCCAGCCGCGCTCCCGTGCGCTTCGCCGTCTCCACAATCTCACTTGTCGACTGATCCAGAATGCGGTAGTCGTAAGCTTTCAACCGTATCCGGATTTTCTCGTTTCCAATCACGTTTCACTCTCTCTATCCCCTCCCGGCATCTCCGGGAGAAAAGAACCAGCGGCAAGCCGCAAGCCGCATTGC
>JBAWBG010000031.1:0-16357 GCA_049589695.1 Candidatus Sulfotelmatobacter sp. | reverse complement strand
CCTGGATCGTTTTACTCAAAATCTCCCGCAGTTCAGCCTGCGTGTACTGCTGCTCTGGATTGGGGCTCCAATCCGCAATTTCACGCGGAAGAGAATCATCTTCCGTCTTAATGTCTTCATCCAGCGAGACCGTGCGCTCCGGCTTCTTCCGGCGCAATTTCATCAACGCTTCGTTGACCGCGATGCGCACCAGCCAGGTATAAAACTACGACTGCTCCTGGAACTTCTGCAGGTTCCCGTACGCTTTTAGAAACGCCTCTTGCACCACATCTTCCGCGTCCTCGCGGTTTTGCGTGATGTGTTGCGCAATCCGAAAAACGTTCCGGTCGTACCTGCGTACCAACTCTTCGAAGGCTGAGTCGTCACCCTGCTTGGCCGCCCGCACCAGCGTTAGCTCATCGGTGACAGGCCCTTCTAGTTTGTTTTGGATGGTTTCCATTCTCTCGGCGATGCAGTATTTTGCGGCGGCAAATCACAAAACCCGATACTGAAAGGCAAGCTGTTATTCTACTTGGTAACCTGCGTCTTTGCCCAATCGCTTTCAGGTTTCTTGCGGAACCGGTTTTGAGGTAGAGTCGATGAGGAAACATTGACGCGGTCGAACACGTCCCGACGTACTCTGGGACAGTCCCACAAGTGCCGTATAATCAGCAGTTAGAACCGCGAGTTTCCGGGGTCTCTCCATGGGAGTGAATCCCACCTAGGGCAAACGGTTTTCCAGCATGGCGGAACGCATCCACAAACAAGACGAAACACGGCCCGGGCAGATGGAGGAAATAGTCGCGAGCGCGGTTTCACACGCGCTGCAGGCGCAGATTCCAGCCCTGCAGGCGCAAATTGTGCAGCAAGTGCTGCAGGCATTGCCCCAGCAGGCAAGCGAAACTTCTGCTCCCGCTTCCGGATCTTCCAAGCCTTTGGTTCATGCCGTCGCCAGGATCCATGCCGGTTCCACACAAAAAGAAATTTTGCGCGGCTTACTGGACGCCGGCAGTGGGTACTGCTCTCGCATCGCCCTCTTCGTAGTAAAGGCGGGAGCCGCGTCAGGATGGCAATCTCGCGGCTTCGGCGATGACGAGATAGTCAAGGATTTCGCGCTGGATCTCAGCGCCGGCCCAGCCGCGCACACCTATCAGAGTCGCGTAGCAACCCCTGGAAACGTCGCGGAGATGGGCCGCCAATTTGTCGAACACTTCGGCAGACCCGCCAACGAACAGGTGTTGGTATTGCCGCTGGCTCTCAAAGATAAAGTCGCGGCTCTGGTTTATGCCGATGGCGGCGACGGTGGTCAACTCGATTCTGACGCCCTGGATTTGCTGGTGCTCGCGACCAGCGCCTGGTTGGAAGTCATCTCCCTTCGCAAGCAGCATGCGGCACCGAAAGAAGAGTATGAGGCGCCCCCCAAAGTTGAGCACGCGGGTCCGCCCGTGCAAACCGTCTCATCCTATTCCGATCCTTTCGCCAGCCACACTCCCAAGCACATTCCCGTCACTGCCCCCGTCGAACCGGAACCTGCGGCTGAAGTGGTTGAAGTAGCATCCGCACGCACCGCCACTGCGGCCGCGACCGCCACTGCTACCGATCCCCTGGCTGGACTCTCGCCCGAGGACGCGGACACTCATCGCAAAGCTCAGCGCTTCGCCCGCCTCCTGGTGGATGAAATCAAGCTCTACAATCAGGCCAAAGTTGCCGAGGGCCGCCGTAACAAAGATTTGTATGATCGCTTGAAAGAAGATATCGATAAGAGCCGCGGCACATTCCAGAAGCGCTATGGCAGCACTGTAGCCGCGAGCGCGGATTATTTTCAGAACGAGTTGGTGCGGAGTCTGGCCGAGGACGACATCTCTATCATGGGCACAAATTTCCGCCGTTAGATTTTGCATGGATTTCTCTAGCAGTCTTAGTTTGCGCGAAAAAGTAAAAAGTGGTTCGATCAGTCTCCAAGGTTTGGTGGATTTTCGCAGCTGCGCTTCTCTGCAGCTTTTGGGTCGCTCCGCTGGCATCAGCAGAGATGCCGCTGTCCTTCGTGTCTAGCGCTTCGCCGGATCAGGAGACCGCCTCCCCCGCCAAGCCAACTCAATCCGCTCCGGGCGGCGCAAAACGTAGCCCTCGAAAACCCGCAACTCACAAAGCGCCAGCCCCAGGCAAGCCCGCTGGAAACAGCTCGAAGCGTCACTACGTCAATACGCGAAGGCGGCGAGCAGTTTCTCCGCGTGTACGGCGCATGCGGCAAGCCTTCGTCGCATCGGCCAGCTTACGTCCCATGGCGGAGCAGCTTTTGCAGGATCGTACTCTACCCGCCTACGCAGGAGTGCAAGCCTACGCCCGCGTCCACGCCAAAGAAGATGCCGGAGCCTTGGCCTGGCTGGTTTTGGGCTATGCCCATGTCGTCGATAAAGACTACGCCAAAGCCATTGACCCGCTGAACCGCGCCAAAATTCATGCCGGAGATCTGAGAGATTACGTCGACTACTACCTCGGAATTTCCTACCTGCAAACCGGGCACACCGCGGAAGCTCTATCCACGCTCGCCGACTTTGCCAAAACCCATCCCGACTCCCTCCTCGTCCGCGATGCCGATGTAAGCTACGCCGATGCGCTGCTGCTCGAGGGTCAAGCCACAGAGGCCGTCGCGCTATTAGAGAACATTCGCAAACCCATACGCTCCGACTTGGAATTTGCGTTGGGCCGCTCCCGTGCAGCGTCCGGCGACAACGTAAGAGCCGCCGAGATCCTCGCAAACATTTATTACACAATGCCGGCCGCAGCCGAGTCTGACGCGGCCTACGCCGAACTGAAAAAGCTCCCATCCGCTCCTCCGCCGACAGTGACTCAGCTCAGAACCCGGGCAGAATTATTGATCGGCCATAAGCGCTACGCCGAGGCGGCCGACGAATATCGCACGCTGGCAAACCAGGCCACTCCCGAAGAGCGGCCGCGCATGCAATTGGCCCTGGCAGACGCTCTCCATCGCAGCGGCAAGAATCGCGATGCCAAGCAGGTGCTGGACTCGCTCGGCAATGTTTCCGGCGAGTTGAACGCGCAGCGCCTCTATCTGCTGGGCCAGGTCGCATGGGCCGCCAATGACAACGACACTTTTTATCGAACCGTCGACGAGTTACGCCAGGCCGATGCAACCAGCCCGTGGCTCGAGCAAGCCCTGCTCTCGGCCGCTAATTTGCATCTGGTGCATCACGAGTACGATCAGGCCCTCGACGCGTTTCGTGAAGCACAGCAGCGCTTTCCTGACGGCCCGCGCGCTTCTTACGTCCATTGGAAGGCGGCATGGCTCACTCTGCGCCAGGGACGCAACGAAGATGCCAAGAAGGCCTTCGAAGAGCAGATTGCACTCTATCCTTCAGGTGCGGAAACTCCAGCCGCGCTCTATTGGCGCGCCCGATTGGCTGAGGAAGACAATCAATTCGTAATGGCGCGCGCTTTCTACCAAAAACTTTCCGATCGTTATCGCAACTTCTACTATGCGGAACTCGCCCGGCAGCGCTTCAAGCATCTCCCTGCCACCACCGATACAGCGGCGGTCACGCAGTACGCAATTCTCGATCACGTGCCGCCAATCAACAATTCCGACAAAATAACGGAAACCGATCCGCCCACTGACGAACTTCGCGTGCAAAAAGCGCAACTTCTCGGCAACGGGGGCCTGGTAGATTTCGCAGTCCGCGAACTCCAGGCCGCCGCCGCAACTGACGGTGGTAGCTGGGCTCCCGCAGAAACCGCCCAACTTTACGTCGAAACCGGACACTACGACCGCGCCATCGAGTTCATGAAACACTCGGCGCCAAATTATTTTGCCCTCGATCTTCCGGACCTCCCGCGAAAATATTGGGAAGCTCTTTTCCCCAAGCCGTACTGGAGTGATCTAAAACGAAATTCGGATGCCAATGGACTCGATCCCTATCTGGTCGCGTCTCTGATCCGGCAAGAGTCCGAATTCAATCCCAACGCCGTTTCCCGCGCCAACGCGGTCGGCCTGATGCAATTGCTGCCCAAGACCGGCCAACTCGTCGCCAAAGAAGTGAAGTTGCGGCGATACAACGCCAGCCAGTTATATACGCCGGCGGTAAATTTGCAATTGGGTACGCGGTATTTTCGCGGCATGGTCGACAAGTTCGGTGGGTCCTTCGAGTACGCGCTTGCTGCCTATAACGCAGGATCCGATCGCGTGGACGATTGGCTCGCCCAGGGAAAGTACCGCGACCCGCAAGAGTTCGTCGAATCAATCCCCTTCACCGAGACTCGGGAATATGTGCAGGCTATCCTCCGCAATGCCAGTGTTTACAAGCAGCTTTACGGCACGCCTTAGAAACAGCGGAAACATTCCGAATTGACTCCTTCCTCTTAACCGCTTGATAATCGAAATGAATCGCATTTGCGCATGGATATCTACGAACAAATCGTGCAACTCCGCCGCGAGGGACGCCGCGGCGCCGTAGCCACCATCGTAAATGTGCGCGGGTCGATCCCTTCTTTCCGCACCGCAAAAATGCTGGTGCGTGACGATGGTTCCATCGTAGGCACGATCGGTGGAGGCTGCGTGGAAGCCGATGTCTGGCAGGCTGCACGTGAAGTAATGGAATCGGAGAAACCGCGGACGCTCACATTCGATTTGAATCAGGATCCGAAGTACGATACGGGGTTGGTATGCGGCGGGACCCTGGAAGTTTTCGTCGAACCTGTCCTGCCTCCTGCATTACTTTATGTTTTCGGCGCAGGTCACGTAGCAATCAATCTTTGTCAGGTTGCCGCGAACGCGGGTTTTGAAGTGATCGTCACTGACGATCGCACCTCCTACGCCACGAAAGAGCGTTTTCCGAATGCTCGCGAAGTTCATGCGCTGGAATTCGATGAAGCCGTTCAAAAGCTTGATCCCAACGAAACTTCGTACATTGTGATTGTCACCCGCGGCCATCGCGACGACATGCGCATTCTGCGCTGGGCGGTGCAGACTCGCGCCCGCTACGTAGGGATGATCGGCTCCAAACGCAAAGTGATCGAAATTTTCAAAACCTTGCAGCAGGAAGGCCTGCCCGCGCATTTATTCGACCGCGTGCACGCCCCTATAGGCCTGGATATCGGTGCCGTTACTCCTGAAGAAATTGCGGTTGCCATCACCGCCGAATTAATTGCAAATCGCCGCCATGCCACGTCCCCCCTTCCTCATATGAAGTGGATTGGCGCGCAAAACCCCAAGGACGATGCTGAAGACAAGTCTGCCGCAGCATTCGGCGAGCGCAAGGGCGATTGATGATTGGTTATTGATGATTGTAGGTTGATCACTTTAGGTTGACGAATCTTTCCTAAATGTACTGCTTATCCGTCGTTGAACTAGTTTTAAGTTTTTCAAATCAACGATCAGCAATCAAAAATCATCAATCGCCCTTCATCGCTGCTATCCTCGCTACATGACCATCGCTGCCAGCTTCGCCGGTGTAATTCTCGCCGCCGGAGACTCCTCGCGCATGGGTCGGGACAAAGCCCTGCTGCCCTGGCCTCCGCCTGGAGAGACGCAGTCCGGTGAGACATTCCTTTCTGCTGCGATTCGTTCCCTCTCGCCGGCAACCGACTTCGTTTTGGTCGTCGTGGGAAAAAACGCAGGGCTGCTGTCCCCCGTTATTTATGCGGAAGGCGCATCGCTAGTCGTTAACGAAGACCCCGCTCGTGGTCAGTTCAGTTCGCTGCAAGTCGGGTTGCAGGAGGCGCTCAACCGTGGCCGCGACGCGGCTATGGTGACCCTGGTCGATCGCCCTCCAGTGAATCCTGCGACTCTTAAATTTCTCCGCCGCGCCTTCGCAACCGCGAAAGAGAATATCTGGGCAGTTGTGCCCGAATATTTGGGCAAACACGGCCATCCCTACCTCATCGGCCGCGAAATGATCACAAAATTCCTCGAGGTTCCACCCACATCGGTTGCCCGCGATATCGAACATGTGCATCAGGCGCACATTCAGTATGTTCCGGTGGATGATCCTTTGGTCGCGCTCAATATCAATACCCCAGAAGATTACGCGGCGCTGGCAGCGCGCGCTCAGAATTGCTGATTGATGATTGTTGATCGTTGAGGGAACTCGCAGCTCAATCCCAGGTTTGTTCTCCAATCATTAATCAACAATCAACAATGTCGTTGCTCCGGTTGCGCATTTCTCACTCAGCCAGTTATGTTCAATAGATGAACGCGGCAGAGGTTCCCATATTTCATCCGCTCACCACTGAATTCCTGGATTCGATTCTGCGACTCGAGCCACGGGTTGCGGCATTTGATTGTGACGGCACGCTCTGGTCGGGCGACCTTGGCGAGCGCTTCTTCGACTGGGAACTGAGGCAAGGCAATGTCGTTTCCGCCGATCTCGATGGTCCCATGCGAGATCGGTATGCCGCATATAAGCGTGGCGAGGTCGATGAAACCTCAATGTGCGGAGAAATGGTCACGATGCACCGTGGCCTTTCAGAGGAAAGCCTGCTTAGCGCCGCCAATCGCTTCTTCGATCAATTCTTCGTCGAACAGATTTTCCCTGAGATGCGCGAACTGGTGCGCCGTCTGCGAGAAGCCGGCTGCGAGGTGTGGGCAGTTTCTTCTTCGAACGAATGGGTGATTCGCGCGGGCATGAAGTATTTCGATATACCCGAAACTCACATTCTTGCTGCTAAAGTCGAGCGCGATCGCGGGATCGCCACTGATCGCTTGATCCGCGTTCCCTCTGGCAGCGGCAAACCTGACGCTCTCCGCGAAATAGTAAAAAAGGAAATCGACGTAGCGTTCGGCAATTCGCGGTGGGACGTTGAAATGCTTGCCATGGCAAAACACGCTGTCGCGGTGAACCCGAATCCGGACCTGGAGGCAACTGCCACAGAACGTGGATGGCAGATTTATTTCCCCGAAGGAACGCTGCCGCGCAGTTAAGATTGCCTGAGGCTCCTGCGCTTACAATTGAGCTGCCCATGTATTCTCCGCAGTTACTGGATCATTTTCAAAATCCGCGGAACGCAGGAGAAATTGCCGACGCGGATGCTGCCGCAGAAATTGAAAATCCCGTCTGCGGAGATGTGCTGCGGCTCACTCTGAAAGTGAACGACGGCCGAATTATCCAGGCGAAGTTCAAGGCCAAAGGGTGCGTGGCGGCGATTGCCTCCGCCTCGGCATTGACGGAACTGCTTGCAGGAAAAACATTGACGGACGCTAAGAATCTGCGACGCGAGGAAATCAGCCAGGCCGTTGGCGGCTTGCCTCAAGCCTCGACTCACGCCGCGCAGTTGGCGATGGATACGCTTGCCGCCGCGCTGCGCCAGATCAACTCCTAATTCACAATCCCATGACGAACGACTCGCCACGCCGCATCGCCAGCCTGCAGCCCAGCGCCACCGTCATTCTAGCCGCGATCGGCGAATTCGGCCGCGTCGTGGCCTGCTCGAAATACTGCGCTGATGTGGTTCCTGAAATCGTTTCTCGGCGATGCGTGATTCTTTCCGATTCCTGGACCGCAAATTCCGAACAAATTATTCCCGCCAATCCCGACCTTGTCGTCGGCTCAGTTCCGTACCAGGATGAATACCTCAACACACCCGGCTCCCACGCTTCTCCGCGGCCTGCAGGCGCTCGCATTTGCGATTCATCCCGAAGTATTTGCGCGACCGGAAGGAATCCGCCAAATTACCGGCATTTCACCTTCTAAGGACGCACACCTCACGCTCTGAGTTAAGATTTTGCATATGCCAACACAAACCAGAATGGATGAGGTTCGCCAGGACATCTCGGCGCTCGCGAAAGCGTCCTCCACCGCAAAAGCCTTCATGCAAGGTGTTTGCAACCTTTTGCACGAACGTATGTTGAAATACAACTGGGTTGGCTTTTACATCCTCGAGCCGGGTACGAAGCCCGGAACACTGGTGCTGGAAAGTTTTGTGGGAGCTATGACTCCGCATACGCGCATTCCGCTCAACCAGGGCATCTGTGGGGCGGCCGCTTCCAGTGGCAAGACAATCGTCGTAGACGACGTCAGCAAGGATTCACGCTATCTCGCTTGTTCCCTCGAAACCAAATCGGAAATCGTTGTGCCGATTTTCGTGAAGAACCAAGTTGCTGGCGAACTCGATATCGATAGCCACTTTCCGGCTGCTTTCGGCGCCGAAGATCAGCACCTCGTCCAATACTGCGCTGAACTCGTCGGCAAAAAGCTGGAACAATCCCTCGGGTGAATTCTTTGCTGTTGATATCTGTCATTCGTAAGGATGGGTTATTTTGTTGTCCAGGATTAGTGCAGAATTATGAAACGAGTTGTAGCCGCGGTGATTGAGAAGGACGGCAAGTTGCTAGTCTGCCAGCGCACGCGTCATCAGACCATGCCGCTCAAATGGGAATTTCCCGGAGGAAAAATCGAAGAAGGCGAGCAGCCTCGCGACGCTCTGCGCCGTGAGTTGGAAGAAGAGCTGGGAATTCACGCCCGGGTGGGCGACGAGATCGCCCGAGTGCAGCATATCTATCCCAATGGCGCCGCGGTTGAACTCAGATTTTTTATCGTCCGCGAATACGATGGCGAAATCGAAAACCGCATCTTCCGCGATTTGCAGTGGGCCGCTCCCGCTGCATTGCCATCCTTTGATTTTCTTGAAGCGGATGCGTCACTGGTGAAGGATCTGGCGGCCGGAAAGCTTCCCTAGAATCCGCGCTCCTCGCCGCTAACCGCCGGCTTTTCCGGTTACGGAAGCCCACGCCAAGGCCAAAGACAATCCCACAATCAGGATAGTCGTCGCCCACGCGACAGCATTGAACAAATGCGAGTTTACATACTCGCCCATCAATTCTTTCTTGTTGATCAGCAGAAGCATGAAGATCAACACAAACGGCAACACAATTCCATTCAGAACCTGCGACCACAAAACGATTCTCACCAGCTGCGCTCCGGGAATCAGAAGCACCAGAATCCCGCCGGCAACGATCAGAAGAGTGTAAAGCCAATAGAAAAATGGGGCTTCGCCGAATTTCTTGTCAACCCCGGATTCGAAGCCCAATCCTTCACAAACCGTGTAAGCGGTGGAAAGCGGCAAAATCGACGCGGCAAAGAGCGACGCGTTAAACAATCCCACGGCAAACAGGATGTAAGCGTATTGGCCAGCCAGTGGCTTCAGAGCCTGCGCCGCATCGGCCGCATAAGTAATGTCGCGGAATCCATGCACGTAAAGTGTGGCGGCGCAGGCAACAATAATGAACCACGCCACGATATCCGTGAACATGCAACCCGTGATTACATCCCAGCGCGAAGCTTTGAGCCCGCGCCGGGTCACGCCTTTTTCCACAATCGAGGCCTGAAGATAGAACTGCATCCAGGGTGCGATCGTTGTTCCCACTACGCCGATCACCATGAACAAGTAAGCCTGGTCGCGGAACGCCTTAAGCGCTGGCGGCTTAATCGTGGCGATAGCCGCATCTTTCCACAATGGATGCGCCAGCGCCCCGGCGAAGATGTAGGTGATATAGAAAAACGATGCCGCGAGAAAAACTTTCTCAACGCTCTTGTATTGGCCCTTCACCACAATCAGCCAGACGATCACCGCGCAGATCGGTACCGTTATGTAGCGCGAAAGGCCAAATAATTCCAGGCTGGTGGCAATGCCGATAAACTCCGTCACCACGTTTCCGAAGTTGATAATCAGGATTCCCAGCATCATCAGAAAAGTGATGCGCAGGCCGAATTCTTCGCGGATCAGATCGCTCAATCCCTTGCCCGTCACCGCGCCCATGCGCGCGCTCATCTCCTGCACCACGATCAGCGCCAGCGTGATCGGGATCATCGTCCAGAGCAGGAGAAATCCATACTGGGCCCCGGCCTGCGAATAGGTCAGGATGCCGCCCGCATCGTTGTCGACGTTTGCCGTGATGATCCCAGGCCCGACGACCGCCAGGAACAGAAGGGTCCGGCTTTTCCAGCGTTTTAGAGGTCTCATGCGCACATTTCGCAGACATAAAGATAGAACACGACTCACACAGGCGACGGAACAGAATAAACGGAAGCGGCGAATCTGAACACATTAAAAGTATGGAGGCGAAAAAAGATTGCAGCAGAAGGTTATGGCTGGGTTTTACGAAAGACATCTTCGTGCCCGTGCGACTTCGCGAACACAATCTCCACGATCAGCAAACCCGCTCCCACCACGATCGCGCTATCCGCCAGGTTAAACACCGGCCACTGGTACTGCTTGACGTAGACCAGCAGAAAATCCACCACGCGCCCGCGCGCCAGCCGATCCCACAAATTCCCTAACGCTCCCCCCATAATCAACGACAGACCCACACCGGTGGCAATGTGAGCATGATTGTTCTTCCATAACAGTGCCGAAACCACGATCAGCGCGACTACGGAAAATGCGATGAGCAATCCTGTTTTCCAGGGAGCGGTGGGGTCGGCAAAAAGACTGAATGCGGCGCCAGTATTCTCGGTGTGCGTGATTCGAAAAAAGCCTGGAATCACCTGAATGTGCGCATAAAGCCGAATGCGCTGTGCCACCAAATGCTTGGTCCAACGGTCTAGCGCCACAATCGCTACGACGATAATCAAGTAGATGGCGCGGGCGGAGTTCTTGGTCATCCAGATTATGAGCCTGGAAATATCTTAACCCGCCAGGCGGTTTCGCCGCTCAACCCATCCTTCCAGTCTAGGCAAAATAGATAATTTTCAGAGAGGAATCCGCATCTCGGCGCGCTCTGCGGCTGTTCTCCGCACCCTCCGCGTTTCAAGGTTTGGGAATTTCCGCGCCCGAGACGTATGCTTATTCAATAACCGCACCGGAGAATGCACTCATGAAAGCTGTCCGCATTCATCAATTCGGTGGTCCCGAAGTCTTGACGTACGAAGACGTCCCGGATCCCCAACCCCGCAAGGACCAAATATTAGTTCGCGTGCGCGCGTGCGCGCTCAATCACCTCGACATTTGGGTACGCAAGGGATTGCCGGGAGTCAAACTGCCGCATATTCTCGGCAGCGACATCGCGGGCGAAGTAATCGAAGCGGGAGAATACGTCAGCGGATTTAAGGCTGGACAGCGTGTGCTCATCGCCCCCATGCACTTCTGCGGACATTGTTCCAAGTGCCTGGCCGGCCTGCAGAACCAATGCCGTGAATTTACTGTGCTGGGGAATGGCGTGGACGGCGGCAATTGCGAACTAATCGCTGTTCCCCCCGCCAGCGTGATTCCGCTCCCTGATTCGCTCGACTGCACTCAAGCCGCCAGCGTTCCATTGGTATTCGTCACAGCGTGGCATATGCTCGTCGGCCGCGCCGGCATTCGTCCCGGCCAAACTGTACTCGTGCTGGGAGCCAGTTCCGGCGTCGGCATTGCCGCCATCCAGATTGCAAAACTCTTCCACTGCCGCGTAATCACCACCGCCGGCGACGACGCAAAACTGGCCAAGGGCCGCGAACTGGGCGCTGACTACGGCATCAACCATTATCAGCAAAAGATTTCTGAGGAAGTCCGCAAGATCACCAACAAAGAAGGCGTCGACATCGTGGTCGAACACGTAGGCGCCGCCACCTGGGACGAGAGCGTCAAGTCTCTCAAATCAAATGGCACCCTGGTCACCTGCGGGGCCACAACAGGCCCGAACGTCAACATTGATCTGCGGCATCTGTTCGCCCGGCAGCTTAATCTGCTCGGCTCCTACATGGGCACCATGGCCGAACTGCACGAAGTTCTAAAACACATCTTCGCCGGACGTTTGAAGCCGGTAGTGGATCGCGTGTTCCCGCTCGCCGAAATCCGCTCCGCTCACGAGTGTCTGGAAAACAGTCAGATGTTCGGCAAAGTAGTTCTGAGCATCTAAGCGCGCGCGATTCTTATCTCGAAGACACCCCTAACGCTTCTTGGTTGAAGGTTTCGAAGGTTTCAAAGGTTTCGCTCCCTTCCCCGTCTTGCCGCCGCCACGGCTCGTCGTCGCCGTACCGCCCGAGCCCGAAGTTGTCACCGTATTCTTCCCCAGGTCAATCACAAAACTATCAATCAAGCTGCCGCTGGGAGTTCCGGCGCTTGGGTAAGGCGCGGAACGATAAGTTCCCATAATTTGGCTCTTGCTCACTTCCAGGCGAAGAAATCCAAACTTTTTCTGGTCGTATTGTTCAAGACTCAAGCCATTTCCCAACGCCAGCGGAACCTTGGGAGGCGCGCCGTTCACCGTGTGCAGCGCCGCCAGCCTGGTATATCCGCCCCCGCCGGCCACCACGTAAGGAATCTGCAGCTTCCCGTTCGGCCCCTGCACCACATTTGTAAAACGCTGGTAGTTGTGCACGTGTCCCGACAATATCAAATTGGGATATCGTTTCGTCGCCTGAAAGCTGCTGGAGAGAATTTGATCCGCCACGCTGCTGCCCGAGTGCTCAACGTCGCCAGAAAATGGCGGATGATGAATGGTTACGATCAGCGCCAGATTCGGATCGGCCGCCGCCAACTCTCCCTTGAACCAATCGATTTGATCCTGATGAATCTCCGCCTCCGTTTCTCCGACGTTGGAAAATAATCCGAGGATCGTCGCAAACGGCGTAGTGAACGTCCAATACACATTCGGCAAATCCATTTGCGTTCGATTCGACGCCGTCTTCAACGAGCCCAACTGCGCGGGATTCTTCGACATAAAATTCTGTATCCAGCCATCTAGAGGAAATTTGTTGGGATCGACGGGCCCATCCTGCGGATCGTCCGGCTGGCAATCGTGGTTGCCCGGAATCGAAACGATAAAAGCCGGATAATCCTGGTAGGTGTCGTAGAAGTACGCGCCATATTTATCGATGTCGCCGGCAAAGTAAATCACGTCGCCCAGATGGTAGTAAAACGCCGGCTGCTTATTCTCCGGCGAACTTTGCGCGTCTTGCGTCATGAGCGCGGCCACCAGATCCTGCGGCCCCGAATCTCGATAGTCTCCCGTATCGCCTACAGTATGGAACGCCATCACGCCAGCGCTCTTGATTTTTGTTACATCTGCGGCGGTGAGCAACTGCGACAAATCAAATCGGTAAGGAGCTGAACCATTCGGAGTCGGAAGCGGTTGGAAGGGATAATGCGGCAATTGAACCTGCGCCACGGCGCGCGACGCCTGCACAGGAAAATTCGCCCCCGGAATTGGAGGAACGCCGCTCCGGCGCTTCCCAGCGCCCATCCCGGTGCTGAACGAATGCAGTGGACTCATATACATCTCCTTCGATGATTGTTGGGCCTGACCCGGTTGACAAATTTCGCCGCCATGCGATGTCGTACTCAACGGCGTAAAACATGTCAGCGGGACCGAACTTCTGGGAGGGGAAGACGCACTGAGCTTATAGCAAAGGATTGGATTGTCAAGAACGAGGTCGATGAGACTAACGTGCAGAGTAGAACCGAATCGTGTTTTTCGAGATCATTGGAAAGATTCTGGATATTGAACAATCGCCTCGGGGAAAGCCATCCGCGAGGCGCGCCGTCTGAGAAGAGTCTACGGCGGCCGCACTTGGAGGAAGCTTAAGGGAACAGCCACCATCAAGTTCGGCGATGGTACGATGTGTTATGCCGAGTTGCACTGGTATGAGGCGCACGGGATCGGTACGAAAGAAGTCAAAATCAAGCGTATTCTAGAAATCCAATGAAACCAAATGAATTACGATTCGTCGCTTGCATCAAGAACAAAAACTATGCCGCCTCGCTCGAATTGAGAAAGCTTTATCAAGTCGTAGCAGATAAAATGGCCACAAAGCTACACCAGCTTCGCGTCATCGACGAATCTGGCGAAGACTACCTTTATCCTGAAGAGTACTTCGTCCCGGTGCACCTCCCCGAGTCGGCGGAAAAGGCCGTGCGGAAAGCAAGCAGCCTGAGGGGCTGAAGCTGCTCACTGGTTTAGAATAGGCTTATGCCCACGGAACTGAATTTCGGCCCCTACGTAGATCTCGAAAACGGCAAGAAAACGGTCAAAGATTTGACCTTCGGCAATCCCACGCCCGAGGGAGTGGTTTTAACCACGCTCGATTCCGCTGTGAACTGGATGCGCAAGGGCTCCATCTGGCCGATGACTTTCGGCCTGGCCTGCTGCGCCATCGAAATGATGTCAATGGGCGCGTCGCGCTTCGATATCGCCCGCTTCGGAGCAGAAGTTTTTCGTCCCTCGCCTCGGCAGAGCGATCTGATGATCATTGCCGGCCGCGTGTCGAACAAGATGGCGCCCGTCATCCGCCAACTCTGGGAGCAGATGCCCGAACCGAAGTGGGTCATCTCCATGGGTGCATGTGCCACCTCTGGCGGCGTTTTCAATAACTACGCTCTGGTGCAAAGCGTGAATCAGGTGATCCCCGTCGATATCTACGTCCCCGGATGCCCACCGCGTCCCGAGCAACTGATCTACTCAATCACGCTTCTTCAGGAAAAGATTCAAAACGAGCGAGGGACCATCCGTAGAGCTCTAAATCTAAGTTAGTATTCCACGCGACCGATCCCCCGTCCCGCTCTCGCTACGCCTTCGTTGGATCGACCTAAGACCAATTCTAACAATGGTTTAGCCAGCTTCTGTACTGAAATGGGAACCGCCTTCTCCAAACTCGAAACCATTCCACGGATTTCTGAATCTAAGGAATTGAGGGTAGGACTATAGTAGAGTTCCCTAGGCAGCCTCCCCAATTCGTTTCCAAGAGTCAGGTCGCGTGGAAGGTGCTACATGATGGAAAGATTGATTGACGCGGTTTTCGGCTGCAGACATCCCCGTTACAGTTTCCCGGTAACACTTCGCGGTAAATCGCGCCGCCCTCAAGCAGGTGCGTTGACCGGGACCTACGTGGCTTGTCTCGATTGCGGAAAAGAATTTCCCTACGATTGGCAGGAAATGAAGGTTATCACTTCATCGGCCAAAACACGCCAATACAGAGCCGCGCTCGCCAGCAAGCAAGCCGCATAGAAAGAGAAAGATGCCAAGATATATTGGCTAGCCGTTAGCCCTCCTCCTTGTTCCCGTTGTGTCGGTCAGACTGCTTATCTAACGCGCCGGGATCGCAGTGGCAGTCCTCCTCTCCATCGGCACAAACTCCCGCTCTTCGTGCCCCGTATAGATTTGCCGTGGACGCGCGATTTTCTGTTCCGGATCGGTAATCATCTCTTGCCACTGCGCCAGCCATCCCGCCGTACGAGGAATCGCAAACAGCACCGTGAACATTTCTGGACGGAATCCCATCGCCTGATACATAATCCCGGAATAGAAATCGACATTCGGATAAAGCTTGCGCTTCACGAAATATTCATCTTCCAGCGCGATGCGTTCCAACTCCAGGGCAATCTCCAATTTCGGATTGCGCCCCGTGACCTCGAACACCTGCTCCGCGCACCAGCGGATGATCTTCGCCCGGGGATCGTAATTCTTATAGATGCGGTGCCCGAATCCCATGAGCTTGACGCCGCCTTCTTTGCTTTTCTTGATATAAGCGGGGACTTTGTCCTTCGAGCCAATCTCGTCCAGCATTTTCAGCACTTCTTCGTTCGCCCCACCATGCAATGGTCCTGCCAACGCGGCGGCCGCCGAAGCCATGGAAAGATAGGGATCAGTCTGCGCGCTGCTTACCGAGCGCATGGCATTGGTGCCGCAGTTCTGCTCATGATCCGCATGCAAAATGAAAAGGATGTCGAGAGCCCGCGCAATCGCCGGATTCGCCACGTACTTCGGCTCGACCATCTTCCACAACATGTTCATGAAATTTTCTGCGTAGTTCAAATCATTATCCGGATAAACGTAGGGAAATCCCACATTGTGCCGGTACGACATCGCTGCAATCGAAGGCACTTTGCCGATCAGTCGCTTGATCTGCAGTAATCGGTTCGCGGGATCGTGTACATGCTTTGCGTCCGGATAGACGGTAGACAGCGCCGCCACCGTGCTCACAAACATTCCCATGGGATGCCCGTCATAGCGGAAGCCTTCCATGAACATCTTCGTGCTCTCGTGCAGCATGGTGTGGTGCGTGATGTCATAGACCCATTGCTTCAACTCGGCGTCCGTCGGCAATTCACCGAAGAGCAAGAGGTAGGCGACCTCCAAAAACGTGCAGCGCTCGGCCAGAACTTCGATCGGATATCCGCGGTAACGCAATATCCCTCGGTCTCCGTCGATGTAGGTGATGCTGCTGCGGCATGACGCCGTGTTCATAAACGCTGGGTCATAGGTCATCAGTCCAAAATCTTCTGGACCGGTTTTTATTTGCCGCAGACTCATTGCACGGATCGTGCCATCCTCAATCGGTACAGAGTAGGTCTTTCCCGTTCGATTGTCGGTGATTGTGAGTGTGTCCTCTGGCATGGAAGAGCTGCTCCTTTTTCTTGCGCAATAAGGCTAGCTTATCCTTAATTG
>JBAWBG010000030.1:0-2123 GCA_049589695.1 Candidatus Sulfotelmatobacter sp. | reverse complement strand
CGGGCTTATTGAATAAACAGGTCGCTGACGAACTCGGCATCAGCGTGATTACCGTAAAAACGCACCGGGGCAAAGTGATGCAAAAGATGAAGGCTGACTCGCTCGCTGGGTTGGTTAAGATGGACGCAAAACTCCGTGCGGCATCTGGACGAAAAAGCTGACCGGCACAACTTCCAGTCCCGCTTTGACCTGTGTGGAAACATCTCGGTATTTGGATTACAGCAGGCAATGAAACTGTGGTGCGCGCCGTACGTGGCACATCCGTTTTTCTAGCGGAAACCGGCAGCCTTTGCGACGACCGCACTACAGGCTCCCTCAATCAGTTGCACGATGTCGTTGGGGCGAGTTGCAATGGAAGCGTGGCTCGTTGGCAACGTGATCGTCCTCCTTGCGTTGATTCGCTCGGCCATCCACTTTTCGGTTTCGGTAGGAATCAACCGGTCGTTGGCCGAGATCTGATACCAACTGGGCTTTACTTTCCACGCAGGCGCTCCCGACTTCTCTTCGAAGCAACGCGTCGCCGTTGGCTTCTGCGTAAGAGCCCATACTAGCGATTCTGTTCGGTCTTCGAGATCATGACAGAAAGTCTCGTGAAACTTCCCGACTTCGATCCATAGAAAACCATACTGGTCCTCACGGATATTAGCCGCGCCCTCGGGTGGTGCCCGCCGCGCCCAAAGGCTCTTGAGACTCTCCCCCTCATCAAGAGCAGGTCCTGCCAAATAGACGAGGCCGACGACATTTGGCGTGAGGCCAGCGCCCGTGATGACTGCGCAACCATAAGCATGGCCGACTAATAGCGTGGGCGCATCCTGCGCAGCAGCCATTTTGATGGTTCGGTCGATATCGTCGGACAACGATGTCAGAGGGTTCTGCACCGCGAAGACGCGGTAGCCTTTTTCGTGCAGGGGAGGAATGACATGCCGCCAGTGTGAAGCGTCGCCCCAGGCGCCGTGCACTAAGAGAATGTTCGGCTTGTCCGGCATCACCGTACTCCTTTCTTTCGACTTCACTTTTGTGCCGACTGCGCTGCTGAAGGTAACGGCCAGTCCTAGGGCCTGCCCATAATATGGAGGTGAGCCCAAGGAGTACCTGCCCACATGATGTAAGCGCCCGTTGGCTTGTGAGTCGTAGACAGGCCCGTGGTTTTGGGATCAAAGGACCAAAGAATCATCCAATGCGGTCCGATTCTGATGGGTGGGTCAGTTTTGTCGAACGGATCGGAGTCGCTTCGCTGCGTCGCTCCCGCGAGCATGTATTCGACGCCCGGAACGGTGGTAGTCGGCCCTGCCTTGTGTTCCGCGAAATCGCGATTCCATTGCATTGCGACTTTGTCCTCACACATCGGAGGTGATCCGATGCCGTTGCGATCTCCCGGCAGGCACGTGAAATCATTGGTTCCCAGCCGGAGGACTTTCATGTGTCCTTGAGCGTCCATCTCAGCGACCGTGGCGTTTTTCGTCACATTGGGAGGGCCTGCGGAGAGGGCGTGCGCAATTTTGCTTTGTGCCGACTCGTGCAAATCGGATGATCGCGAGTCAGGTGCGTTCGTTTGCGCAGAGGCACTGAGGCACGTGAGGGCGAGCATTAGAGAAGCAATTTGAGCGAACAGCAATGATCGCAGGCTTCGAAACATAAATATCTCCTCTCTGTTGTCAGACTTCGTCTAATCACCGACCTTCGAAAATAACTTCAAGTTCGATTAGAGCGCGCCAAATAAAAGGCTTGCGACTCTGTAAACAAAACGGCGAGGTTCCTGTTTTTGCCGAAAACCTCTTGCAACAACTCCGAAGCGGCGTCGGCGACCTTCGCTTGTGCACGGGCGCTCCTGAAGTGGCCAACAACACGCCGACCCCAACGATCCGTGTCACTTTATCGAGTGATCTCAAATGCTTCCGCGCGACAGCGATCGCGTTCAGCGCAACAAGCTGTGCCGCTTCACTCCCCGCGTGGACGTCAAGCTCCGCGCCGACGCGTCCAATGAATTTCGCTTCGCGGCCTCGGGTTTGAAATATGCCGGTGAGACAGAGCAGATTTCCTCTCTGAACCGTGTCGACATAAATCTCGAAGGGCTCAGGTGGCGGTGGAAGCGCGATGCCCAGTTCCGTCAAGCGCTTCTCCCC
>JBAWBG010000029.1:0-55775 GCA_049589695.1 Candidatus Sulfotelmatobacter sp. | reverse complement strand
CACCATAAGTAACCGCCGGTATGCCGGTTAACAGGAGCAGCAGATTTCTTCTGGCTCGCTCTTCCACCACCGACGAAACTGAGACTACAAAGATTACCGCGGAGGCAAGCAGGGAGGATAAATCCACCGCCTGAAGCAACGGGTTGACAGGTCCCGTGGGCGGCTCAATCATCTGGGCGACGAAATGAATAAAGATTAGGAACCACGCAACCAGCCAAAGTTGCAGGCGCGCGGAGCGTCCGTGCCGTTTAAGTCCGGCAAAGATGCCGACCAGCACAGCCACGGTCACAACGGTTGGCATCTTCTCAAGAATCGTCATCAGAATACTGATCGCCGCCCAGCCTACCTTAATCCGGCGCAGCAACCAAAGTGACGATAGTAACCAACAATCTCTTGTATTTAGTTTTCCCCAAACGATCGACCTATGCCATTCATTGCACCGTTATGTTAACCATGGTGGAAAGCTGGCTGGAAGCCGAATTGCCGTTGATAGTGACGGCGTAATTTGAACCCGCCAGGGCGGCGTTCTGACTTCCATTGCTTTTCCCTCCGCAACTCACGATGGAGATCCCCAGGCTGGCCAGGAGTAGGACAGAAAGCAGTTGAGCCTTACGGTTACTTCGCCTCGTGCCGAGGAATGGGAGTCCGACTATGCCGAAGGGCAATAGCCAGCTAGCATAAATGGAAACGAACCTTCCCGGTCCGGTGGAATTTGTTGCCCCTACAGACGTGGCGGAAACTGTAACCACGGAAGTGGCTGCGCCGGATCCAGGAGTAATGGATGCGGGAGAGAAAGAGCAATTCAGGCTGCTGGGAACATTGCTGCAAGAGAGCGAGATCGAATTATTGAAAGATCCTGACTGCGCTTGGGCCGTGAGAGTAACGCTTCCTGATTGCCCCGGCGTAATGACGAGGGAAGAAGGAGAGGCGGTGAACGATAAGTTCGACGATGATCCTGCCGTCCCAGCGCAAGTGGAGTTGTACGTTATGGCCCCAGTAATTTGATTTGCCAGCCCCGGTTTTCCAACCGCTTGCACAAATAACCTATAGTTCCCCGCGGGAATCGAAAAGCTGCATAGATTCACGGAATGCGTTCCCTCAGCCAGATCCGGCAGAGCCATCAAGTTCTGCCCATCGGTGCTGACGTAAATCGTGTAGTGATCAACCGTGTTTTCATTCCCGTTGACGGCCCACTGCAAGCCATTTCCGTTGACTGAAGCGGTAACCGAGAGACAGTTGTCGATACCCGATTCCACCTCCGTCGCTTCTTCATAATCGTTCCAAGTTACAAGTTGCAGATCACTTAACGGCTTTCCCGCGTTATATAGAGAATTAATCTCGGAGAATGTTTGCAGCCAGGTCTGTCCGCATTGCTGTCCCATGACGCGTCCGGACCCCCACGCCGCCAGACTGTCATTAAACCCCTTGTACGCCGCGCCCACGGTCAGTTCGCTAGGGAATGACATCCCGGCCTGGTAGAAATCCGAGAGATAGCTCATGCCGTAGTTGCCGACGGTAGGCATGACCCAGGAAAAGCTACCATCGCTCATGGAATCGCTGAACCCGTCGTTATCCTGGAACAGAAATATGGGAGGCGTACTCAAGGCGCCACTTACTGCACTCCAGTTGATCGAGTAGGCATAATCGATGTTGAAATTTGTAACCACCGGCTGACCATACCGCTTCATGTATGCGGGCGAAGAAAAATAAGTGTGCTCCAGGTATTGCAGCAGGTTGATTAACACCTGTTGCGAGGAACATCCCCAGCATGTGTTCGGTCCCATAGCGCCCGCGTCGATCATTATGGCAAATGTGAAGCCAGGATGATTTTCGGCTTCCGCCATTACCAGCTTCGTCGCCTGGTCGATTGAGTTGTTGGGACCGTACCAATCGATGATCACACCATTGAGACCCCGGCTGACCATGTCGTTAATTTGATTCTGGATCTGCCCCGGACCAGTCGAGCTGTAGCCGACATTCATGTGATCTGATCCGCCGAACCACAGAAGCAAGTGAGCGTAGATCTTGGTCGTTGCCCCTGAATAAAGCAGAGTGTGGACGTCTACCTTGCTCACATTGCTCGCGCCTCGATTGCCATTGGACTGGCTTCCAAAGCTGTTACTCGCGCTGGTATTGTTCGAGGTCTGAGCCGCCAGAGTTGTCGTTGGCACCACGTAAGAGCTCGCCGAGCATACGATCGGCACAATAAAAAGCAGGCCTGCAAAAGACAAATAGCTTCGACGCATCGGTCCTCAGGAGCGGAGTAATGCCGAGGATCTTGCACGTGCTTTGGCCAGAAAAGAAAGGCGCGCCCGCCTATAAATTTTCTCTCGCTGACCGGGTCTGTCTTGGAATGGGCCAGCTTGAGGCAGAAAACACAAGCGGCCTAGATACCGCAGGTTTAGGAACCTATGAATACTGAATCAGACTTGTCCGAATCAGGTTAGTCACCGCCAACATGGGCCACGCTGGCTTTCGGCGGAGCGTTTTGTTCCAGACTGGCGCCCAGCCCGACAATGATCGTTTCCACAACTTGCAGATCCTCTTTGCTGAATGCGTCCTGATCCGCACGATAAAGTGCCAACACCGCAACTACCCCGACGTTTCCTTCAATCGGGACTGCCAGAGCTGATCGGAGCAAACTGCCGCGCGCGGGGTCGTTGAGAAATCCGGGTTCGACCAAAGGATTCCCGTTCAAAATCGGCTTGTGATTTTGCGCCACCCAGCCCGACAAACCTTTTCCGAGGGGAATTCTCAAAGAAAAGAAGAGCCGGAAGTTCTCGCCGGTGACAAACTCCGCAGCTAGCACATCATTCTTACGAAGGTAAACTGCCATGGACTCGTGAGGGACAAGACGCTTCAGACGAGCCGAGAGCAGCGAAAGAGTGTCATCCACGCTGAGTGCACGACTGTTCCCGCGGCTGAGCTCGACGAGACTTTCTGCTTGCTGGCGTGCCGCAGTCACGCGTTCTAACAAGCCCGTAGTTGGCGACGCTGTTTTAGGATCTTCGGCCGAGTCCGCGAAACCCGCATCCGGAGCCAGGCCGCGTTCTACCTTAACGTCGGTGGAAAGCTTGGGTGGAGTCTGCGCAGGCTGCAAGCGCGCAAGTTTTTCCCACTCCACATACCGCTTCTTCAAGATGTCGACGACCTGGGGATCGAAGGCTGCTCCGGCTTCGGAAGCCACTTTCGCCATCGCCTCATCAAGTGGAAGAGCTTTGCGATATTGGCGGTCGGAAGCCAGCGCGTCAAGACAGTCGACTGCGGATAGGATTCGCGCTCCGATCGGAATCTCTTCCTTAACCAAGCCACCGGGATATCCGCTGCCGTCCCATTTTTCATGATGCGCGCGCACAATCGGTACCACGGGATATGGGAAGTCCACTTGCTCGAGAATCTCAGCTCCAACGATGGGATGGATCTTCATCTTCTCGAACTCCTCCGGCGTCAGCCTGCCCGGCTTGGAGATGATATGTTCCGGAACCGCCAACTTACCGATATCGTGAAGCACGGACGCAGCACGCAAAGCCTCAGTTTCTTCCTCGCTCAGGCTCAATTCCTTTGCCAGCTCCATCGCATAAATCCGCACGCGTTGCAGATGATCGCCTGTGGTTTGATCTTTGGCTTCAATGGCAAGCGCCAGAGCTTCGATGGTGCGCAGGTGAAGATTCGAAACCTGCTCCGCATGTTTTTTCTCGGTCTCAAGCTTGCCCAGATACAAACGATAAGAGCGATACATCAGGTAGACGGGCGGCAGCACCAGCAGCGACGATTGCCAGCCAATGTGGCGGTTGAGAAAGCTGATGAGTCCCGCGACAGCGGCACCCACCATGTAATAAGGCAGAGACCAGAGATATGAATCAGTCCAAATCCTCGAAAACGGCTTGTCTTCCGTCAGTCCAATAATCGTGGAAGTGGCGAGAGTATTTACCGCGAAATGGATGATTGCGGCGACGACCAGAGCGAGCGGACCCGGACCGTGTAAAACGTGAATGGAAACGAACTTATAAGCCCCGTAAGCGGCCGCGCCCGAAACCGTAACCTGCGACAGATTGAATAAAAGCTGGACTAAGTGCAGACGTCTCGCCGGTCTCCAATAGAACTGTCCGAGCGTGCTGACTACACCGATCAGTAACGTCTCGGGCAAGCTCAGTTCCAGAATGCCCAGCAGTGTGAAGAGAAAATTCACCGAAAGCGTTCCGCTGGGCAGGCTTACCTTGAGCGGAGAGGCAAGCAGAGCAGCCGCCAAGTAGCAAACGAACTTGACCGAATCGTCGCTCGAATTCCAATGCGCTACGGCAAAGAAAAATGAACCTAAAGCTGCCAGAGCCATACCGGCGATGAACACACGTGCGCCGTTTTGGCGAACTGAAGACATAACGAGGTTCTTACAATTTTGCTTGGAAGTTGGACGCAGATCATCTGAAAACCAAGTTACCCGGTTACCTTCGTGCGCGGGGGACAGATTGGCCTAAGGGCAAACCCTGAGACAAGATGTCCCACATTCAACAACTCAAGCGTCGCCTAGGTGATTGATTTATAAGGCTCGACCAGATCTCTCTTTGGAGTCAGGAGTGCACACTCAAGGGCAGCGTAGCTCGCGTAGGTATGCGAGGTCTGCACGTATTTGGGGGTTCAATGAAAAGATTAGCGCTGGTAGTGCTGCTGCTTGCCGGAACACTGGCCTATGCGAACAGCTCGAAGATAGCGCCTGAACTGCAAAACTATCCTTCGACGCAGAAGGCAAACATTATTGTTCAATACGCTCCCGGAACGCAGGTGAGCTGCAGCGGGTTGCTCGGGCTTGTAGATTGTCTGCTAAACGACATTCTCAAACTCGGCGGTACTATTCTGGGAGAGTTGCCGTTGGTCAATGGCGTAGTTGCGCAGCTCGATGGCAACGGGATCGTAAGCCTTTCAAACCAATCGAACGTGATCTACATCAGTCCGGATCGTGCACTGACTCCCGCCCTCAGCAACGCGGCACCGGCGATCAATGCGTTCTCAGCATGGCAGTCTGGATATACGGGCGCCGGCATTGGAGTGGCTCTGGTCGACAGCGGAATCAGCAGCCATCCGGATCTGAACGGAGGAGTTCGCGGTGCTTCCCGCGTTGTATATAGCCAGAGTTTTCTTCCGGCGAGCTCCAGCACGAACGATCAGTATGGTCACGGCACTCACGTCGCAGGACTCATCGCAGGTGACGGAGCGAGTTCCACTGGACCGCAGTACTCGCGCACATTTGAAGGTATTGCGCCCGGAGCCACGCTCTTGAATCTGCGGGTTCTCGACCAGAACGGCGAAGGCACCGACAGTTCGGTCATCGCTGCCATTGCTACTGCTATATCGCTGAAACAGCGATTCAATATCCGAGTGATGAATCTTTCGCTCGGCCGCGAAGTATATGAAACCTACAAGCTCGATCCACTTTGCCAGGCAGTTGAGGCGGCATGGAAGAGTGGAATCGTAGTAGTCGTGTCCGCGGGAAATAACGGACGCACACAAGCGAGCGATGGCTACGGAACGATCACATCACCGGGAAACGATCCCTACGTAATCACCGTGGGGGCGATGAAGCCCATGGGGACGCCCACCCGCACGGATGACCTGATCGCGAGCTATAGTTCGAAAGGGCCCACCGCAGGAGATGCAATCGTGAAGCCCGACGTCGTAGCTCCCGGAAATTTGCTCGTATCGCTGGAAGCTCCCAATTCCACGTTGTACAACGAGTTTCCTACGGATCAGGTTCCGTACAGCTATTACGGCAACGGTGGAAGCAGCGCGTCATCTTCCAGTTACTTCACTTTGAGTGGAACCAGCATGGCGGCAGGCGTGGTCAGCGGGGCCGTAGCCGACATGTTGCAAAAGACTCCGAGTCTTACGCCCGACCAGGTGAAAGCTCGGCTGATGAAAACCGCATGGAAGTCTCTGCCGGCGTATAGCAGTTACACCGACCCAGTTTCAGGCATAACCTACACCGACCAGTACGATATTTTCACGGTAGGCGCCGGTTACGTAGATCTTGAAGCTGCGTTGGCCAACACCGATCTAGCCAAAGGAACGGCGATGTCTCCGACCGCCACGTTCAATGCTAGCAATAACAGCGTCTATTTGAAAGACAGTCCTTCGGCGGTTTGGAACACATCAGCAACATGGTCGAACACAGAGGTGTGGGGAACTTCGCAGTTCCTGGTAGGAAGTGGGGCGATCGCCGCGAGCCAAACGGCTTCGCCGACGCTCTCTGGCAACAACGCGTTGTGGGGCGGCAATGCTCTATGGGGTGGCAACGCTCTGTGGGGCGGCAATGCTCTATGGGGTGGAAATGCGTTATGGGGCGGCAACGCGCTCTGGGGCGGCAGCGTACCGACCGGAGAAAACTAGACGCCGAATGGCAGCGGAGGATTTTACGGGCGACACGCTTAGTTGGGTGTCGCCCTTAAGAAGCCTGATTGACGTTTGCAACAAGGCTACCGCGCCGCACTTTGGTAGTCGAAGGCTGTGAGGAGCCCGCTGCCTCAGTCAGATTCAGACCCGCATCCAGTGGTACGATCGAGCGGAGAATCGTTCCCTCGTCGGTAGAGTCAATAGTGAAATCGCCGCCGAGTTCTTTCACTCGTTCGTGAATGCCGGCGAGCCCGACGCCAGATCCCGCTCCGGTACGGCGAAAGCGATCTATCAGCGCTAGCGGTACGCCTCGGCCAAAGTCCTGAATTTCAAGAATTGCGCGATCCGGAAGCCGCTGAAATTTTACGTCCACATTTGGACTGGCGGAGTGACGATGCGCATTGGTGAGTCCCTCCTGCAGGGTGCGAAACAATGCAAGTTCGACGACCTCCGGCATGCGAGGCGTCTTCGAAAGTCCCACCGGCATGTCATCGGGATGAGAAAAATTCGTCTTGATTGCCATCGCGGTGCGCTTGGCGAAGCCATCGATGAACCAGTGCGCGGCCGCTTCAAAGCCCGCCTCGTCCAGTAACGGCGGATGCAATAAATATGACATCGTACGAATGCTCGAAACCGCATGATCGATCAGCTTCCTCGTCTCCTGCAACATGGGAGAAGACCGTCCGCCTTCGCGGAGCAGCACCATATCGACATTAATCTGAGCTGCCGCTAGCCACTGGCCTAAGCCATCATGAAGTTCGCGGGCGATGCGCCTGCGTTCCTCGTCCTGCACGCGCATCAACCTGGCTGAAAGCTTCCGCAAAGCTAAGGTTCGCTTTTCTATCAAAGATTCCAGCTCATCGTGGGCTCGGCGTAATTCTTCCTCTACTTGTTCCCGCTCCTCGAGATGATTCCGAATTTCGTACTGCCGCAGCCGGGATCGTATCGCCGTGCGCACGCTACTGATCAGCGTTGCCGGCCGCAGCGGCCGCTCAATCAGATTGATGTTCCCCATTGGCGTGCGGGAGCGAACCATCATCTCCGTATAAGGAGTGGTGGCGCCGCCGCCAGTAAGAACGATAATCGGAAAATCCGACCACGGAGGCTGAGCGCTGACGCTACGGCCCAACAATTCAATGCTGTCTTCGTCGAGCGATTCCTCGGCGACAATAGCAGCTCCCGCTCCGCCAGCTACGCAACGCGCAATCGCCGCGACATCTGCGACAACTCCAACCGGGATTCCCGAACGCTCCAGCACTTCGCGTACCAGCATCGCGTCCTTACCAAAGGGCGCAAGCACCAATACCCGGTAATCGCTGTGGAGGGAAGTCGCTATCACTTTTTTTTACGTCTCCTTGGTTCCACCAAGAAACGTCGGGGTGCCAGTAAGCACCCCCTGAAAGTCATGCAGAGGTCGGCCAATGCGAATTCGATCCGGTCCCAGTTTCAATTCTCGGATCGTATGTTCATGGCTGCCGCTGCGTCGCTTGATTGTGGAGATAGCCTGCCGAACTTCGCCTTTATTTTCGAAATAACGGAGGAGCAAAATATTATCCGCAAGATAGCTGACGTCGACCACACTCTGCAGCGGCCAGCCAATCGTGCCCGCCTGTGCCAACACCATCAGCGTGAGCACCCCATGATTGCCCAGGTAAGCCAGAAGTTCATGAAGATGCACGGCAAGAAACTGCTCGCCCGGCATCGACTGCAAATATCCATTCAAACTATCCAGCACTACCAGGCGAACACTTTCGTCTTCTACATGTTTCTGAACTTTCGCGACGAGTTCTCCCGGGGACATTTCCGCAGGATCGACTCGTTCAATGACGATTTTTCCGCTAGCTACGTGTGGACGAAGATCGATACCCAGACCAGCCGCTCGCATCATCATGGTGCTTGGAGCTTCCTCGAAAGAGAACAGCACGCAGGATTCTCCTCGCTTCGCAGCCGTTACCGACCACTGGACAGCAATACTCGTCTTGCCGCAGCCCGCCGGACCAATCAAAAGCGTGCTGGTGCCGCGGTCAAGGCCACCCCCGGTCAGCGCATCGAGTTCAGTAATGCCGCTCGAGACCGGCTCCGGTGGCTGGTCTGATCGCGAGTCGGCTGCAACCAGGCGGGGAAATAAGACTACGCCGCCGGTCACAATTGCGTAATCGTGAAATCCTTCTTGGTAGGCGGTCCCTCGCAGCTTTACGATCTCCATTTGCCGCCGCGTCTTCCCGTACTCGCGCGGAACTTTGTCCATGCTGATCACGCCATGCACCACACTATGCAATTGAAGGTCGGGATCACGGGAGCTCCGATCGTCCAGCAAGAGGACGGTGCACTCCTGACCGGCCATAAAATCTTTCAGCGACAGTATCTGCCGCCGGTAGCGGAAGGGATCTTTCGCCAGCATGCGCAATTCGCTGAGCGCGTCAATTACCAGACGATCCGGGCGTACCCGTTGAATTTCCTTGACGATGCACTGCATTCGATCGTTGAGTTCCACTTCAGCGGGATGAAAAACGGTGTACTGCTGTTCGGGCAGCAGGTCGCCTTCATTGGGCAGCAGTTCGACGATCTCGACGTTCTCAATCGAGAGATCATGCGATTGCGCCGCGTGATTCAAGTCAGCTCGCGATTCCGACAACGTAATGTAAAGTGCGCGCTCCCCTTTGCTGATGCCTTCGCGCATAAATTGCATGGCTAATGTGGTTTTCCCCGCTCCGGGGTCGCCCTCGACAAGATACAGGCGGCCGCGGGGGAAACCTCCACCGAGAATGTTGTCTAGGCCGGCGCACCCTGTGCTGACTCGCGCATCAGTTTGCAAGCCTATTTGTTTCGCGGTTTGCTCATGACTGGCGGTTGCCATTATTTCTCCATGGATTTGAGGTTCTTTGAGCGCAAAATCCCAGCGCCAACCGGAGGCTTCGCAGAGGGTGAAGGTTGTGCACTTAAAATCTTAAGATTTCTTTTAGGTATAATTTGAAAGCATCAAACTCATAACATGCCGAAGCAAAGGCTTTGCTACTATCGGGGCGATTGCTGATATCCCTAAGGAGCTTCCTGTAGCAAAAATTATTGCGGCGAAGTCATTGCGGAACAAGCATTTCCGAGATGAGATAGTTGCCGAAGAATTGGGTGAATGACTGTGAATTCAATCCGAATCATCCTTCCGCAACATCTACGAACCCTCGCCGGAGTGGGGAATGAGGTGCAGATCGAGATTGAGGCTCCAGCTACCCAGCGCTCCGTTCTCGACGCGCTCGAACTTCGTTATCCCATGCTGCGCGGCACGATTCGCGACCAGGTAAGTCAACAGCGCCGTCCTTTTCTCCGCTTTTTCGCGTGTGAAGAGGATCTCTCCCACGAGCCTCCCGAAGCGCCGCTTCCACAGGCCATCTCCGACGGCACCGAGCCGCTGCTCATCATCGGAGCCATCGCCGGGGGCTAAAGCCGCATTCCCTCCCGAGTTGATGCGACTGTCCCTCTCAGCTATAGTTTTTCTAGCATGTTTGGAGATTTCATCGCTACCGATCGCTGGAGCAAGAAGCAAGTTCACTGCGTCTACCAGGCGCTGATCGTTGCCATTGCCACGCGCCACGCCGACGCCGTCGACATAAAGTTCTTGGTGGATGGAAAGCCGGTCTGGGTCGCCCTGCCTCATCCCGCGTGGGTTGAGTACAAAAAGAGCACCGGCAAGGCCATTACGGATTCTCTGGCCATCGAAATTGCCGGCCACTATCTGCAATCTGCGCTGCAGGCTGGCGAGGGTTTAGGCCGCGAGATGTACTCACTCACGGTCGCGGAAACTCTGGACCATCTGGAAGCCGCGGTTTCCGCGATGCAATCGCCCGTCCCCGCGTAGGATTTCCCTGGCTTTGATTCGTTCAAACTTAAATTTTCAATGGTGGGCGCTGCAAATAATTGATAGCGGTATCTGTTGCTTTGTAGCGCCGCTGCTGGCCGACAAAGTCGCGGAATAAGTGCCGGCCTTGACGCTGCTTGTCGCGCTGAGTTTAAGAACGCTGGCGCCCGACCCAGGCGCCGGCAACACCGCGCGTGAGAAACTGGCCGAGATCCCCTTGGGCAAGCCAGCCACGGAAAAGGAAACGGCAGCATCGAAGCCGCCGCTGACGGTGACCGTAAGTGTGGCACTGCTGTTCGATCCAGCAGTCACTGCAAGCGGACTCGCAGAAGCCGATGCGTGGAACGTGGGCGTGGCAGTTGCGTCACGCCAGTGGTTAACTAAAAGAAGACCGTCGATAGACCCAAGTCCAGTGGACTGGTCGTATCCCGCTGTTGCGGTGAAACCGGCTTGCCCGGGAACGCTGTTGCTACCGCTCTTGATGTCGTGAAAAACGGCCGGTCCCCCCGCCCGCTGCTTGCTAGCTAAGGAATACAACGCGGGGTTGGCACTGCCTTGTCGTGCCGTGTTTTGCACAACTAACGCCATCACTCCCGCAAACGACGGTGCTGCGGCCGACGTGCCCCCGACTACGTAGAGTCCGCCATTCTGGTAAATGAGATAACCATCATGCCCTGCGCTCGTGAGAGAAACATCAGGTACGTCACGCTTGCCATCGGCCGGAACGTCCGTTCCGCTTTGCCAGGAAGGCTTGGAATAAATCGCACTCGCGCCTCCGCCAGTCGCCCACAAACCTCCGCTGCCACTTTCGTTCCACGTCGCCTCTGGGATGTAACTTAGCGCCGACGACTGCGTGCCGGGCGCGTTCGAGCTCGACCAGTAGAGTGATGGGTGCGACGCGTCGTTGAATTCCGTACCGCCGACACAAACGCTGTAAGGCGACGAGCACAGGCCATTGACCGCTCGTCCTTTCGTTGCGCGCGAACTGGATGCAGAATCGCATCCCGCTGCGCCGCTGTCTCCCGAGGACACAATCACAGTAATACCCTGCGCTGCGGCCTGCTGCCACAAACTATTGATGAAGCTGTTTCCCGAAGAACCGAGTGCGGCTTCGCAGATCCCGAAGCTCATGCTCATCACCGGAGCAAGGTTGTGGTTCACGATGTATTGCGCGGAAAGATAGCTGCCATCGCTGGAATTCGTGGATTTCGAAACGACAAACTTGATCGCAGCATTTTTTGCTACCGCGCCCGCCCACTCCACATCCAGATCCGCTTCTGTCTCTTCGCCGGAGTTCAAAGTTCCAGGGTCTGTCCCGTTGACGATGATCTGCGGATTGTTCGCGGGAAGATCGAACGCTGTGCGGAACTGCCGGACGTCCGCGATATTGATGTTCGATCGGGCTACGATTGCCAGCGATTGCCCGCTGCCGCTGACGGATTGCTGATAAAGCGGGGCAAGGTCGTAGATGGTGGCGAAATCCGATGGCACAAGATAATACGAATTGCCGCTCGTAAACTCGGACGTGGGCAGGCGGGCTCCGGTGTGCATCGGTTCACTGTGAAAATCATGCAGCGAAACAATTCCTGCCACGACACCAGAGAGAGCTTTGGGAATTTCAGGATCGCTGGCGTTGGCGTGATGAACTTCTGCGCCAATTTTGTAGGTATGAATCGCGGTGTGGAATGCAGACTCAACCTGGGCCGCGGTTCCACTGAAAACGATGGAACGGCGTCCCGCCGTAGGTTCTTCCACTTCCATGCCGTGAGCCTGCAGCCATTCCGTCACCTGTCTCGCATCGGACTCAGAGACGCCGAAAAGCTCTCCATATTGTTGGGGAGTGAGCCACTGATGGTAATAGGGAGACTCGGGATCGTGCTGATCATCGATCAATCGAATCAGGGCATCTTCCTGCGCGGCGTCGGGAAGCAGAGTGATCAGCATCCGGTCCATGCGAAAGTCAGGCGAGACAGCTCCAGCGTCGTATTGCGCATTCGCCAAAGGATGGCGGTTCCCGGGGAGAGTCACACGTTGCTCATCGTCGACGAAGGCTGTGATCCGGTCTTTGGCTTCCGCAAACGGGGGCTCCGTAAACAGCGGAGGTTCGGAGGGGGCTTGGGCAAAGGCCGGCGACCCGACAAAGAGCAAAATTAAGAAAATTGTCAGAAACCAAAGCGAGAATCCACGACGATGTGCAGGCGTGATGAAGAAAGCAAGCATTCGACCTCCGCGGCGATTTGCGCGTCCAAATGGCTTATCGGCAGGAATTGGTGCGCACTGGAGGGATCAGTCTGTTGACTAAAGTGACGGGAGTAACCGGTAACGGAAATCTTGGGTTACCTTGCCGGAGCTTGATGCAAAGTCAGAAGGTTTTATCACCGAAAATCTCCGCGGTGAAGGCTTGAAGGGTTGCTCCCTTTTGCCAGGCGTCCGGCGGTAAATGAGCTTTACGGCAAGTTTGTTCGAGAAATGTATTCCGGTCCCATTGATGCTCTACCGCGACCTGTGGCAGCAGCAGGCCGCGGCGGCCGTGCTGACTGATGAGAAGGCCGTGGCGTCCGATTTCGATGGCATCGGGTTTGACTGATTCCAGAGGCGAAAGAATGCTGAGCTCGATTTCGAGGTGCGGTGCTTCGACTCTGCTCACGGGTGGAAAGCGATTGTCCTCAAACGCCGCGGCGCGTGCAGTTTCTGCAACGGTCCGGTAGAGCGGCGAAGTTGGCACCACATAGCCGACGCAGCCGCGCAATTCGCCGCGCAGATGGAGCGAAGCAAAAGTTCCTCGCAGTTGAGACAGATGCGGAGTCGGAGGATCCAATGAGATCGCCCAGCCCTCTAATTCGGAGACAATCGAATCGTGTGCCAGGCGCAGTAATCGGGCGCGTTCTTCCGAGGAGAATTCTTCTCCGAAACCTTCCGATGAAGTAACCACTGATTGCGAATTATGTGGTGGGGGCGACATCGGCATCGGTGGCCGGTTGCGGCTTGCGTCGACGACTGAGAATAAAGGCACGCCGTCGGCGCTTGGATACGCGGCGGTCAATCTTCGACCAGAACGCGGCGAAATAATCGATTGCGGAAATCAAGGAAACGCAAACTACAAACCAGATTGCGGCATACGCAATCCAGTGCACCGGAAAAACAAAATTGCCGTAAACCGGCCACTCTTTCCAGCGATGATCGAGAATCACAGCCACCACAGAGACGATCTGGACCACCATTTTGAACTTGCCCAGTTCGCTGGCCTCGATCGTAAAGCCGCCGGAAGCAGCAATGGAGCGTAAGCCGCTCACCAAAAACTCGCGGCCGATGATGATGACGGCGATCCAGGCGGGAACCAGGCTGGGATTGAACTGCACCAGCGTGACGAAGGCCGCCGCGATCAAAAGTTTGTCGGCCATGGGATCAAGAAGAATGCCCATGGTAGTGATCTGGCCGCGCTTCCGGGCGAGATAACCGTCAATGCCGTCTGTCATGGAAGCCGCAATAAACACCGCGGAGGCGAGCAACTCTTTCGCGCCGTGCGCGCTGCTGAAATGGCTCGAAGACAGAATCCAGATCAGCAAAGGAATGCTGCAGATGCGGATGAGCGTAATGGAATTCGGCAGGTTCACTGCAGCTCGGGAGGTGTCCGGAAGGGCGACCGGAACTCAAATTGATTATGCTCCACGGTGCGAGGGAACGCAATCGGAGGAATGTACTCCCGGGTCAGGAATTTTCCCGGCACAGTTCCGCGGAAAATCGTCGGCAAATCTATTTCGCCGTAGGCGGAGTCATCGCACCAGCTTTCGGCTGCTTGGCGATGATCTGGTCTTTGATCTTGTCGTATGTGGCCTGCGGAATAATTTTCTTATGGACCAGATCGAGCTTGGTTCGATATGGGCGGCCAGCGATAATTTTCTGCGAGTAGGCGTCACCGATGCTGGGGAGTGCCTTGAGTTGGTCCGCAGTGGCTGTGTTGATGTCGAGTTTATCGACCGCAGGATTTGCAGCTGGCGCCATCGTAGACTGCGCCACCAGGGCATGATCGGGAACGTTTATTTCCGGAGCCGTTCCTCCAGGCTCCGCATTCTGCGCCATCGCGTTCGCCGCCAGAATCGTGATAATGATGCTTGCTAGGGCCACTAACCAACCCTTTCGCATAGTTTCCTCCTAGGCGTATATTCCGCGCTGGCGAATGGTATAAGCCACGCGATCAATGGCCAGCATGTAGGCCGCGATTCGGTTGTTCACCTTATGGGTCTCGGCATAGCGCACTACGTCTCCAAACGAGGAGACCATAATCTCTTGCAGTTGCTCGTTGACCACGGATTCCTTCCAGAAATATCCCTGGCGGTCCTGCACCCACTCGAAATAAGAAGTAGTCACGCCCCCTGCATTTGCCAGAATGTCAGGGATGACAAAAACTCCCTTGTCAGTCAAGACATCGTCAGCTGCCGATGTAGTCGGGCCGTTGGCGCCTTCCGCCAGAACCCGGCACTTCACGCGATCCACGTTGCGCGAGGTGATTACATTTTCTGTCGCGGCAGGGATGAGGATCTCGCAGTCGGTAGTTAGCAATTCGGCGGGATCGTAGGCTTCCGCGCCCGGAAATCCATGCACCGTGCCATTCTTCTGACGGTATTCAACAAGAGCGTTGAGATCGATTCCGTTCTTGTTGTAAAGGCCGCCGCCAACTTCGCCGATGCCAACAATCTTATATCCGGCTTGATACATGAGCTGGGCTGCGTTGGAGCCGACATTACCGAAACCTTGCACAATCACCCGGCTGCCCGTGCGCGAGAGTCCCAGCTTCTTGATAGCCTCGTCGCACACCACCATAACGCCGCGCCCCGTGGCTTCGCGGCGCCCGCGAGATCCGCCGATATTAATAGGCTTTCCGGTCACAACCGCGGTCACTGTCTGCCGCATGTGCATGGAATAGGTATCCATCATCCACGCCATGATCTGTTCGTTTGTGTTTACGTCGGGGGCGGGAACATCTTTTTCCGGTCCGATGAATTCAATCAATTCCGACGTATAGCGCCGTGTCATGCGCTCAATTTCACCCATCGACATCTTGTGCGGATCGCAAATCACTCCGCCCTTCGCTCCTCCGAAAGGAATGTTGACTACGGCGCACTTCCAGGTCATCCAACTGGCCAGGGCGCGCACTTCATCGAGCGTGACATCAGGGGCGTAACGGATGCCCCCCTTTGCCGGGCCGCGTGCGATGGAGTGCTGGACGCGAAATCCGGTAAACACCTCGAGGTGCCCGTCATCCATCTGGACCGGAATGTAAACGGTGAGTTCACGGTTGGGATAGCGCAAAACCCGCCACAATCCATCATCGAGATTAAGTTTCTGAGCGGCCAGGTCAAAGCGCGCCCGTTGCGACTCCCAGGGGTTGCTTTCCTTGTCGACCTGCGGAGGAGTAGTCATGGTAGTCATAAATTCGGTCTCCGGATGATTGCAAATCGATATGCCGGCCGGCGTCAGGGCGATTTCCCGGAAGAAGCGGGCAAACGTTCAGAGTATATGAGCGCGGAGGGTCGAGAAGCAAGGTCTGGAACGGGAACCTACTGACTTAGAAGGTACTTAGCGTGGGCAAGTACGTCCGCTTTACGCTGGCGTAGCGAGCGTCGCAGAGCCGGACACCGAAGAACCTGGTGGAGCAGAGAAAGAAAAACCAATGAACTTCATCGCCTTGAGGTCGAAGCTCGTCGCGAAGAGTGTCCCGTTTTTCTTGCGGCGATCTTCCCGACGGACACGAAGGCCAGAGCTTGAGCATCGGTGATGCGTCCCGAAAGTCTGGCATCAGACCTGGGCCACGAGCCGCGGCGCATTGCTGGTGATTGAAGGTGGCTTTACGGATGGAGAGATGGTTCTTACTGGAGCAGATCGCACCGCGGCCGGGCGAGAAAGACTTGTTCGAGGGAACTGGAAAGCTGAAGGCGCAGGGGTGCGGGAGACTGCCGTTCGGGAGACAGCCGTTTACTCGATGGACGGCGGCAAAACATGGAAGCCCTGGTTTGATCTGATCTTTCGCGCGCACCAGTGAAAGCGCTGAGGGCGGAACTAGGAATGCGCCGTCCTAAAGTTTAATTTCCATGCCTTCAGCAGCCGCGCGCACTTTCGGGTAGTAGTTGCGGGCCTCGTGCACGACCTTGTCGATGACGGCGTCGGTGTGATCGGGATCATGGTGAAACAGCACAAGCTCTTTTGCGCCACTCTCCATCACCACATTTACCGCTTCACGCCAGTGACTGTGTCCCCAGCCCCGGCGGTGCGCCTCGTATTCCTCGGGCAAATATTGCGCGTCATAAATGAGCACGTCCGCGCCTTCGGCCAGTTTGCGGACAGCTTTGTCGAACACCGCGTCTCCGGGTTCGTTGTCGGTGGCGTAGACGAGAACTCCATCTTTGGTTTCTAGGCGGAAGCCCATGCATCCCTGGGGGTGGTTGAGCCACGCTGTCTGTAATTGAACGCCTTCTTCCAGACTGACGCGTCCGCTCTCGATTTCGTAAAATTCGCGGCGCGCTTTCATCTGGCCAATGTTCACGGGGAAATATGGCGCCGCCATCTGATCTGCGAGGACTTGTTTGAGACTGCGGGTACGGCTTGAGCATCGGAACAGAAAGCGGCTTTCCGCATTCATATACAGCGGACGAAAGAATGGCATGCCCTGAATGTGATCCCAATGAAAGTGAGAGACGAAGACGTGGGCAGAAAAAGGACGGTCGCCAAATTCGCTTTGCAGTTGCTGGCCAAGCACGCGGAAACCGGTGCCGCAATCAAAAATATAAATGCGATCACCCAGCCGTACCTCGACGCAGGAGGTGTTGCCTCCATAACGCATGTTCTCGGGTTGTGGAGTTGGCGTAGAACCGCGTACGCCCCAGAACTTGATGCGCATAGGTTCGTAACTGCTCGAGGGCCCGATTGTTTGTGACTTCCTGTATCTTCTGACGAGAGAATCCGTTCGTCAATTGCCGGATTGGTTCGCAACCCAGGTATTTCGACCAGAGACGCAATGACCGCCGGACTCACATAAGAATCTGTCCCCTATAATGGACCGCGAGGCACCGAAGTCCGGTGGCCCTCATCCTTGTACATGGTTAACCCCGAGTTTAAAGAATTCTCGCGTCTGGCGCGGTCGGCGACGCTAGTGCCGGTAGTGAAATCGGTGAGCGCCGATCTGCTTACGCCTGTCTCTGCATTCCTCGCAATTGCGCAGAAAGAGCCGCACGCATTTTTGTTGGAGTCCGCCGAGCGCGGCGAACAAATTGGCCGTTACACGTTTCTTGGCGTGCGGCCCTACATGCGGCTGCGTGCACACGGCTCTGCCATAGAGATTGAACGCGGAAGGCAGCGTAAGCAACGTCAAGGCAATGTTTTTCAGGTGGTAAAGCAATTGCTCGGCGAGCATCGGCCGGCGGTGATTGCCGGACTGCCACCGTTTACAGCCGGCGCCGTTGGCTACTTCTCTTACGATGTGGTGCGGCAACTGGAGAACATTGGCGAGCGCGCCAATGAGGACTTGTCTCTGCCGGACTGCGAACTGATGTTCTTCGACCGATTACTGGCCTTTGACCATTTGCGACACCAGATACACATCGTGGCCGCAGCCGACGTTTCCCGCGAGAGTCCACAGCGCGCGTATGCCCGGGCGGTGCGCGATATTGCTGCACTGGAAAGGAAACTGGCCGCGGGATTGCGTCCGGCGATGTGGCGCAAATCCAAAAAAGTCAAGCCGGGAAAGCTGAACATCCATTCAGGAACCACGCGCGCGAAATTTCTGCGCAATGTGGAGCGCTGCAAAGAATACATCGCCGCGGGAGACATTTTTCAGGTAGTACTTTCGCAACGCCTCGATTTCATCCCGGGGGTTGAGCCCTTCGACCTTTACCGCGCCCTCCGGCAAGTGAATCCTTCGCCCTATCTGTATTTCCTACGGATGGGCGAGACTCAGATTCTCGGCTCTTCTCCGGAGATGCTGGTGCGCGTCACCGGACGCAAGCTGGAGTACCGCCCCATCGCGGGCACGCATTCACGTGGCCGCGACGAGGCTGAAGATCTGCGTCTGGAAGAGAAAATGCGGACGGATGAAAAAGAACGCGCCGAGCACGTGATGCTGGTCGATCTCGGCCGCAACGACCTCGGACGCGTGAGCGAATATGGCTCGGTAAAAGTGAAAGACCTTATGTACGTGGAGCGCTATTCCCACGTCATGCACCTGGTCTCGGCGCTGGAAGGCACGTTGCGCAAAGATCTGGGAGCGCTCGACGCGTTCGCCGCCTGTTTTCCCGCGGGCACGTTGAGCGGCGCGCCCAAAGTTCGTGCCATGCAGATTATCGAAGAACTTGAACCAGTACGCCGCGGCATTTATGGCGGATCCGTCCTCTATGCCGATTTCGCCGGGAATCTGGATTCATGCATCGGCATTCGAACCATGCTTGTGCAAGGCAAACACGCATACCTACAGGCGGGAGCGGGCATTGTCGCGGACTCCGACCCGGCCAGCGAGTTTCAGGAAAGCATGAACAAGGCGCAAGCGCTGCTGCGCGCGGTGGAGATGGCGAGAGATAGTAATCAGTGACTGGACGTTGACGACTGCATCCCCAGGAAATTTTCCATCAGCTTCTTGCCGGCATCGGTCAGCACGCTTTCAGGATGGAATTGCACTCCCTCAACGGCATACTTTTTGTGGCGCAGCCCCATGATGGTGCGGGTTCCGTCTTTTTCCGTGGTCCAGGCGCTGACCTCTAACTCTGCCGGTAGATTCTCTTCTTCCACGATGAGTGAATGGTAGCGGGCGGCCGTCATCGGCATTGGTAAGCCGCGAAAGATACTCTTGTTATCGTGAGTCACTGCACTGGTTTTTCCGTGCATCAAGTGAGGAGCGCGCACGACCTGCCCGCCAAAAGCTGCGCCAATGGCCTGATGACCCAGGCAAACACCGAGGACGGGTATCTTCCCGGCGAAGTGGCGAATCAGATCGACGCTGATGCCGGCATCCTGCGGAGTGCATGGACCGGGCGAGACGACGATGCGCTCCGGCCGCATTGCCTCAACTTCAGAAACGGTAATTTGATCGTTGCGGCGCACTTCAACCCGGGCGCCGAGTTCACCGAGATATTGAACCAGGTTGTAAGTAAACGAATCGTAGTTGTCGAGAACGAAGACCACTGGCGTGTCCGAATTTCAGCTTACCACCGCTGCGAAGCCAGAATTGAGTTTAACGGAGAATGCTCCGAGCCATTCGGGATGCCAGAACGTGCCATTGTCCCGCCTGATGGTGGTATTGACGCTGCTTGGTCTAGCCGTCATTCTCGGGGAAATACTTAATTGCCGCTTTGTTGGCTTGGGAGCGATGAATGGCAGAAACGCAGCAGGAGAAACGGTCTGCACGACGCTTCGCGCTTCGGATTCCGGTATCCGTTGCCCGTGGCGAAAAGTTGGATCAAAGCGAACCCGCTCAACTGCGGGACGTAAGCGCTCGCGGCATTTGCCTCTATCTCGATTCGCCCATCGAGCAGGGGTCACCCATCGGCTTTACCCTGACACTCCCGCCCGAAATTACGCTGACGGAAAGCATTCGGGTGCAGTGCATCGGGCGCGTCGTGCGCATCGATGGTGCGAATAACGGCAAGATGGCCGTTGCCGCGGTCATAGAAGAATACGAATTCATTCCTGAAAGTTGAGGCAGCTGTCGTCTTCGCGATTGCCGAAAATCTTCACGGCGTCCATACCTGACGCGCCACTTCACCGCTATCGCAGCAAATGATAATGTTCCTCTAAGGTAGATTCGAGGGGATTTTCTTTGTTGCGACCACGTCTTCACCTGATCACTATTCCGCTTCTGGCAGTACTTGTTGTGCCCTCTGCGTGGCCGCAGAATCGGACCGAGCCGGGGGCGAACCAAAAGACTTCTGCTAAGCCCGAGATCACTGTTGTTACCAGTGTGCGCGTAGTCGTCGAGCGCGGCACTCCTGCACTTGAAATTCTTTCCACCCAGCCGGCCGTGCCGTCGATCCAATTCCTAAAGTCGCCACCGCGTCTCGTCGTCGACCTGCTGCATGCGCGGTTAGGCCTGCCGCACAAGCGGGGCGATCTAATGCAGGATGTCCAGCAGAAAAATATTCTCGCGATCCGCGCCGAACAATTTCAAGACAATCCTCCCGTCGCCAGAATCGTGCTCGATCTCCTTGCTCCCTACAGCTACACCTGGGATGAGGCCGGCAACCGGTTAATGGTCCGGCTCAGAGCGGCAGAAGACAATACCGCGAAGAAGACATCGCGACGTCAATCGCCCACAACGCTTTCTCTGCGCGGGAAGACTCCGGAGATAGTGCCGG
Organism: Candidatus Sulfotelmatobacter sp.; assembly: GCA_049589695.1. Taxonomy (GTDB): domain Bacteria; phylum Acidobacteriota; class Terriglobia; order Terriglobales; family Acidobacteriaceae; genus Sulfotelmatobacter. The sequence goes on along the minus strand of JBAWBG010000029.1, from coordinate 35,201 downwards.
TCGGCGAAGGCGCCGGCGACATCACCGTCGAAGGAAGTCAGATCGCCGCCGGATCTTCGTTGACCACCGCCGAAGACACCACAGTTCTGCGCTTGTCGCGTGGCGGCGAAGTTCGCATATGCCCGCGCACGACTGTTTCGGTGACACCTTCGAAAAACGCGAACGATTTGATGCTGGGCATGAGTACCGGAGCTCTGGAAACGCACTACACGCTCCAAGCTTCAGCGGATACGGTGCTTACTCCGGACTTCCGCATCCTGTTCGCGGGGCCCGGGGAATTTGACTTCGCCGTCAGTACCGATTCGCATGGCAATACCTGCGTAAGAGCCCTGTCCGGGAACGGGTCTTCGGCGACCGTTGCGGAGTTGTTGGGAGACCGCACTTACCAGGTTAAGCCCACTGAGCAGGCGGTTTTTCGCGCCGGACAAATTGACAAGGTGGATCACAACGTTCCGCTGGAATGTGGTTGTCCGCCGCCGACGCCGGTGATGCGAACGGAAGCGCCAAGTCCCGCAAGCCCCGAGCTATCGAAGAACGCCCAACTCACCGCAGGCCAGCCATCATCGAAATCTGCTGGCGAGTTGAACGGCGGTGGACAAGCGAACTCGCCGAGCAGGGGAGGGCAAACATTGTCCAGCGGCTCAGAGACTCAACCCGTGCCGGCGTCTCGACCCAACGATATTCACGTCCAAGTGGACGCGCCCCTTGTCTTTCAGGCGAAGACCCACTCGATGGTGTCCCCCCCACCTATGGACGCGGCTGCGGCACTCCCGGTCATAAGACCCTCTACTCAGCAGACCCAGCTCGAAATACACATTCAGCCGCCGCCCGCCCGCCGTCAAGGGTCAACCGAGCCCAACTCCGCTCCTCGCCGGTTCCTGCGGCGAATCAAAAGTATGTTCGTGGCGATCTTCAGCTGACATCAGCTGACGTCCCGCACCAAATGTGCACAAATTACCGGCGATTGATGGCGCGCCGCAAGGGCTCGGCTTTTTCGCGCAGGTCGTCGGCGAAGCTGGCGCCCCTTTCGGCCACGTCGCGCACGCGCTCTTTCGCGTCGCGCACCCGATCTTTGGCTTCTTCGGTCCAATCCTGCACGGTCTCCCTGGCATCCTCATAACCGCGCTTCAGGTCGCGTCGAAACTGTTTGCCGGTTTTCGGCGCCAGCACAAGAGCCGCTAGAGCTCCCGCTCCAATTCCAATCAACAAAAAGGTTATAGCGGTTCCAACGCTGGTGTTGTCTGAAGATTCATAACGTCCAGAACTCATGATTTGACCTCATTTCATTTTCAACTTGCCTGAATGCCATACCGGCTCAAAGTAGATCTAATAACAATTCTAGTCCCGCAGAAGTGGCGGTGCGAACCTTGGAACGAACTCGGGATCATGGGATGAATCGGCCGGGTGAAAGGTTTCCTTTCTCGCCAGCGCAGTGTAGAATCGTCCATTCAGTCCCCGTGTGCGGCGGAAAATGTGGCCTGCCCCGCCTTCCGTCCGTTCTGCAAACTGCACTTATTTTGAAGGAGATAGTTTCAGGCAATGTCGATCCCTGCCACACAACTGCGCCCCGGCATGATCATTAAGCACAATAATGATCTGCACTCCGTATTCAGCGTCGAACACCGGACGCCCGGCAATCTGCGGGCCTTCATCCAGGCCAAGTTGCGCAATCTCCGCACCGGCGCCATGTTCGAACATCGCTTCCGCTCGCCCGATCCCATCGAAAAGGTCAACGTAGATGAAGTCGACATGCAGTTTCTCTATGCTGACGGCGACAGCTATTACTTCATGGACACGTCGAACTACGAGCAAACTCACCTGACCAAAGAGGTTCTCGGTGACGCTGTCGACTACCTGATCGCCAACCTTGAGATCAAAGTGGAATTTTTCGACGGCAAAGCAGTCGGCATCGAACTGCCGCAAACGGTGGAACTGACCGTGGTTGAAACTGAACCTGGATTGAAGAGCGCGACCGCCTCCAGTGTAACCAAGGCTGCCAAGACCGAGACCGGCCTGGTGGTGCAGGTTCCCCCGTTCATCAATGAAGGCGAGAAAATCAAGGTCGACACCGCCGAAGGCGTGTATTTGTCGCGGGCGTAAGACGAGTGTCGATTGTCAACTTCCGATTGTCGGTTGAGAAACAACAACTGTGAAAGCCGCCGGCGATTTTCAGTCAGAATTGAAAATCGCCATTCGTCGATCACTAGCATCCACTGCATGACTTCCACAGAAAAACCAATCGAGGCTCGCCGATTCGTGATTCGCGGACGTGTACAGGGAGTCGGTTTCCGCTGGTTTGTCGAGCGCGAGGCGCAAATCCTGGGCATTGCCGGGTGGGTGCGCAATAATGCAGACGGTAGCGTGGAAGTGTTGGCCCAGGGAGCGCGCGATCAACTCTTCGCATTGGGTTCGCGATTGCGCGAAGGGCCGCGTGCCGCGCGCGTGGATGGCGTGGAAGACTCCGAGGCCCGCCCGGTTGCAGGATTAGATTCATTCCGCATTGAAGGAGCGTGGTAGATTGTCCGCCAATTCAAGTCTCGATACAGATCAATTGAAGCAACTGATCCGTGAAGTGCCGGACTTCCCAAGGCAAGGGATCCTCTTCTACGACATCACAACCCTCCTGAAAGATAAGGTCGGATTCGCCACGCTCGTGGACCGGCTCTCCGAACACTATCTCAACCAGAGCATCGATCTTGTCCTCGGCATGGAAGCTCGCGGATTCATCTTCGCCCCCGCACTGGCCTATCGCCTCAACGCCGGATTCGTTCCCGTGCGCAAGGTCGGCAAACTTCCGGCCGCAACTGTGAAGTTTGATTACGCCCTCGAATATGGTACGAACTCACTCGAAATGCATAAGGATGCGATTCAGAAAGGTCAACGCGTGCTTATCGTCGATGATCTGTTGGCGACTGGCGGTACCGCTGAGGCCACGGCGAAGCTGGCTTCTTTGCTAGGAGCAGAGATTGCCGGGCTTGGCTTTGTCGTGGAACTGGATTTCCTCCGCGGGCGAGAGAAACTCCAAGGTTATAACGTGATGTCGTTATTGCATTACGAAAAATGAGCTGGCTAGTTTGATGGACCTTCGGGCTGGCGATTCGAATGCCGTTGCTCCCACGCTCTCATTTCCAAAGATAACCAACCAGCAGGGCGACGCCAGACCATCCACCCACGCTGATCGCGGCAGCTAGAGCGAAGCCTGCAATCCTATTCCAGTGAGGTTGGCTGGGTATCCCGGTCAAGCCGGACTCGTAAGTAGACCACGGGTCGGAAAACCGCAGCTGCCGCCAATTTTCCCGTGGTCTCGTCCACCGTCGTTCATTCGACGGCACAGTTATGCCCGGTTGGTAAGTGCCGGATATTGGGGGGAGAGTTCTATAACTCATCATCCGCACCTCAGAAATAGTCTAACGCAACTCAGTTGCCATTCCGCGAGCATCCAATAACGGCGTATATGGATGCATCGAGATGCTGGAAGGTTTTCGCCCCCGTCCAGGTTGGGTAAAAAACTCCCCAAAGATGGCAGATATATCCTCCGTACCGTTAGACGGCAAAGTATCGACTAGATTTCCTCCTTCAGAGCTAACTTTGACTCCTTGGGCAGGTAGCTTTTCCGCCGAAACCAGTCTTCCATGGCTTCTTGAAGTTTATCGAGGGGAACCCCCGTACCAATTTCCATCTGTCCATCAGCGGTGGGCAGTGTGTCATCAAACACACTCGCGTTGGTAAAATTCCTCATGGAGAAGCTGTCGAGCCACTTCAGTGGGCAGGGCTGCGTCTGTCGTTTCTCGTCCTCATACTCGACGCGAATCTTGCGCGCGAACATGTTTTGATTTAACCACAGAGATCGTAGCGGGTTCGGACGTTTCCCCGGATCAGAGTCACTTGTACCAACTTCTCCCTATGGAGCCGCATCCCATAGCTTCGCTTGCTAAAGTGGCTGCTCCTGAAAAGCCGAACGCACCTCGCTGGTTATGGCAAGAGTTGCGAGGCGGGGGCCGCTGGAACCATTTCAACCGGCACCTTATGCGTTTGCCAGCATTATTTTTTTTAATCCTTATCTCGCTCGTCGATGCCGCGGCTCAGGTTTCATCCACTGGGCCGGAAAGTTTTTATGAGGGCCAAACCGTTACCGCGGTTGATCTGATCGCCAATCCGCACCGCGACGTGGAACCTCTGCGCTCTGCTGTCTCACAGAAGGTGGGGAAGCCTTACTCCGAGGCGGCGGTAGAAACTAGCGTTGGTACCCTGCAACGGGCAGGAGGATTTGAAAAGGTGACCGTCAATGTGATTCCTGACATCGCCGGTCTACGGCTGAACTTTATTCTCGAGCCCGCGTACTACCTGGGAACCATCGACTTTCAGCGACTAGCAAAATTGTTTTCCTATACACGTCTTTTGCAGGTCGCAAATCTTGAAACACAGGACCCCTATGACAAGGCACGCATCCCCGTCGCGGAAGCGGCCCTTTCGCAGTTTCTTCAACACGATGGATACTTTCAAGCGCAGGTTCACGCGCAAGCGCAAATCGACGACGCGAACCAGTTAGTGAACATTACTTTCATTATTCAAACCGGCAAACAAGCCCGCATTGGGAGTGTGGAAGTAAACGGCCCCGCCGGTCCGGAGCAAGCTTGGTTGCTCCACAAAATGCGATCGCTGCGGGCCCGGTTTAGCAAAGCATTACTGAAAAGGGGTAAGCCATACACCTCAGAACGGATTAAAGCGGCGACCTCGCTCATGAAAAAATATTTGGCCGATCAGCACCGCTTGGCCAGCAAGGTCGAAGAGAATCCGCCTAAATATCATTCAGATAGCAACCGCGTGGATGTCTCCTTCAAGGTGGAACCTGGCCCCATAGTGATAGTCCGCACGACGGGCGCACGGTTGTCCTGGCTCCCCTTCATATCAGCGCGGGAAATGAAGAAGCTTATTCCCATTTTTTCCGAGGGCGCAATCGATGCGGATCTCGTGCAAGAGGGCCAACAGAATCTCACAGACTACTTCCAGAAAAAGGGCTTTTTTCACGCCAGGGTAACCTCCGACCTCCAGCAGCAACCAGGTCGCACCGTTCTCGTCTATGAGATTGATCGCGGTATCAAGTACAAGGTGGATCGAATCTCCTTTGCGGGGAACCACCGCGTAGAAGCCAGGAATCTCACACCTCTGGTGCAGGTAAAACGCTCTCATCTGTGGACCCATGGCAGCATCAGCCAGAAGATAATCAAACAGAGCTCCGATAACCTTATCGCCTACTATCGGGACAAGGGATACGACGACGCCAAAGTTACGCCGCAGCTAACCGAACGCGGTTCGAAGATCGATATTGTCTTCGACATTGTGGAAGGCGAGCCGACAATCGTCGATCACGTCGCAGTAACCGGAAACCAGAGTGTTCCGGAAGGCCAGTTAACCGCTCCCAAAGGCCTCGAGCTAAAATCTGGCGCTCCATTTTCATCCCGGCAGTTGTCCGACGATCGCAATCGCATATCGGCGACTTACTTAGACCGCGGATATCCCAATGCGGAAGTAAGGACTACCGTCCATCGTCTGGGGAAAGATACTCACCGGGTAGACGTCACCTATGCAATTGATGAGCACCAGATGGTGCGGGTGAGAAAAGTGATTTACCTGGGCCAGCAGCACACGCGCCTGTCGCTGCTTGAGAAGTCGACGAACCTGCATGCCGAGACTCCCATGCGAAAAGATAGGATGCTGGTGGCGGAGACCCGACTCTACGACTTAAACATCTTCGACTGGTCGAACGTAGGCCCGCGAAAGCCAATTACAGACCAGACCGAGGAAGACACGCTGGTCGAAGTGCATGAAAGCCAGCGCAACGAAATTACCTACGGCTTTGGATTCGAAGTTTCCCATCGCGGCGGAAATATCCCTACGGGCACCGTGGCAGTTCCCGGGCTTCCCACAATCGGCATAGGGAACAATCAGATCGCTCCCAGTCAAGCCACTTACGCTAGTCCGATCGGCTCGATCGAATTAACCCGACGAAATATGCGGGGGCTGGGCGAAACCGCCAGTGGCTCGATTCTGCTCTCGCGACTGGACCAGCGGGCGATTACCAGTTATCTGCAGCCCCACTTTCTCGGCTCGAGTTGGAATTCTTTGACCAGTTTTTCAATTGAGCGGACCACCGAAAATCCGCTGTTCGCAGCGACCCTGGGTGATCTTTCATTTCAAGTGGAGAAGCTTCTCAGCCGAAAGACGCATACGCGACTTCAGCTTCGCTACGACTTCAATAAAACTGTTTTGTCGCACTTGCTGGTTCCCGAACTTGTGCTGCCCCAAGACCAGAATATTCATCTTTCAACGCTGTCGAGCACGCTCATAAAAGACACGCGGGACAAACCGCTGGATGCCCACCGTGGAGTTTTCGAGAACCTGAATCTGAGCATTACGCCGGGTCCGTTTGGTTCAAGCGCGACTTTTGCAAAGTTGTTCGGGCAATATGCTTTTTTCAAGCCATTCCATTCTGTTGTATTCGCCAATAGCATCCGTCTGGGGTTGGCAAAAGCACTGGCGGGAAGTTTTGTTCCTACTAGTCAGCTTTACTTCTCCGGAGGAGGAACCTCGCTTCGCGGATTCCCCATCGATGAAGCTGGACCGCAGCGCATCGTGCCTTTTTGCAACGTGCTGCAGAACCAGTCCGGATGCGTGAACGTTACCGTGCCAGTGGGCGGCAGGCAGTTGTTCATTTTGAATTCGGAAGTGAGATTTCCGCTTCGCATCATGAAAAATCTGGGAGGGGTTGTCTTCTACGACGGCGGCAACGTTTACAGCGCCATCAATTTCAATAATTTCGCGAGCAACTATACCAATACGATTGGCATTGGTTTGCGCTACGCAACTCCAATCGGCCCCATTCGAATCGATCTGGGTCGCAACCTGAATCCCGTGCCCGGCATCAACCCCACACAGTATTTCATTACGTTAGGGCAGGCGTTCTAGAAAACAACCATGCGATGGCGACGGATTATCGGCTGGACTCTGGCAATTTTAGTCTTCTTAATTGCGGTCGCGGTCATCGGTGGGCTTCTGTTTCTACGCACTACCAGTTTTCAAAGGCTCGCCATTCGAACCATCGTGAAAGATGTGAACCAAGCTACCGGCAGCCGCACGGACATTCGCCATTTCGACTTCCGACTTTCAACCCTCACCGCCCGCCTTTATGACATCACGGTTCACGGCACTGAAGCTGCGGGCCAGTCTCCCTTGCTGCACGTCGATCAACTGACAGTTGGATTAAAGATTCAATCTATCCTTCGCCGCAAGGTCAGTCTCAGCGAACTTTTAATTGAACATCCGGTTGCCTATGTCCGAATCAGCCGCGAAGGAAAAAGCAACCTGCCGCAACCTCCACCGAAGCAAAGCAGTAGCAACATGAATGTGTTCGACCTGGCAGCAGGGCATGTGCTGCTAACCAGCGGCGAGATCAATTACAACAATGCGTCGGTTCCCCTCGATGGAGATCTCTACGATCTGAAGACCGACATTCGTTTTGAGCCGCTCGAGACAAAATATCGTGGGACACTTTCTTACGACAGCGGCCGTATCCGCTACGGAACTGAACCAGTTTTCCCGCACAGTCTCGATGCCAGCTTCAACGCGACTCCAGGTCGATTCTCGCTGGAATCGGCTTTGCTGAAGGTCGGATCTTCTTCCCTTTCGCTGCATGGTGACATCACTAATTACAGCAGTCCGACCATGGATGGCCGGTACGCTGTCCGCATTGATAGCCAGGACTTTTCCCCTATGCTGCATCCCGCGTCATCCGCTGGTGATGTATCGCTATCCGGAGCGGTGCACTACCAAAGCGTCGGCGACCAGCCTCTTTTGCGGGGGCTTGCTATAGATGGCCAGATAAACAGCGAGGAGTTGACGGCGTCATTGCCTCAAGCACGACTGAATTTCCACCGGCTTGTGGGATATTACAAGCTGTCAAACGGCACCTTGCGGGCGCACGGCGTGAACGTCGAAGTGCTTAGCGGACGAATCTCCGCTGATGCCGAATTGAGAAATCTCGACAGCGCGCTGCCTGAAACTCGAATTCAGGCGTCGCTGCGAAGTATCTCGCTGCAGGACGCACAGCACATTCTTCGCACGGCGGAAGTGAAACGTGTGCGTCTGCTGAGTAACCTCGACGGTACCGTGAACGCTTCGTGGACGGGCAGCTTCAGCAACGTTCGCGCCCATGCAGACTTAGCGCTGAAAGCGGCTTCAGCGCGAGATACTGGCGCAACGCCGAACGTTGTGCTGGTGGATGGCTCGATTCACGCGACTTACGACGGCCCGAAAAACACTTTAACCCTTGAAGAAACATCACTGCATATTCCCTCGACCACGATAGCTGTGCAAGGTGAAGTCGGCAATCGATCAAACTTACAGATTCAAGCCAACACCGTCGATCTCCATCGGCTTGCTATGTTATTTTCGGCCGCACGCGGAGGTCCCTCGCCGCTGGAAATTGCAGGTGCCGGTTCGCTAAAGGCGAGCGTGCGAGGATCTCTGCAGAGCCCGAAATTCTCGGGGCAGTTCAGTGCGCAGAATCTGCAGGTGCAAGGCAGCGCCTGGAGCAACGTGAAATTTGCCGTCGAAGCAGATTCTTCCGGCATCTCGCTACAGAGTGCGTCGCTTATCAGTGCTCATCAAGGCACGGCATCAGTCAGCGGCAACGTCGGATTGCGGCACTGGTCGTATCTTCCGGCGAATCCGATCGCTGTTAATTTGTCGATACAGCGCATGTCGGTGGCTGATTTGCAGCGGCTCGCAAATGTCAACTACCCGCTTTTCGGTGATTTGTCCGCGGATATTACTCTTCACGGCTCCCAACTCAAGCCCGCCGGCAACGGCTCCCTGACAATTAACAATGCGCGCGCTTACGATGAACCGATCCAGCATCTTAAAGCCGACTTCCATGCCGATAGAAGTTCTCTCACTTCTACCGTCAATCTCAATCTGCCCGCCGGTTCCGCAAAGGGGAGCGTCTCTTACACGCCGCAAACCAAGGCCTACGTCGTACGTCTGAGCGCTCCGTCGCTGGTGTTGCAGAAGCTGCAGACCGTGCAAGCCAAAAATCTTGGAATATCCGGTACCATGGCGATCTCTGCCAGTGGAGCAGGAACCTTGGATAATCCTCAATTGACGGCCGCGGTGGAACTCCCTCAGTTGCATCTTCGGGATAAATCGATTTCCCAAATAAAAGCGCAGCTGCATGTGGCGAATAGACGGGCAGACTTAACCCTCGATTCTCAGGTGGCGCAAGCTTCCGTACATTCCAAGGTTGATGTCAATCTGGGCGGAGATTATTACACCGAGGCAGTCATAGATACGACGACTGTGCCGCTCGGTCCCCTGCTCGCGATGTATTCGCCGAGTTTGCCGGAAGGTTTTGAGGGGGAGACTGAACTTCACGCGACATTGAAAGGGCCGCTGAAGGACGGATCGCAAGTCGAAGCTCACCTCACACTGCCAATCCTGAAAGCCAGTTATCAATCGCTCGAAATCGGCGCTGCCGGCCCCATTCGCATGGACTACGCGAATTCAGTAATAACCTTGCAGCCGGGGGAATTCCGCGGAACCGACACATCTTTGCGGTTGCAAGGACGCATTCCTCTCGCTGGAAACACAGCTCCCAATCTCACCGCACAAGGGTCGGTCGATGTTCGCATCCTTCGCATCGTGGACCCCGATCTCCAAAGTTCCGGAACACTCTTGCTGGACGTTCATGCTTCGGGCACGGCGAAGGAACCACAGGTTCAGGGGCAAGTGCATCTCCAAAACGTTGCCATATCCACACCCACAGCGCCGCTTGGAGTGGAGAAATTGAACGGCATCCTCGACATTAGCAATAAGAGTCTGCAGATTTCCAGCCTGGAGGGTCAGGTGGGAGGTGGACAAGTCTCGGTGGGCGGTTCGATCGCCTACAAGCCAAACCTGCAATTCAATGTTTCGCTGCAAAGCAAATCTGTGCGACTGCGCTATCCGACCGGCGTCCGAACGGTCCTCGACAGCACCTTGGTTCTAAGTGGAACAAAAGACGCGTCGACTTTGAATGGCCGCGTGCTCATCGATGCTCTTTCCTTTACTCCGGATTTCGATCTCTCGAGATTCAGCGATCAATTCAACGGGAGTGACATTCCAGCTCAGCCCGGTTTGGCCGATAACATCAAACTCGCGGTCGGTGTTCAGTCAAAAAGTAACCTCAGCGCAACTAGTTCTCAGATCAGCGTGGAAGGTCAGGTGAATCTGCAGGTGGTGGGCACGGCGGCCAATCCGGTAATTATCGGGCGCACTGACCTCACTTCCGGAGAGTTCTTTTACCGCAACGTTCGGTATGAACTACAACGCGGCATCATCACCTTCGACAATCCCGCTGAGACCCAGCCGGTGTTGAATGTCTCAGTCGGGACCACCGTCGAGCAGTACAAGCTGACCCTTACACTGCGCGGTCCGTTTGACAAGTTGACCACATCGTATACATCGGATCCTCCGCTGGCTACGGCCGACATTATTAATCTCATTGCCAATGGCCAGACGACGCAGGAAGCGGCCGCCGCCGGCCAGAGTACAGATTCGATTATCGCCTCGCAAGTCGCCGGTCAGGTTACGGGCGGCATCCAGCATCTCGCAGGTATTTCTGCCCTGCAGATCGATCCACTCCTCGGAGGAAATCAGAACCCCTCTGCGCGGGTTGCCATCCAGCAGCGCGTGACGAAGAATTTTCTATTTACCTTTTCAACCGATTTGTCGCAGCCCGGAAGCGAGATCGTCCAAGGCGATTACCGGATCAACAAACGCTGGTCAATGAGCGTTACGCGAGACGAAGTGGGTGGAATTTCGGTAGACGGCAAATACCACACCAAGTTCTGATGTCACTCAATAACCGCCTACCGGTAGTGGTGCGGTTTGACGCTTACACGACGGCTATCATCCTGACGGAGCCGCTTTTCAGGCATAGCGAACGATCTCCCGCTTAACCGGCGCAACGCGTAAGCCAAACTGCACCACAACCACCGGCTACAACGAATCTTGGCAGGACAGTCTAGAGCTGTACCTTTGCCGGTCCACCTGTTTTGTGAAAACTGCCCTTCGCAGATAAGCGTGAGGGATGCTGCTCTTTCGCCAACTCCCCGTTCAGCTCACCGCCAGCTAACAAAATGAAATACGCCCAATAGAGCCAGGTCATGAGCGCCATCACTCCACCCAGAGTTCCATAGATTCGATTGTAATTTTCAAAATAGCGGAAATAAATCCCGAGCAGATACGACAGCCCCATCCAGCCGGCTACAGAAAGAACCGCGCCGGGAAAAGTCATACGGAAGCTTTGCTTTATGTTAGGAGCGAGAAAATAAATCGTTTCTACCGCCAGCACTGCAAAAACTACAGCAAGGGTCCAATGAATATAAGGCCAGAGGAATATGAAAACGCTCGAAAGAGAAAGTCGAACGGCAAGCCAATCGCCAAGCCGAGGCCCGACGATCATCGCCGCTATTCCGCAGATAAGAAAAAAACCGGTTAGCGCAGACAGACCAATAGCCAGGAGTCGTGTCTTCCAGAAAGGCCGCTGGTCGTCCACTTCATAGGCTGCGTCCAAAGCTTCAATGAGCTCATCGAAGGCGGAAGATACTACCCAGAGGGTTCCAAGCGTACCAAAGGAAAGCCATGCGCCTGAATTGGTGCCTTTGAGTACCGCAATTACCATCGAAATTGTGCCAGGCGGCGCCACCCGGCCGATCGCCACCAAAACGTCGGGAAAAAAGTTGGGCAGCGGAATATATGCCATTACTGCCGATAAAAGAATCAGACCGGGAAATATGGACAAGATCGAATAGTAGGAGAGCGCTGCCGCGGCCTGGAAGGTCTGGTTCTTTACAACATCGTGATAGGTCCTCGCTAAGGCACGTTTCTTAAAGGGGAATATCACGGCGTTAGATGCAAGTTTGTTTCTCAGCGCGACGAATGTGTTGCCAGCGATTTTCAAGCACTGGCCAGATAGATGTAGCGCAGAACGAACAATACGGTGAGAATCCACACCAGCGCGTTGATTTCCCGAATTTTTCCCGCCGCAACCTTGACCACGGTGTAAGAGATTAAGCCGAGACTGAGGCCGGTCGCGATGCTGAAGGTGAGAGGCGTGGCCAGCATGGTGATAAATGCCGGGACGGCTTCACTGAATTCCTGCCAGTTGATTTGCGCGATGGACTGAGTCATCAGCACTCCGACCAAGACCAGAGCCGGAGCCGTCGCATAAGCTGGAATCGCAGTCGCCAACGGTGAGCAGAACGCTGCCAGCAGGAAAAGCGCGGCGACAGCAACATTGCTCAGACCGGTGCGGGCGCCCGCGGCAACTCCGGCTGCGCTTTCGATGTAACTGGTCACCGTCGAAGTTCCGGTCAGCGAGCCCACGACAGTTCCCACGGCATCCGCCACCAACACCCGGCCCACCCGCGGAATTTTTCCGTCTTTCACAAAGCCGCCTTGTTCGCAGACTCCCACCAGAGTGCCAACGTTATCGAACAGATCGACAAACAGAAATGCAAAAAGAATTTCGAGTAAGCCGAGATGAGTAGCGCCACGAAAATCGAGCTGCAAAAAAGTTGAGGATGGATGTGGCATTGAGAAGATGGCCGCCGGCCAACTCGTGATCCCTCGTAAAATTCCAAGCAGAGCGGTGCCAAAAATACCGATCAGAATTGCGCCATGGAATTTCCGCGACATTAGAACGAGCGTGAGGCCTAGTCCAAAGCAAGCGGTCTGCACCTCTTTGTCGGCGAAGCTGCCCAGGCCAACATATGTCGCCGAGTTGGCGACCACTAACTTCGCGTTCCGCAGTCCAACAAAGGCAATGAACATCCCGATGCCAGCCGCCGTCGAGTGCTTCAGGCAGTCAGGCATGCCGTTCACAATCTGTTCGCGTATCTTTGTCACAGTGAGTACAAGGAAAAGCACGCCGGAGAAAAAAACCACCGCAAGCGCCGTCTGCCATGGAACATGCATGGCGAGGCATACCGAGTAAGTGAAGTAGGCGTTCAGCGACATTCCCGGCGCCAAGGCTATGGGATAGTTGGCATAGAGTCCCATCACCAAAGTTGCGACGGCGGCGGAAGCGCAAGTTGCAAAGACCACTCCATCGGGCGGCATTCCTGCCTGGGCCAGGATCTGCGGATTCACCACAACGATGTAAGCCATTGTGACGAAGGTGGTGAGGCCCCCAAGCATCTCCTGCTTTACGGAAGTCTGGTGCTCGGTGAGTTTGAAATAGCGATCGATCAACCGATTTCTCCTGGATTCAGGATGAGGTCGTTGCGACAGGCTTAATACGCGATCTTGTTAGGTTTGTTTTCCCACGCGCGAAAAGCGGCCAATGCTTCTTCCCGCATCATCTGAACCATCGGTATTTTGCGTTTCGAATGCGGCTGTGCGATTTCGCGGTAGATCAGCGAATCGTCAAATCCGATCCTGGATGCATCGGCATCGGCATTGGCGAAATAAACGCGAGAGAGGCGAGCCCAGTAGATTGCTCCCAGGCACATGGGACAGGGCTCGCAGGAAGTATAGATTTCGCAACCCTCGAGATCGAAAGCTCCAATTTTCTTACACGCCTCGCGGATGACGACAACCTCCGCGTGCGCTGTAGGATCATTCGTGGAAGTAACTCGGTTTGCACCTTCTGCAATAATCGCGCTGTCCTTTACCACAACGGCGCCGAATGGGCCACCGCATCCGGAGAGGACGTTCTCGATCGAGAGCTGAATGGCGCGGGCCATGAAAGGGTTATCCATGCGTTTCTCTATCTGTGCGCAATCGTCAAGGTCTGCAGGCGTCAGCAACCCGCGAACCCGCAATCAGTCGACATGGACTTTCGCAGCCGCTTCGCTGAGAAGCGAGTATATGCCGGGACTCGGAATTTCGTAAAATGCTGTTTCGGATTTAGAAAAGAAAGACGTGTAAAGTGGAACGACTGAACTATTTTCATCCCTGATCCGCGGATTCTCCAGAGAGCTGACAATTTGAACTTGCGAGCTTACTTGTCTCATCGAGTGGTTACGCCCGAGGGAATTCGTCCGGCCGCCATTTTGGTGGAAGGCGAGCACATCCGGGCCGTCGTTTCCCGTGATCGAGTACCGGCGCAGCGTTACGAAATCCATGACTTCGGCAACGCCGCCATTCTCCCTGGCCTCGTCGATTCCCACGTCCACATCAATGAGCCAGGTCGAGCTGACTGGGAGGGATTCGAAACTGCGACGCGAGCCGCTGCGGCGGGCGGCTACACAATGCTGGTCGATATGCCCCTGAACTGTCTCCCTGCGACTACAACTGTCGCTGCGCTTGAGGCCAAACGCGCCGCTGCGCAAGGCAAGTGCCGAGTTGACTGGGCGGCGTGGGGCGGTGTTGTCCACGATAATCAAAATGACGATAATCAAAATGACATTGAGGCTCTGGCGGCCGCTGGAGTGCCAGGATTTAAATGCTTTCTGATCCATCCGGGCATTGACGGCTTCACCATGGTCACTGAGGGGCAGTTGCGAGCAGCCTTACCGCATGTTGCCCGGACAGGATTGCCGCTTCTGGTGCACGCGGAACTTCCGAATCCAATTGATCGAGCAACGGAAGCGCTCGCCAATGCCGACTGGAGCTGTTACTCGACCTATCTCCAATCGCGGCCAGATGAGGCGGAACTGGCTGCCATCCGTATGCTGCTGGCGTTGTGTCGCGAGTATGGGTTTCGTTTGCACATCGTTCATCTTTCGACAAGCCACGCGCTTTCGGAACTCCGCGCCGCCCGCGCCGAAGGGCTTCCCGTAAGCGTAGAGACCTGTCCGCACTATCTGCATCTTGCCGCCGAAACCGTCGCAAACGGAGCAACTCTCAGCAAGTGTGCGCCACCGATTCGGAGTCGCGAGAATCGCGAGAAGTTGTGGCAAGGTCTCCGGGACGGAACGATCGATATGGTGGTGACCGATCATTCCCCGTGCCCACCGGCGATGAAGCGCATCCTCGAGGGGAATTTTCTAACCGCGTGGGGTGGTATTGCGAGCCTGTCGGTTGCGCTGCCGCTCATGTGGACGGAAGCCAGCACCCGCGGATTCACATTGATCGACCTGGGACGTTGGATGTCAGGGGAGCCGGCCGGACTTGCTGGTTGCGATACACGCAAGGGTCGAATCGCACCCGGATACGATGCGGATTTAGTTGTCTTCGATTCCGAGCGCGAATTCGTTGTAACGAGAGAGACGTTGTACTACCAGCATGCGATCTCGCCATACCTGGGAGAAACTCTGCGCGGAGTAGTGAAGGCCACCTATCTACGGGGGAACCTCGTCTTCGCCGAGGGCGAGTTCCCAGGAGAGCCAGCCGGCCGCGAACTCCAAGCGGGTACGCAGCATCATTCTCGTCTGTAACATTCTCTTTGCTCTGCATCTTTCAAAACTCTCGCGACGTGAAGACCCAGTCTGGCTTACACTATTCCATCCGCAGGCCAAATATTCGTTAGATTACGAAATGAGCAGTGATCGCATCGTCGGTAATTCGGTTCCGCGTAAGGAGGGACGCGACAAAGTAACCGGCTGGTCCCAGTACGTCGACGATATGGTGCTGCCCAACATGCTTTTCGGAGCAACTGTTCGCAGCCGAATTCCCCGCGGGCGGATCATGAAGATCACTTTCGGCGGCGGCATTGCCTGGAATGAATTTGTCGTCGTCTCTGCAAAAGATATTCCCGGAAAGAATTGCATCGCGCTCATCGGAGACGATCAGCCCTGTCTCGCGCATGAAGTCGTTAACCATCCCGAAGAACCCATTCTGTTGTTGGCTCATCCCGATCGCTACCTTCTTCCGCAGGCGGTTGAAGCGATATCGATTGAATACGAGCCTCTGCCGGCCATCTTTACGATTGAAGAAAGCGAGCGCTGCTCGGAAATTATCTGGGGTGAGGACAATATCTTCAAAACCTATTTAATCGAGAAAGGCACGGTCGATGAAATTTGGGAGAAGGCCGTCTACATCGTAGAAGGTGAGTATACGACCGGTGCGCAGGAACAGCTATACATCGAAAACAACGGAATGATCGCGGACTTTCATTCCGCGCAGGGAATCACGGTGTGGGGCTCGCTGCAATGTCCTTATTACATCCATAAGGCGCTGATGGCGCTGTGCAATTTACCGGCGGAAAGAGTTCGTGTCATCCAGATGGAAACTGGAGGCGCTTTCGGGGGCAAGGAAGAATATCCATCGATGATCGCCGCGCACGCGGCGCTGCTCGCGATGAAGTCAGGAAAACCCGTGAAGATTATCTATGACCGGATGGAAGACATGGCAGCGACAACCAAACGACATCCTTCGCGCACGCGTCATCGGACGGCCGTTAGTAAGGACGGTAAAATTCTGGGCGGCGAAATCGACTTCACGATTGACGGCGGGGCTTATGCGACTTTGTCCTCCGTGGTCCTTTCTCGCGGCGCGATTCACGCGGGCGGTCCCTACTACTGGCCGAGTATTCGCATCCGCGCCAAAGCGGTGGCTACCAATGCGCCGCCCCACGGAGCTTTTCGCGGCTTCGGCGCTCCGCAGAGCCTGTTTGCCATGGAGCGGCACATGGATCGAATTGCGCAACAGGCAAGCCTTTCTCCCGTCGAAATCCGTCGGCGTAATTTTCTGCAGCCTGGACAAACCACCACAACAGAACAGGTCGTGCGCGAACCGATTGACCTATCAAAGCTGCTCGATCATGCTCTGGAAGTTTCGGACTATCACTCCAAAACGAAGCGATTCGCAAACGAGAATCAGGACGGTACGACCAAAAAGGGTATGGGGATTGCTGCGTTTCTGCACGGCGCCGGATTTACAGGATCGGGCGAGCGCTATCTGAGTTCCGTAGTCGGTGTGGAAGGCTGTGCCGATGGAACGGTACGCGTGCTGGTTTCTAGCACTGAATTTGGGCAAGGAACGAAAACGGTTCTAAGCCAGATCGCGGCGGAAGCTCTGGGTCTTCGGTACGACAAAGTTAGCGTGGCCCAGGCGGACACTCTTGAAGTTCCCAATAGCGGCCCTACCGTCGCGTCGCGCACAGTAATGGTGGTGGGAAAACTGGTGCAGTCCGCGGCATTAGGAATTAAACAGACACTGCTTTCGTCCAACCTGGTTCGCGAACCTTATACTGCCGAGGAGTTTCGCGCCGGCTGCAAACAATATGTTGCCGCCCATGGTCAATTCCGCTCATGGTCTCGTTACGAGCCGCCTGCCGATATTTTTTGGGACGATGAAACGTATCGCGGAGAAGCCTACGCGGCATTTGCCTGGGCCGTTTATATCGCCGAAGTTACAGTCGACTTGATCACCTACAGCGTATCCGTCGATGATTTCGTTGCATTCCAGGAGGTCGGCAAAGTCCTGAACCCGCTTCTGGCACGCGGCCAAATTATCGGCGGCGTCGCGCAAGCGATAGGATTCAGCCTTTACGAAAAAGTGGTTTGGCAGAACGGACGCATGCAGAACGGCCAGATGACGAATTACATTATTCCGACTTCAACCGATATGCCGGCCATTCGCGTGTTCTTCGAAGAGTTAGGCAACGTCCACGGCGCGCATGGCGCAAAGGGCATTGGCGAACTTCCGATGGACGGTCCGGCCCCTGCAATCATCAATGCCGTCTCAACCGCGTTTGGAGTTCACTTCAATTCCATTCCTCTGCTGCCCGAAGACATCATGGACGTGGTTACCGCGCCTTCTCGAGAGATTGGGACTGAGTCGGAGGGTCGGGTCCAGACACAATGACGGATAGTCGCGAAAGCCGTTCCAAAGCTTGCATTTCATTCGTCGTCAACGGTGATCCGAAAACCGTGCAGGCCTATCCGATGGAGCGTCTCCTCGACGTCTTGCGGCAACAACTGCAATTGACCGGCACGAAAGAAGGCTGCGGTGAAGGCGAGTGTGGTTCGTGTTCAGTGCTCATGGATGGAATGCTCGTGAACAGTTGTCTGATACCTGTACTTCAGGCGCAGGGTTCAAGCGTCGTGACCATTGAGGGACTTGCAGCGGGTGATACGTTGCACATTCTGCAGCGGACGTTTCTTGAGTACGGTGGCGCGCAGTGCGGTATCTGTACTCCGGGAATGATTCTCGCAGCTGTACATTTATTAAACGGAAATCCTGAACCCACGTTGGAGGAGATTCAGGAAGGCCTCTCCGGCAATCTCTGTCGCTGCACGGGATATAGCCAGATCATCGAAGCTGTAGCGGAAGCATCGCGTCGCAAGGCGATTGCATGAGATCGCAACCTTCTGAATACGAAATCCTCGCGCCCGGCAGCCTTCAGGCAGTCGTTTCGTTGCTCGCAGATAGTCCATCTGCATGGCTTCCGATTGCCGGAGGTACCGATGTGATGGTGCAATACGCTGCCGGGAAACTTCCCTCCCGCAAGCTTGTCAGCATTTGGAATCTTCCAGAATTACGTCGCATTGAGATCACAGCAAAAGAAATTCTGCTCGGCGCCGGATGTACATACACTGACCTTCGCAATCACGATATTGTTCGGCAGGAGTTTCCACTCCTGCATAGTGCCGCATGCTGGACCGGCGGAATCGCGAACCAGAACCGGGGAACGATTGGCGGCAATATTGTTAACGCATCGCCAGCCGCAGATTCCTTGCCTGCGCTGCTCGTTTACGAAGCGGAGTTGATTCTCGTATCGGTGCGGGGTGAGCGCAGGCTGCCCTATGCGGGCTTTCACACAGGTTACAGGAAGACTTTGTTGGCGGCAGATGAACTCGTCCAGGCGGTATGCCTGCCGCGAAGATTTATGGGATATTTCAGCCATGCCCGGAAGGTCGGAGCTCGCAACTCGCAGGCCATCTCGAAAGTGTGTATTGCTGCGATGGGCCGCCTTGCAGATGGAGTCATTGCAGATGTTCACATCGCTCTGGGAAGCGTAGCGCCGGTGCCGCTTCGCCTGATTGAGACTGAGCGCGGGGTAAAAGGGAAGCGCCTTGATTCCGATTTGTTGCGCTTAGCAAAGAATGCAGCGGCCGCTGAGATTCGCGCGATCGATGATATTCGATCAACCGCAAGATATCGTTCAGCAGTTGCTGGCAACCTTGTCGCTGAATTTCTCACGCGGCTGAATGCGACGTCCGCCGAAAGCGGCGACACGAGAGACGTTCTGGGGCGATGGAACTTTCTTCCGATCGACCAAGCCATGAGCGCGATTCTGCCGTGCTGTGGATCCAGGGCGTGGGCTCAAGGGATGGTGGCCAGAAGACCTCTCGCGGATAAAGCCGCGTTTCTCGCCGCAGCGGACGAGACTTGGGGCAATTTGCAACGATCAGATTGGATGGAAGCGTTCCGTGGTCATCCCCGAATCGGAGAGTCGCGAGCCTCCACCGCTATTCATGAGAAGTCAGTAGAATGGTCGGCGCAAGAACAACGCGACGTGGCGGGAGCGGAGGCTGCGGTAAAAGCAGCGTTGGAGGATGCGAATCAGGAATACGAGCGTCGCTTCAATCATATCTTCATCGTGTGCGCTACAGGGAAGTCCGCGTCTGAGATCCTGAACATTTGTCAGCGCCGCCTCACGAATGACGCTGAGACCGAGCTCCGCGAGGCCGCCGAACAACAGCGGCAGATCACGCAAATCCGTCTGAAGAAATGGCTCCAAGGATGAAAGGATGAGACGCATTTCAACTCACATTCTGGATATGGTTTATGGCAAGCCTGCCAGCGGCGTTCCCGTGCGGTTGGAAAAACAGTTGGCCAGAGATTGGAAGCCTTTGAGCTCCGAGCTTACCGATCAGGATGGCCGATGCGCTCAGTTGCTCCGAGAGAGCGAAGAGTTGTCCGCGGGAGTTTATCGTTTGAGTTTTGACACTGGGGTTTACTATGCCCAAAAGCAAGTCAGCTCTCTCTATCCGGTAGTGGAAGTTACGTTTCAGGCGAGGGATGGCGAATCACATTTTCACATTGCGCTGCTTCTGAGTCCGAACGGATATACAACTTACCGGGGAAGCTGAGCTAAAACGCCGCTGTCCACGATGGAGTAAAAATTGACTTCGTCATTCCGCGAATGGTTGAACCTCCTGGTGCGCTGGTTCCATGTTTTCGCGGCCGTCATGTGGGTTGGGCAAACCTACTATTTCACCTGGCTGGACGGCCAGTTTGGCAGACTCGCAAAGAATGCTACGGCGGACGGCTCTTCTCCGTCGTTATGGATGGTGCACAGCGGCGGCTTTTACACGGTTGACAGGCAGAAATCTCTCAAAGTTGGGCCTGAGCAAGTTCACTGGTTCCGCTGGGAAGCGTTATTGACCTGGCTAAGCGGAGTCGTACTGTTGTTCCTTGTCTACTACTCGAGTTCAGGACTGATTGATCCCGACATCGCTGCCTTGTCACAAGCGCGCGGCATTGCGATCGGACTTTCCGTTCTTGCCGGCGGCTGGATCGTCTACGATCTGGCGGCACGATCCGTTCTTGGCAGGTCGGAGGCCGCCTTTGCGGTGTTCTCGCTGCTCATGATTGCTGTTCTCGCCTGGGGGCTAATGCATATCTTCAGCGGCCGCGCGGCCTACATTCACGTCGGCGCGGTCCTCGGAACAATCATGACCGCAAACGTCTGGTTCCGGATTCTTCCCTCTCAGCGAAAAATGATTGCGGCCGCCGCGGCTGGGCAAAAATTTGACGCTGCGCTGAGCGCGCAAGCCAAGCTGCGTTCCAAACACAATACTTTCATGGCAATCCCGGTAGTTTTTCTCATGATCAGCAATCATTTTCCTGTGGCGACTTACGGAAATACTTATGCTTGGGAGGTTCTCGTCGGACTGGTTCTTCTCGGCTGGACGGCCGCGAAGATTATTCGCGAGGCTTGATTCCATATTTATTTGCGTTTTTGTCCGAACTAGATCTGTGGCCCACAACCGTGACTGCAAATCGCGCGCAGAAAGTCATCGCTCGTTGCCTGAAGTTAGCTTCGTTTACGGAAGCCCCCGGCTCCACGCGGCGGACGTTCTTATCTCCACCCATGCGTGACTGTCACCAGGAAATTTCCAGATGGATCGGACCATTAGGTGCGCAAGTTCGCATCGACGCTGTCGGGAATCTTCGCGCACTATATCCCGCCGCGCAGAGTGACGGTCTGCGTCTGCTGATCGGGTCACATCTTGATACTGTTCCGAACGCCGGTGCCTACGATGGCATCCTCGGAGTTGTTCTTGCCGTCGCCTTATTAGAAGGCTTGCAGGGACGGCACCTTCCTTTCGCAATCGAGGTGATTGCCTTTTCCGATGAAGAAGGAGTACGCTTCGGCACTCCATTCCTCGGCAGCAAGGCGCTGGTCGGGAGACTGGACGATCAACTTTTGAACATTCACGATGCGCAAGGGATCACGGTGCGGAAGGCAATCGAAAATTTCGGATTGAATCCACAAAACATTCCCCAGGCGAGATTAGGAAACGATGCATTAGGCTATCTGGAATTTCACATCGAACAGGGACCAGTTTTGGAGAGTTTAAATCTGCCCCTCGCCGCGGTTGAAGCCATTGCCGGACAGAGCCGATTGGAATTCGCATTTGTCGGCCGCGCCAACCATGCGGGCACAACTCCCATGCATCTTCGCCGCGACGCGATTGCTGGTGCCGCGGAGTGGATCGGCACTGTCGAACGCACAGCCCGGGAAATTACCGACCTAGTTGCGACCGTTGGAAAGATCGAAGCCAATCCCGGAGCGGCGAACGTGATCGCGGCGGCGGCAAGGCTCACCCTCGACATTCGCCATCGCTCTGATGATATTCGCGCCCGCGCCGTCGACGACCTCGTTCGTCAAGCTCACGAAATCGGTGCGCGCCGTGGTTTAACGGTGCAAGAAAAGGTTCTCTCAAGCCAGCCCGCGGTCGTTATGGATACGTTTCTCACTGCGGAGATAGAACGTGCAATTGTGAAGGCCGGATGCAATCCGCATCGCATGGTAAGCGGCGCAGGTCACGATGCCATGATCATGGCGGAGAAAGTTCCATCGGCGATGATTTTTCTCCGGACGCCCGGCGGGATCAGCCACCACCCCGCCGAGTCGGTCGCCGTCGAGGACGTCGAAAAGGCGATCGAGTGCGGTTTGCATCTTCTCGATCAGTGGCTTCCTCTCCTGAACTTCACAAGAGGATGAACCGTGCATAACCTTGGCCGTACACGAAGTTCCCACCAACCCGATCATCTCCTCCTGACTCCGGATACTTTTGTGCGCACCACTTTGCCCGGCATGAAGGCCTGCTCCGCGATAGTTCACGTAAGCCCCGCGTTGGGCGCTAAGTTCGCACAGTACACGGCCGAGTTTGAAGCAGGAGGAGAACTCGGGAGCACGCACGCACAGCGCTTCATATTCGTGATCGATGGTGACGTGAACTTGGAGGTGAACGGCAAATCAGAAAGGCTGGGCGCGAGAGGCTACGCCTATCTACCTGAAGGATTGAATCACCGCGTCACAGCTAGAGCGGCGAGCCGCGTTGCAGTGATCGAGAAATCCTATCAGGCTATCGCTTCCGATAAGCCGCCGCATCTGATCGTTTCGGACGAAGATAAAGTGTCTTCGCATCCGCTGGATGACGATCCCGGCCTGCAGGTCAAATGTCTGCTGCCAGACGAAATGAGTTTCGACTTCGCAGTGAACACAATGGTATATCAGCCCGGCGCTTCGCTCAGCATGGTCGAAATGCACATCATGGAACACGGGCTCATCATGCTCGAAGGCGGAGGTATCTACCGGCTCGGCGACTCCTGGTATCCCGTTACTGCGGGAGACTTCATCTGGATGGCGCCATGGTGTCCGCAGTGGTTCGGAGCAATCGGCAAAGTGCCGGCAAAATATCTCATCTATAAAGATTGGAACCGGCATCCGCTGGCCAGCATTAAGCGATGAATATAGAGCGATGAATATAGAGCGATGAATCTTGCTATCGATCGAGATCGCCTACTTTCTGAAATCGACACGCTCGCTTCGTTTTCCGACGCTGAACCTCCCGCGGTAACTCGAATCGTTTTCACGCCGACGGATCTCAAAGCTCGTTCCTGGATGAAAGCGCGTTGTGAAGAAGCCGGGCTCGCGGTGCGGGAGGATGCCGTCGGCAATACCTTTGCTCGCTGGAGCGGTTTTGAGCCGGATACGCCGATTGTCGGCACCGGTTCGCATATCGACGCCATTCCGAACGCTGGAAAATATGACGGCGTTATCGGAGTGCTGGGAGGCCTGGAAGCGATAAGGGCGCTACGGCAGAGTGGATTTCGTCCCCGGCATTCAATTGAGTTGCTCATTTTTACTTCTGAAGAGCCGACTCGTTTTGGCATCGGATGTCTTGGTAGCAGATTGTTATCTGGGACTCTTTCGGTAGATAGTGCGAAGAAACTGACAGACGCTGAAGGAAGCGCGCTCGACCAAGTTCGCCAGCAGGCCGGTTTTGCCGGCGACCTCGAAGAAGTGAAGTTGCCGAATGGCTACTATAAGGCGTTCGTGGAATTGCACATTGAACAGGGGCCACGGTTGGAGCGCGAGCAAATTCCTCTCGGCATAGTTACGAAAATCGCTGCGCCGGCAAGCCTTCGTGTTGTGATCGAAGGCTCGGGAGGGCACGCGGGAGGCGTTCTGATGCCTGACCGGCGGGATGCCCTCTGCGCCGCTGCCGAGATTATTTTGGCGGTTGAGAGCGCCGCACGCGGCAGCGGAGCGATTGATACGGTTGCGACCGTAGGAATTTGCGAAGTGTTCCCCGGAGCCGTCAACAGTATTCCTGCGCGCGTTCGCCTGAGCGTCGATGTTCGCGACACCGATCTGCCGCGCCGCGATGGGGTCATGCGCGCGCTGGATACAGCGTGCTCCGCGGTCTCGGCCAAACGAAAAGTTTCGATTCAAACTGAGGTAGTGAATGCCGATGCGCCAGCGGATTGTGCTCCCGCGATCATCGAAGCTCTCTCACATTCTTGCCGTCAGCACGGAATCAGCTTTCTCCCTATGGTGAGTCGCGCTTACCACGATTCACTTTTTATGGCGCGCATCGCTCCGGTTGCGATGCTGTTCATTCCTTGCCGCAACGGCTACAGCCACCGTCCCGACGAATACGCGGGTCCAGACGACATCGTTCAAGGAACGCTTGTCCTCGCCGAAACCTTGGCGTCGCTGTCCAGTTAGATTTCCTATCACAGATTTGGAATCACTTGGCCTCGAGCGATTCGCGGATTCTCGCGTATCCGGGTTTGATTGCCGAATAAATGAAGTCGATGCGCTCTTTGTATGGCAGAAAAGCGCTTTTCATCGCATTGATTGTAATCTTCTCAAAATCGGCCAGCGACAGTCCGAAGGTGTCCGCGGCGGCTTCAAATTCTTTGGTCATCGAGGTGTTGCTCATCAACCGGTTATCGGTGTTCAGCGTAACGCGGAATTTTTCCTGATAAAGAATCTTGAATGGATGCTCCGCAACACTTGGCGTGGCGCCCGTGTGCACATTGCTCAATAGGCAAATTTCCAGCGGAATGCGTTTGTCGAGAACGTACTGAGCCAAGTCCCCCAACTTCACCGCCTTGCCGTCCGCAACCGCAATGTCTTCGATCAGCCGTGTTCCGTGCCCGATGCGGTGAGCTCCACAATATTGAATCGCCTGCCAGATCGATTCCTTCCCGTAACCCTCGCCGGCATGAATCGTAATGTTGAAGTTCTCGCGCTGAATGTAATGGAAAGCATCCACGTGCTTCTTCGGCGGATACCCACCTTCTTCTCCCGCCAGATCGAAGCCGACGACGCCGCGAGCACGAAAATCCACTGCAAGTTCCGCCATTTCGAGAGAGGTGTTCATGTTGCGCATTGCGCAAATAATCAAACCGGAAGAAATCCCGAAGTCTTTTCGTCCCCGCTCCAGACCTTTCAACACAGCGGAAACAATCTGTTGATGAGTCAAACCTTTCTGAGTATGAAAAACTGGCGCAAAGCGGGTTTCGAAATAAATGATCCCATCGCGATTTAGATCTTCGGCTTGTTCGTAGGCCACACGCTGCAGTGCCTCTTCGGTCTGCATTACGGCAATCGTATGCGCAAAGCCTTCCAGATATTTTGCCAGGCTGCCCTGATTCGCTCCACGAAAGAACCATTGCGCCAACGCATTAGGATCATTCGTGGGGAGATCTTTATATCCGGCATCCCCGGCCAACTCGATAACTGTTTGCGGCCGCAGCACGCCGTCCAAATGCTCGTGTAAAAGAACTTTTGGCAGACGCTGCAATAATTGTTTATCAAGTTTCATTGGAATGCGTTCCTCTCACAGCACGGTGGCGATCAAATCAGGCATATCGGCTGCAAACTACTATATTACCGCTCGGTTCCGTTCCCCTCCTCGTTGCGTGCGCAGGGCGTGTTGTACAATCCGACGCCAGTCTCATTTGCGCAGCATCAACTAAGCAAGTCGAAGCAGAAAAATCGACCTAGCAACAATCGGCACAACGTGGAGCAGACAGCGAATCGTCGAATCGAGAATGCAGACTACGGCTTGCGTCGTGGGATTCTATCTCCGATGGAAACCCTGGCCCAGTCTGTCTCCACCATGGCTCCCACCACCACTCCCGCCGCCACCATCCCGCTAGTATGTGCGCTCGCCGGTAATGGCACCTGGCTCGCTTACGCAATGGCGACTGGAGCCGTGTTCCTCGTAGCCTTATGCATCGCGCGCTACGCTCGCCTTTCAGCTTCGCCCGGATCGCTTTATACCTATGCATCGACGACTCTCCCCCCTTGGCTTAGTGCAACTGTGGCGTGGAGCCTTTTGCTGGCCTATGTCGCTACCGGATCGAGCGTGATCGGAGGGTTCTATCACTACGCAAACTTGCTGCTACGTGACGCCACCGGTCATGTGTATTCCGCGGTGTTGCTGGCCACGCTGGTTACCGGTATCTCGATCTGGATTGCGTATCGCGACGTGAAGATTTCTGCGCGCCTTATGCTGTGGATCGAGGCTGCATCCGTCACCGTGATTGTGATTGTCGTTATCCTTCTCCTGATACGACACGGCTGGCATCTGGATGCGGAACAACTCCACCTTCACGGCATGACCGGAAGCGGCCTTCGTCTCGGGCTGGTGCTTGCGCTATTCAGTTTTGTCGGCTTCGAGAGCGCTACTACACTGGGCTCCGAGGCGCATAACCCGCTCAAGACAATTCCCAACGCGGTGATCCTGAGCGCCGTTCTCGCCGGAGCTTTTTTCACGATCTGCGCCTACGCGGAAGTGCTGGGCTTTCACACCGCCGGTCAGGACCTGGGTGCCAGCCAGACTCCGATGTATCTGCTCGCTCGCGTCGGAGGCGTTCCCGTCCTTGGATTGCTCATCGATATTGGCGCACTCGTCAGCTTGTTTGCTGGAACTCTCGCATGCATCACTGCTGCAGCGAGAGTACTCATGCTGATGGCCCACAATGGCCTCGCCCACAGCTCTCTCCGCAATGCTCATGTTCGGAATCAAACTCCAAGCCGGGCCGTAGTCATCACAGGTGTTGCCGCGCTGTTGCCGGTGGCCGTGCTGGCAGCTCGCGGCGCTAGCGGTCTGGACGTTTACGGCTGGCTGGGATCGCTCGCGACCTATGGTTTTATCGTGGCCTACGCCTTGGTTTGTATCGCTTTGCCGCGCTACTTACGCAGCCGCGATGCTTTTCGTGGCGGACCGCAGATCGTCCCCTGGCTTGCCGGCACGGCGATGCTGCTCGCGCTCGGAGGGAATTTCTATCCCGTTCCAGAAGGCCCATATGGCAAGCTGCCCTACGTGTATCTCGCCTACTTAACCGCAGGACTGCTGTGGTTCTTGATTCGCGCCCGTCGTAAAGCGACTTCTGTGGCCGAAGGCTAAGTCGAGCCTCTATAACCAAGGCCTTCAAAATCCTCCTCGCCATAGAAATATCCGATCTGCGGCAAAGGAATTTTCGTTGCAGGAATGCTTTCGTTCCCATCGGCACTCGTGTAAAGTCATCCCGACATTTTGCGGGCATGCAAAATAGACCACTCTGTGCCGAGAACTTCGTCTGATCGATGCAAACTTTCGATCGCCAGCGAGTGGTCGCTTTACAGAGCCACGAGGTGCATTCATGATGAACAGAATTGGACTCCTCGTTCTTCTTTTCGCGGCATGTTTTTGTGTACCGTTCTTCCTTGCGCCCTATGTGCAGGCGCAACAAACTCTCGGCGGCATTACAGGTACGGTCACTGACAAGACTGGCGGCGTTCTGCCGGAAACAGTTGTGACCATCGTTGGTGATCAGACAAAACTTACGCGCAGCCAGAAGACTGACACCAATGGCAGCTACGACTTCGTGAGCCTGCCGATCGGCACCTACACTCTTACTTTCACGCACGATGGTTTCGAGACGCAGAAAGTTCCCTCGGTTACGGTTCAGGCGGATCGCACCGCCACAATCAATGCCGTACTACCCATCGGCCAGGTCGGAACCGTAGTCGAGGTTCAGGCAATCCCGCTGATAAATTCCGTCGACACTACTAACGGTTACATCCTCGACCGCAATCAGATTGATGCCGTGCCGCTGCCCACGGGCAGTTTTACCGGCCTCGCGATTCTTTCTCCCGGAGTGAACGCCGAACTTCCTGGCGGCACAGGAGCCAACAGCGGCTTGGGAAATCAGCCCATTTGGGCCAATGGACAGCGCGATACCAGCAACAGTTTTCTGCTCAATGGCGTCGATGCCAGCAATTTGTTTAATGGAAAAAGCACCAGTCAGGTTGCCTCCGCCCGCATCGTGAACAACACGGGCGTAGCGAATGCGGCAAGTACAAGTGCCGCGCCGATCCAGAGTACTGCGTCCGTCTATCTCGCCATCGGCCAGGCACTGCCTACGCCGGCTCCTGAAACTGTCACCGAACTTCGTGTAAACACTTCCATGTACGACGCGCAACAGGGTGCCAACAGCGGCGCCCACATTGACATGAGCACCGCGTCCGGTACGAATACGATTCACGGTAGCGGTTATGTTCATCGTGGCACGGACTGGCTGAATGCCGCGCCGTTCTTCTACAAACAGGATCCCAATATTCCCGCCAACGACAAAGTTCCGCAGCTCCATCGCTATACCGCAGGTGGAACGCTCGGCGGCGCTCTTATCAAAGACAAGCTGTTCGGTTTTGTCAGCTACCAGCACCTGCACGATTCCGACCAGGAGATCGGCCTCTCGCGCATGCTGGTTCCCTACGGACTGAGCAATGACCGTTCGCCAGCAGCACTCGCGACAATTTCAAATACCTATTGGGGGACGAGTCTCACAGGAAACGGCGACCTCAATCCCATCGCGGTTGCACTCTTTCAATACAAACTACCCAATGGTCAATACTTGATTCCCTCGTGGGACGGTCAGGTGGCAACGCCAATTTTTCCGGAAAACGCGATCAGCCCAGGTACGGCTTACTTCACTTCCGATCAGGCAGTCGCCGATCTTGATTGGAACAAGAGTGCAAGGGACACTGTTTCGGCGAAGTACTACTACCAGCACGACCCCAGCATCGCGCCTTACGCTTACTCAAACGTCGCCGGATTTTCTCAACATCTCGACGCCGGCAGCCAGGTTGCCTCGCTCACCAATACGCAAACGCTTCGGTCGAACCTGAGCATCACGGAAGTTTTAGGCATTCTTCGCGAGAAAGTCTACAGCACAATCGCGCAGCCTTTTTCGCCGCAGTCTTTCGCCGCTCAAACTGGAACTCCGGCGATCAATACATTTGGCTCAACATTTTTCCCCGGCATCAGCATCGTGGACCCGCTGGGCCTGGATAGCGCCGCCAATATAGGCGGCATTAGCAATCTCCAGTTCCTAACCATCGGACAAGGTGCAGCTTCGCAGGGAGCTTTCACCGGAGTCTTTCAGAACCGCATTATGCCATCGGCAAATGCCATCTGGACTCACGGCAAACATACATTCACCTTTGGTGGCAGCTATGCTTATAGCCAGCTCAACACTCGCGACTTGCGGACGAACCAGGGCATTATCTCGACCGCGGATTTCTCTCAGTTCATCCAGGGGTTCGTTACCACCAACGACGATTTCACCACCACAAAATTTCTGCAGGGAAACGCCAACCGTTATTACCGCGCCGGACAATCCGGAGCGTATTTGCAGGACAAATTTCAGTTCCGCTCGAATCTCAGTCTGACTGCAGGCCTGCGTTTCGATTGGGATGGCGGTCTCACCGAAAAATACGGGCGCATTTTTAATTTCGATCCATCCCGCTACTCCTACGATGCGGCCAGCGATACCATCGCATCCAACGGTTTCATCATTGCAGGCAACAACAACCTGTTCCCCACGAAAGGTGTCAGCAACACAACGCTCACCGGACGCCAGTGGGGATTGGCGCCGCGCCTGGGGGTGGCATGGAGTCCCAAAAGGTTCAATGACAAAGTTGTGGTCCGCGCCGGCATAGGTCTCTATTATGATCGCGGCGAATTGTACTCTCATCTCTCGCCCGGTTTCGCGGAAGGCGTAATCAATGGCGGCCCATTCGGAGTGAATCAAACTCCGCCTTACGTGAACGTGCAGGCGTGCAAAAACTTCACCTCCACTCCGTATGAAGGTTTCATTCCCACTTGTGACCCCACGACCGCTGCAACCGGCTCCGGTGGTTCACTCACGAACCCGTGGGGAGCCACACTGGGGCCGCCTCCAAGTGGCAATCCAGCGGATATTACTCAGTACTTGCCAAACGAAGCGGCCATAGCAAACGGCGCACAGCTTTTCTCTTTTGCTACCTACAACCGAGCCAACAAGTTGCCATACACCATCAACAACACGCTTGATGTTCAATGGCAGCCGCGGAATGACCTGGCTATCGAGGTCGGCTATGTTGGCAACCTGGGACGACACGGAGTGATTCCGATTCCATTCAACCAACCCGGAATCGCATCTCCCAGCAACATCATCCATCCCGGTTCGCCTTTTCCTCAGGAATATACTTACGGCTACACGGTCGTTGATTCGAACTTTAACTTTCAGAACCTGCCCAACGGTCAGCAGTATCTCGCTACCTATGAAGGCGGCAACGTCGACCTGCGCGTTCCCTACATTGGTTATTCGGCTGAATCAGAGACCTACAAAGCAGCTGGTGTTTCCGCCTACAACGCCTTGCAGACGCACGTCGAAAAGCGTATGAGCCACGGGCTGCAAGTCGGTTTCTCTTATACCTATTCGCACTCGCTGGATGAACAAAGTGGAATGGGCCTATTCTTTAACGGAAACAATCCGCTGAACCTGCGCTCGGCTTACGGATCTTCAGACTTCGACCGCACCCACGTTTTCAACTTCAGCTATGTCTATCAGGTGCCTAAGTTCTTCTCCTCCTCAACGCTGAGGGGCAAAATAGTGGATGGTTGGTCGATCAACGGTGCTACGGTCTTGCAAAGCGGCCAGCCCTATAGCATCATCGACTACACCGGCGCGGTCGGGAGCATTTTCTATAGCGTTTATGACGGCATTACAAATCCCATTGTTCCGCTCGCTCCAGGCTGCACTCCGAAGAATGCTCTCACCGGTGCTTCCGGAGCCTTCGGGACTCCGGCGCTGAAGTCAAGCTGCTTCACGCTTCCGCTCCTAAGTCCGGGCGATCTTGGAGGCGCTATTCCGGCGGGCGATACTTTCGAAACGAACTTCACGAATGGTCAGCGGAACATCTTTAGGCAAGCTTGGCAGAAGGCCGCAGACATTTCTTTTGTGAAGCTCACGCCGCTCACCGAGAGCGTTTCGCTGAAGTACAGTCTGGATATCTTTAACGTGACCAATACGGCCAGCTTTGATATCCCGATTGACGATGTTTCGCAGAATCAGTTTTACAACCAGTTTCCAGTGATCGGAACACCGCCAATGCCCACGAGTTGCGGAAATAACAACCAGGGTTTCTATAATTGTCCATCCGGTTTGGGCGTGACCAACAAAACAATCGGGCAACCGAGACAGATTCAAATGACTTTGCAAGTTCAATTTTAATGCGCGTCACGGAGGCAGATTACAGGAATTAGTAGTTACACTCCCCCAATGTCTTCGTTCCAAATTTCAGGATTCATTCGAATATACTCCCTCAACGTCGATGCGCATTCTTCTGAATCGAGGTCGATAATCTTTACGCCGAGCGACCGCAGCCAATCGATCCCACCCTGAAAGTTGCGGCTCTCGCCAACGATCACCGTCCTAAAGCCAAATTGCCTTACCAGTCCGCTGCAATACCAGCAAGGCGCTAGCGTTGTCGCCATGATGAGTCCGCGATAGCTGCGCTGGCGTCCCGCATTGCGGAACGCGTCGGTCTCTCCGTGTATTGAAGGATCGCCGTTCTGCACGCGGCGGTTGTGCCCTGCACCCAAGAGGTTGCCGTTCGCATCGAAAATCGCCGCGCCAATCGGAATGCCGCCCTCAGTCAAACTTTTCCGGGCTTCGGCGATTGCCACTTTTAGCATCGCGCTGTAATCGGATGCAGACATGGCCTCCGATTATATGGGCGTGCTCAAGCATCGGCCAGTACCGGACTTTCACAAAACGCCACGTCGTCATCGTGCCTGGCATGCAAAAAATAGATGCAGCGAATTCAGGTTCGTGATTTCTGGCTCTGATCACAAATCATGGAAACGGCAACTAAGTTATTTCTGTCTCGGGAGTTGGTGGCCACGCGAAGCATCAGGTTGCCAATGCATCGAACTAGTGAGGTTCGAAATTCTGCGGATTCAACGCAGCGGCTGAGCAAATAACAATTGACGCGCAGTCGCAAATCGGCATAGCATGATTTCGTTATGGCTTCGCTGCACCATCATCGTCACCACCATCACCATGCGATGAGCGTGTCGGCGGAGCACTTCGGATGAACGACCTAAAGCAATCATAGGAAATCCAAGCCCGCTGACGCGAAACGCGCAGCGGGCTTCTTGTTTTTACTGCGTGCGGCGAGCACCGGGAATGAAAACGAGGACTTTTCAATGAAGATCGACTTCGACAAAATGCAAGGCTTGGCTCCCGCTGTCATTCAGGATGCCGCTACTGCGGAACTACTCATGGTGGGCTTCATGAATCGCCAGGCCTTGGAGACGACTTTGCGTACGGGCTTCGTTACGTTCTATAGCCGCACTCGGCAAACTCTCTGGACCAAAGGAGAAACGTCAGGGAATCGCCTTGAAGTCGTCACAGCGTGGACGGATTGCGACCGCGACACTGTGCTCCTTCGCGTCCGAGTGCTGGGCGAGGGCAAAGTTTGCCATACAGGATCCAGATCCTGTTTTACCGAGGAACTTCCGCTGGGCACGGCGCTGCCTGAAACGGAGTCGCCACGATGAAGCTTCGTCTGGGCGTTCCCAAGGGGAGTCTGCAGGAGGCCACGCTCAATCTTTTCGCTCGCGCCGGGCTCCGCGTCTATACGAGCGCGCGCTCCTACTTCGCGGCAACCGATGATCCCGAAATTGAATGTCTGCTCATTCGTGCGCAGGAAATGGCGCGCTACGTCGAACACGGCGCGCTGGATGCCGGCCTGACCGGTCTCGACTGGGTTCTGGAAAGTGGACTCGAGGTGGTACGTGTGATCGACCTGATCTATGCGAAACAGAGCATGGGCAAAGTGAAGTGGGTGCTCGCGGTGCCTGAGGATTCCAGCCTCAAGAAACCGGAAGATCTTGAAGGAAAAATCGTCGCCACTGAATTGGTGAGCTTCACGCGGAATTATTTTGCCAACCGAAACGTCCCTGTGAAAGTTGAATTTTCCTGGGGCGCGACCGAAGTGAAGCCGCCCTTGCTCGCCGATGCAATCGTCGAAGTTACGGAGACTGGGAGTTCGTTGCGCGCGAATCACTTGAGAATTATCGAAACGGTTCTGGAGTCGAACACGCAACTGATTGCCAACAACACTGCTTGGGCCGATCCCGCGCGCCGGCAGAAGATCGAGAACCTGGCTGTAATGCTTTCCGGAGCGATTGCCGCGCTGGGCCGGGTTGGCCTGATGCTCAACGTCCGCAAGCCCGATTTGGCCAGCGTTCTGGGTCTGCTTCCGGCATTGCAAAATCCCACGGTCGCGCCACTCGCCGATGGCGAATGGGTTGCAGTTAACACTGTGATCGAAGAAAACGCGGCCTGGTCGCTGATCCCAAAGCTCAAACAAGCAAACGCACAAGGAATCGTCGAGTATCCGCTGAACAAGGTGGTGATGTGATGCGCCTGCGCATACTCGGCGGCGTTAAGAAGGATCGGTTCGTGCGAGCGCTGGAGCAGCGGGGCGCTAACGATCTCGCCGAAATTGAGCCGACGGTGCGGCGCATCGTGAACAACGTGCGACGCGATGGAGATCGAGCGTTGCGGCGTTATTCAGCGCGCTGGGACGGCTTAAGAAAAGATGAACCTATGCGCGTACCGGAGGCCGATCTGCGGGATGCCTGGCAGAGGACTCCTGCACAACTTAAAAATGCCATCACACAAGCCGCAGAAAATATTCGCCGCTTCTGCGAGTGGCAGAAACCGGAAGAGTGGCGTCGCGAAATCCAGCCCGGGGTTTGCGTTGGGCAGTTAGTGCGTCCACTGGAATCGGTAGGTTGCTATGTTCCTGGCGGTCGATATCCACTGCCTTCTACTTTGTTAATGAGTGTGATTCCCGCGCAAGTAGCGGGCGTGTCAGAAATTCGTGTCGTGTCGCCGCACCCGGCGCAAGCGACTTTGGCGGCAGCCGCTTTTCTCGGTGTGCGCGAATTCTACCGGGTTGGCGGGGCGCAGGCAGTCGCCGCACTCGCTTACGGCACGAAAACCGTTCCGCGCGTGAGCAAGATCGTCGGCCCTGGAAACCGTTACGTGACCGCGGCCAAGAAGATGGTTGCATTCGATTGCGCTATCGAGTTTCTCGCTGGTCCTACGGAAGCCATCATCGTAAGCGCCGCCGGAGATCCTGCTTTCATCGCGTGTGATCTGGTGGCGCAAGCGGAGCATGATCCCGATACGCTTTGCGTCTTCATAACTACTTCCAACGAATTAGCAAACGCTGTAAAGATTCAGGTGCAGCAGCGCACTCGCAAAAATCCAATTGCCGCGCACTCGCTCTCTCGCAACGGGGCAATTCTTCTGGTTGATTCTCTCGAGCAGGCGGTCGAGACCGCAAACCGGATCGCGCCCGAGCATCTCACGTTGCCGGCGCCCCTGGCACCGCTCGTGCAAAATGCAGGATCGATTTTCTTGAACGAGTTCACGCCCCAATCCGCCGGGGATTACATCTCCGGCCCGAATCACGTGTTGCCGACCGGTGCGATGGCCCGCGTGCGCGGAGGACTCAGCATTCTGGATTATGTCCGCATCATTTCTTGCCAGGAAATATCCGGCGAAGGGATTCGGGGTATTGCCCCGCCGGCCATCGCTTTAGCTGAAGCCGAAGGGCTGCACGGACACGCTGAATCCTTGCGGCTGAGGAGCGCCAATGCTTGAGGCTCGCATGGCGATAAGGAATCTGCATGCTTATCGGCCGCCTCTGGCGGGCCGCGTAGGACTGCGCCTGGATTTCAACGAAAGCACAATCGGTTGCTCGCCGCGTGTGTTGGAGCGATTGCGTTCACTCGATGCCGAGACCTTGGCTCGCTATCCGGAGCGCGAACCCGTGGAGGCCAAGATCGCCGATTTTCTAGGACTCCAAGCACAACAGATTCTGCTTACAAACGGTATGGATGAGGCGATTCATCTGCTTTGCTCGACATATCTGGAGCCGGGGGGCGAAGCGATTATCGTCGTGCCTACCTTTGCAATGTATGCAATTTTTGCGCAGGCCGAAGAAGCAAGCCTTGTTCAGATTCTTTCCGGGGAAAACTTTTCCTTTCCGTTAGAGAAACTGCTTTCGCGAATCAGCCCGCGCACGCGTCTCATTGCAGTGGCGAATCCAAATAATCCAACAGGGGCAGCGGTTGCAGGCGAGGTACTGCTTCGGATCGCCCAGGCGGCACCACAAGCTGCGGTTCTGGTGGACGAGGCGTATTTCGAGTTTCACGGAGAGACGATTCTCAACCGGACCGCCCTGCCCGCTAATCTTTTTGTGGCGCGCACATTTTCGAAAGCCTACGGGCTGGCGGGTCTGCGCATCGGCATCCTCGCCGGGCACGCCAGTCAGATATCGATGGTGCGCCGCGCGGCTTCCCCCTATAACGTAAACGCAGTGGCGCTGGCGGTGCTGCCGGAGGCGCTAC